>NZ_CP026108.1:323738-647477 GCF_002902965.1 Paraburkholderia hospita | reverse complement strand
ATGGTCGGCTGCATGATCGCGCCATCCGTTGGGCCGCCCGCGCGTATCGTCGCGCCAAGATCGCGGGCGTCCTTCACAAGCGCCGTCGCGCGCTGCGCAGCCTGTGCGCTGACCATCGCGCCGAGCACGGCACCCTGCGCGGCCGGCGCTGCGGCCACCAGTTTGCGTGCTTTCTCTGCGAGTTTGTCGACGAGCGACTCCGCGATGCTGCGATGTGCGATCACACGCTCCGTCGACATGCAGATTTGCCCCTGGTTAAAGAACGCGCCGAACGCAATGGCTTCGACAGCCGCGTCGAGATCCGCATCGTCGAGCACGAGCACGGGCGCCTTGCCGCCGAGTTCGAGCAGGGCGGGCTTCAGATGCCTTGCCGCATGCATCGCAATGATGCGGCCAACATGCGTCGAGCCCGTGAAGTTCACGCGGCGCACGGCGGGGTGCGCGATCAGCCGCTCGACGATGGCGGGCGCATCTTCGGGTGCATTCGTCACGACGTTGACGACGCCGTCGCCGAGTCCTGCTTCCTGCAACACGCTGCAGATCATCCGATGCACGGCGGGGCAGAACTCCGATGCCTTCAGCACCACCGTATTGCCGCACGCGAGCGGCATCGCGACGGCGCGCGTGCCGAGGATCACGGGCGCATTCCACGGCGCGATGCCGAGCACCACGCCGCACGGCTGACGCACGGCGAGCGCCAGGTTGTCGGGCGTGTCGGTGGGAACGATGCTGCCGTCGATCTGCGTCGTCATGGCTGCGGCTTCGCGCAGCATGTTCGCCGCGAGACGCACGTTGAAGCCGTACCAGTTGGCCATCGCGCCCGTTTCCGCGATACCCGTTTCGATGAATGCGCCGACCCGCGCGTCCATGATGTCGGCGGCCTTGAGCAGACGCGTGCGGCGCTCCGTGGGCGGCAGCGCCGACCATGCGGGGAACGCGGCTGCGGCGGCATCGACGGCCGCGTCGGCGTCTGCCAGCGTGGCAGCGGGCGCGCGCGAAGCCACGGCGCCCGTGACGGGATTCAGGCGCGCGAAAGTCGCGCCGCTAACGGCGGCGCAGTCCTTGCCGCCGACCAACATGCTCACTTCGTTCACGATGGCTGTCTCCTTTGTCGACCGGAACGCCCGGCGTCATCGCACGCCGGGCGTCGTGCGTCGTCATTCCGCGCGCTTGTAGGCCTGAAGGCCGGGCTTGATCGACTTCTGGTCGAGGAACTGTTTCAGTCCTTCTGCACGTCCGTTCTCGGGGTCGCGCAACTGGGCCTGGTCGAGCTTCGCGTACAGATAGTCTTCGTTCTGTTCCCACGTCAGCTCGCGGCAGCGCTTGAAACCATGCTTCGCGACACGCAGCACGACGGGATTCTTTTCGAGCAGCTTCGCAGCCAGCGCGACCGTCTCGGCGCGCAACTGCTCGCGCGGCACGCTCCTGTTCACGAGGCCCATGGCGGCGGCCTCCGTTCCCGTGAAGGTGTCGCCCGTCATGATGTAGTAGAGCGCCTGCCGATGCCCGACCGTATCCGCCATGGCCTTGCTGACGAGGTTGCCCGGCGGAATGCCCCAGTTGATCTCCGACAGGCCGAATACGGCCTCGTCGGCGGCGATCGCGAGGTCGCATGCGACCAGCGGCGAGAAACCGCCGCCGAAGCACCATCCGTTGACCATCGCGATGGTCGGCTTCGAATACATGCGCAGCAGCTTCCATTGCCACTGGCACGCATCGCGGCGAATCTTTTCCTGCAGTATTTCCGGGCCTGCATCGACTTCGCGGAAGTATTCCTTCAGGTCCATGCCGGCCGTCCATGCATCGCCCGCGCCCGTCAGGACCAGCACCCTGGCGTCGGCGTCGAGTTCGAGCGTCTCGAGTACCTGCACCATTTCGCTGTTGAGCGTGGGACTCATTGCATTGCGTTTCTCCGGGCGATTGAACATCACCCATGCAATGCCTTCCTCGACCTTCACGTCGACCGTCTTCCAGCGACCCTCATAACTTGCCATGTTCGTAGCTCCAGCGCCTGTTGCGCGTATCAATGTATGCCGTGTTGTCCGAGTTACCCGACTGCGTTTCAATATCAGGTAGCCTGATACAGAGTCTATTATCAAGCAGCCTGATAAACAATCGTTCTGTCCTCGGTGAAAACCCTCGTGCTGGAGTAGGCGCGTTCGGCACGCGTGCCACGGACGGCGCCTGGATATGGCTTCGCGCGGCGTTCGCGATGCGGCGCGCGATAGAGATGTCCGCGTTCCCTGGGGTATTCACCAAAAGCATTCGCCTTGCATTGTCAGGGTGCCTGATATTAAATGCGCTCCATCGCGGTGATCTGTTGCGCGTTCTCACGAACGCGCTTTTATTCGGCCGCAATATCAGGTTGCCTGATATATACGGAGGCGGCCTCAAAGCGTTTGCAGGTATCGACACAACAATCAGGTGACAGACATGAAATCCAGAACAGCACTGCCAGGAGACGGCATGACGATGCAGCCCATCGCGGGCGCGGGTGCCGTCATGACATTGAGCCTTTGTTTCGCTATCGCCCTGTTGGAGGGGCTCGACCTGCAATCGGTCGGCGTCGCCGCGCCACGCATGGCGCGCGAATTCGGCCTCACAGTCGCGCAGATGGGGCTCGCGTTCAGCGCGGGCACATTCGGCCTGTTGCCCGGCGCGATGTTCGGCGGCCGTCTTGCGGACCGCATCGGACGCAAGCGCGTACTGATTCTTAGCGTGTGCGTGTTCGGCTTGCTGTCGATCGCGACGGCGTTCGTCAGCAGCTTCAGCATGCTCGTGCTCGTACGCGTGTTGACGGGCATCGGTCTTGGCGGCGCGCTGCCGAACCTGATCGCGCTGTCGTCGGAAGCTGTCTCGCCGAAGGCGCGCAACACGGCCGTGAGCGTGATGTATTGCGGTATCCCATTTGGCGGCGTGATCGCATCGATCATCGGCATCGTCAGCATCGGCGATACGGGCTGGCGTCACATCTTCTATGTAGGCGGCGCGGGGCCGCTGTTGCTGGTGCCGCTGCTGGTTGCCTTGCTGCCCGAGTCCAATGCGTTTCGCAAGGCGTCGCACGGCACGAACCTGATGCCTGCACCCGTCGGCGAAGTCCTGTTCGGCGCGAGCCGCGGCCTCTCGACGCTGCAAATCTGGATCAGCTACTTCTGCACGCTGATCGTCCTGTACTTCCTGCTCAACTGGCTGCCGTCGCTGATGGCCGCGCGCGGTCTCGCGCGGGCCGAAGTCGGCTACGTGCAGATCTTCTTCAACATCGGTGGCGGCCTCGGCGCGCTGTGCATCGGCATGCTGATGGACCGGCTGCGCGGAGGCGTCGTCGTGTCCGGCATGTACGTCGGGATCATTGCGTCGCTGGCGGCATTGTCGGTTGCGCCGGGCTTCGCGGCGCTTGCTGTATCCGCATTCTTCGCCGGGATGTTCGTTATCGGCGGGCAATCGGTGCTGTATGCGCTCTCCGCCGTGTTCTATCCGACGGCGATGCGCGGCACGGGCGTCGGCGCAGCGGTGGCGGTGGGGCGTGCCGGCTCGGTGGTGGGGCCGCTCGCAGCGGGCCAGCTGCTGGCGATGGGCCGCAGTTCGTCGATGGTGATCGGCGCAAGCATTCCGGTCACGTTGATCGCCGCCGTCGCGGCGCTGCTTCTGATCCGCCGCCCGCGCGCGACCGATTGATTCTCGACTTCAAAAACAAAACACACCGTTTGGAGACAACGACATGCAAACAACACCGGCCCGCTTTCTGATATGCGGCGCAATCTGCACATTGAGCACGACCGCTTTCGCGCAATCGAGCGTCACGCTCTACGGCATCATCGACACGGGCATCGAATACGTATCGCATGCGAATGCCGCGGGCGATCATGTGTTTCGCATGCCGGCTGTGACGGGCGAATTGCCGTCGCGCTGGGGGCTGCGCGGCGTCGAAGATCTGGGCGGCGGCTACAGCGCGATCTTCACGCTCGAAAGCGGCTTCAATGTGCGTGACGGCAGTTCGGGGCAGGGCGGACGGCTGTTCGGCCGCCAGGCCTTCGTCGGCCTGAAGAGCACGTATGGCACCGTCGCGTTCGGGCGGCAATACACGACGACCTATCTGGCGCTGCAGGGCGCCGACATCATCGGGCCGGACATCTATGGCATGGGGTCACTCGATGCGTACGTGCCCAACGCGCGCGCCGACAATTCCGTCACCTACATGGGCACCTACAAGGGCGTCACGCTGGGTGCGGGGTATTCGTTCGGACGCGATTCGGCGGGCACGGGCAACTCGCCGGGCCAGGGAACGTGCGCGGGGTCGGTGCCGGGACACGCAACGGAATGCCGCGACTGGTCGGTGATGCTCAAGTACGACGCGCCGAACTTTGGCGTGGCGGCGTCGTATGAAGAGCAGCGCGGCGGCGCCAACGCGGCGGCCAATTTTTTCGACGGCGTTGCGACCACGCCGCTCACCAATGCCGCCGACAAGGATGCGCGCACGCATGTCAGCGCGTATGCGCAGTATGCCGGCGTAAAGGTCGGCGCGGGCTGGCTCGGGCGCCGCGTCGTCACCGACTCTCCCGCCGTGCCGAACGTGCGCTCGAATCTGTTCTTCGTCGGCGCTTCGTATTACGTGACGCCGGCGTTTCTCGTCGATGGCGAGGTGTTCCGCATCGTCAACAGCGACCACGATACGCGCGCGACCATGGGCACGCTGCGCACGACGTATCTGCTGAGCAAACGTTCGTCCGTCTACGCGCAGGCCGCGTATCTCGCGAATAGCGCGAAGGCGCGCTACTCGGTGAGCGGCGGCGGTGGCGGCACGACGCCGGCGGCGGGCATGGGGCAGACGGGCGTGATGGTCGGCATCAAGCACATGTTCTAGGAGATATCGGATGAAGACTTCTGCAATTGCATTGTGCGTGTCGGCCACGCTTGCCGCCTGCGGCGGCTCGTCGAGCAATACGTCGACGTTGCCCCGCCTGAGCGCGGCGACGCCCGCGACGCTCGCCGGAAGCTGCGCGACGCTCGCGGCCAGGCTCGCGTTCGCGAATACGACATTTACGTCCGTGCAGGACGTGCCTGCGAGTACGCTCACGGTAGCGGGCAAGCCGATCGCCGAGCATTGCGTGATCGAAGGGCAGATGAACCAGCGCGTGAGTTCCGTCGATGGCAAGACGTATGCGATCGGCTTCGAGATGCGTCTGCCCGTTGCGTGGAATGGCCGCTTCTTCTACCAGGCCAACGGCGGGCTCGACGGCAACGTGCTGACGGCAACGGGCGAAATCGGCGGAGGCGGCCCGCTCAACGATGCCCTCAACATGGGCTTCGCCGTCATCAGTTCGGACGCGGGGCATTCGTCGTCGCAGAACCCGCTGTTCGGTCTCGATCCGCAAGCGCGCATCGATTATGGCTATAACGCGGTCGCAACGCTCACTCCGATGGCGAAGCAGGTGATCAAGACCGCGTACGGCAGGGCGCCCGACCGCAGCTATTTCGGCGGCTGCTCGAACGGCGGGCGTCATGCGATGGTCGCAGCGGCGAGGTCGTCGGCGGAGTACGACGGCATCATTGCCGGCGACCCGGGCTTTCATTTACCGAAGGCGGCGATCGGCGAAATGTGGGGAGCGCAGCAGTTCGCGAAAGTCGCGACGGCAACGACGACGAACGGCCTGCCCGACATCAAGACGGGTTTTACGGCGGCCGAGCGACAACTGGTGGCGTCGCGGATCGTCGCGAAGTGCGATGCGCTCGACGGCGTCGCGGACGGCATGGTGCACGACATCAAGGCGTGTCAGGCGAACTTCAGCCTCGCCAACGACGTGCCGACCTGCTCCAGCAACGTGCGCGACGGCACGTGTCTGACCGCCGCGCAGAAGGACGCGATCGGCAACGTGTTCTCCGGCGCGCGCAACAGCGCGGGTGCCGCACTCTACGCGAGCTTTCCATACGACGCCGGTATCAACGGCGTGAACTGGACCTTGTGGAAGCAGAGCAATTCGATCGCGCTCGATCCCGCGGCGGCCGCCTTCACATTCACGACGCCGCCGCAGAGCGCATCGTTGCTCAGCCAGTTGTCGTCGTACGCGCTGAACTTCAGCATGGACACTGACGCGCCGACAATCTTCGCTACCAGTGGCATCTACACGGAATCGTCGTGGTCGTTCATGACGCCGCCCGACGAGACCAATCTGAGCGCACTGAAACAGCGCGGCGCGAAGCTGATGGTGTATCACGGCACAAGCGACCCGGTGTTTTCGTCGAACGATACGACCGACTGGTATCAGCGGCTCACGGTTGCGAACGCCGGCGATGCGAGCAACTTCGCGCGGCTCTATACGGTGGCGGGCATGAACCATTGTTCGGGCGGTCCAACGGCCGACCAGTTCGACATGCTGACACCGATGATCGCTTGGGTCGAGCAGGGCCAGGCACCCGACAGCGTGATCGCGACGGCGCGCGATGCAAGCAACGCGATACCGAACAGCGAGGTGCCCGCTGATTGGGGCACCGGGCGCACCCGGCCGCTGTGTCCGTATCCGAAGGTCGCGCGCTATAAGGGAGGTGATGTGAACTCGGCGGCAAGCTTCTCATGTAGTTGAAGCAACTGTTGTCGACGCAGTCTCACGGGTTCGAAGCAGCGATGCATGGTTCGGATGGTCCCGCGCGCCATCGCTGCGCGTGACCGCTTTCACCCGACAGCGTGCCTTGCCAGTACTGCCAGCCGCTGACCCATGAATTCTGCGGAAAGCGCCCGACCCGGCTGAAGCCTTGAGGGCAGCCGGCGGCATTGTATTCAGCGGTGCCGCAGTCCGTCTTCTGTTGCAGCGTATCGAAGAGATAGTGGACGACAGTAACGGGCGTCGTGGTGTCGCCCGCCGTGATCAGCGCATTGGCGAACTTGAACAGATCACGCGACCACACGAGATGATAACCACCGGGATTGCCGTCGCCCTGCGTCTCGCCCCACGGCGTGCCGATGCCCGGCGATCATCGCGCCGTTGCTCCTGTCCTGCATTGTCCTGAGCGCCATTGCGGCGAGATAGTACTCGTTGTCAGCGGTGCCGTTTTGTGTCGAGAGGCCTGAAGCGTACTGATGCCACGCAGCGTCGTACTGCGATCGCAGGTCGTCGAGGTTGTCGTCGAGGTTGTCGTCGAGCGTGGCGGCCGCGGTCTGCATTGCGTTGCTGGCGGATGTGCTAGCGAATGACAGCACGACGTTGAACGAGATGCTGGTCCCGGTTCCGTCGCCAAGGTCGAGCCAGCCCATTTGCGCAACGTTGCCGCCGGTCGCCGACGAATAGGTCCAGTCCATTTTTTTGTCAGGGGATGCCCCGCCAAGCAGATCGGTCCAGCCATCGCTGCGCCCGACAAAGCCGTTCGAGACCATCGTCGTGCCCGTCTGCACCACCCACGGCAGCGAAGATGCGAGCGCCGCATAGCGCGAGTTGCGGTTGGCTATGAGCATCGTCCGGCCATTGGGGCTGGCCGCGGTGTAGGCCGTGTTGCCTGAGCCCGACGTTATCCAGATGCGGCTTGAACAGCAGATACAACCGGTAATCACCCAGTTTTTTGCCGTTCAGTACCTGTACGTTGACACGTTCGATCAGCGAATTGCGTGTGGGATCGGTGTAGATTGTTTTGCCGATCTGCCAGTTGTGGGCCGCATTGCCCGTCGTGACCTGCCAGCTCATCGTGCGCGGATCGGTCTGCGCGGCGCTATATGGCACGAGCTTCTCCTCGTCGACAAAAGTGCCCGCTGCGTCGCCGACAAGGAACTGAAGGTCGACCGTCTCCGTCGTGTCGAGTACCGGGTAATACACCTCCGACACGATTCCACGGTACCCGGTGAAATAGATCTGGGAGGAGGGACTGAGCGCCGTGCCGAGAAAGGATTTCTGTGCTGGTCCGTGCATCGCTGCTAGGCCCGGACTGCCGAGCGCCTCCCCCGCAGTGGTCGCGTGAGCGAGGCTGACCAGCAGCGCGGTCAGGGCCGCAATTGCTGCCCGACGCACGGTTACTAGTCTCATCGGGTCATATCCTCGAATCGCCGTGGCCCTGCACTGTCCAACGATCAACGCCTGACGCCAGATGTCAGCTGTCCGATCATGTTACGTATCGAGCGCATCTGGACGCCCTGCTGGTCGGCGAAGTGGCTGTCCGTATAGCCCCACCAGTCCCAGCAGCCGTTCGGGTTGAGTCCGGGAATGGAAACAGCCTGCGGAAACAGCACGACAATCCGGTTGTTGTCCGCCCACTGCGTGTAGCCTGCGTGCCGGACGAATGTCGTCCCATAGAACAGGCCGGCAGGCCGCGAGCCGAGCGGCAGGTAGTCCTGCCCCTGCTCGCAGCCGTGCAGCGCGACGTGCAACCGGCAAGATGCACCGGCATCACATGCGCCCGGTACATAGACCCAGCCGGTAGTGTCCATGCCCGTCGTCCAGGTGAAACTCGAAGGACGGTCCGCTGGAAGATAGCGGGTCTGGTCAAAGCGGATGAAGCGTCCCTGCCGCCTCGCCGTACCGGGTGGTACGAGCGGGTCAGGACCGTAGATCCACCCGAGGATGTCCTTCGCGCCATCAACATGGCACCTGCCGATGAAGGGTGATTCGCTCGTTGCGCACGCAACGCCATAGTTCATGGTGGGCATCGTGTGGCCAGCATCGGCGAGTTCGATCTTCGAGATGCTTTGCGCCGGCACGTCCAGTGCGGCATAGAACTGCTGTAACTGGGTGACGACTGGTGCCGGGACGGTCACATCGCTCGCGCCTGAGAGCGTGACGATGCGTTGCCGCGTGATATTCGAGACATCGTCAATGATGTGGCTTGCCGAAGACGCCCTGGTCAACGAGACGAGCTTCGGCACATTGGTGCTGGTTCGCGAGACCTGGCAGGCGCTGGACGGCTGGATGGTGCAGGAGCATCGGGACGTGGCGATCAGCAGGTCATTTTGGGAACAGTAGTATGGCCCGGCCGCGACAACCCCGACGCCCTTGATGATCGACGAATATGCCACCGCCAGTTGCACCGCCATGAACCCGCCTGACGAGAGTCCGGAGACGGACGTTTCCGAGATGTCAATGTTGAGCGCCGGTAATGGCGGGTAGGGGGCCGGATAGCCGTAAGCATGTGCTGACAGCATCGACAACGCGATGGCACGGATGTAAAGGATGACTCTCACGGCTCGCCTCCCATTCGGGTGCATTGCCTGCAGACGCATCGCAGAAGAATTCACTCCAGCCTTGGGTATCTCGAAAGGCGGCACATGGGGGTGTGCTGGCAGCGTCCAGAGGAGAACGGGGCGAATCAATGTATGCCGTGCAATCGCGACGCGGAATTCTTTTCGATAGAACGAAGAGCGGAGTGAGCATTTGAAGCCCAGCCTCCGCACGGTAGCCGATACTACTGCGCACGAGGTGCGTCTTTATAGACGGAGTAATTCCTGGAGGCAGATAGGTTGGAGTGCGTAGGTCATGTTTTCTTTTTTTGCTTTATCACCCGTCTTCATTGGTGAAAAGCACCGCACGGCGGCTGTGTCCTCGGCTGGGTGAAGTGATCCTGCCGGAGAAGGCGCCGACTCCGTGGGGCAATATCCAAGGGGAACGGCCATGAGCACACTCAGCGCACTGACCGAGTGGGTGAAGCATATGTGGCCGTTGCCGCTTGTTCTCGCCGTTGCTGCGCGCGCCGTGTTCGGATTTCTGGTCAGCCGCCGCGCGGCACAGGACCGGCAAAAACTCGGTCTGGAAATTGCCAGGCTGCGCGGTGACGCGGATCGTGCCGAGCGGGAGAGGGTGAAACTCGAACTCGAAATCGAGAAACTGATGGCGCGCGCCGAGCGTCAGCAACAGGCGGATGCGGCGGCCGGGCGGCACATCCATGTGGCGGACCGTGATGGACCTTCGCCCGGTGTCGGCACCGCTGCATCCGGGTGCCCTTACAGCTCGGACCCAGGCTGGTCTGGGCCACTGCCACCATTGCAGTAGTCAGGTGGTGGCTTGTCCTTCGTCCGTCGCCACGAGATGGAAGGCTTGGCGGCCCCGGCGCCGGTTGATTGCATCCGGCGCCCTATCAACTGGGCCGCGGACCAGTGGTCTACTGACCACCCTGATAGATCTGCTTCATTTCTTCGGGAGATGCAGGCCTGATGACGACGGGCGCTCCCGACGCCGACGATCCGCTCTGTACGCCGCCGTACCCGGTCGTGCCATTCCGGGCTGCCACGCGCGCTGCAGCTGCCTGAATATCTTGCGGATAGTTGACGTCCTCGCCCGTTGCGGGGTTGTAGCCGGCCTGCTCGAGTTGTTGAAGTTCAGAGCGTACCTGGGCGCGTGTGAGGGGAGCTGGCGCGTCCGACTGGGCGAAAGCCGCGAGCGGTACCGCGAGGGCGGATGCGGCCGCGACTGCGAAAAATAGCGATTTCACAATGACCTCCTTCTGCGTGCTGCGCGCGCTAAAAGCCCAATTCATCCTCGGAGTTTAGGCAAGTAACCCTTCAAAACTGATTCATCGGTATGGCGCCTCGCCGGCGTCCACTAACGTTAAACGCAGTGAAGCCCGGGCAATTTAAATCGTTGAAGTATCCGAGCGGACTCCCCGCTGCGACATCCCGTACTGGATTGAATTAAACGCCTGTTGCGACCGGGCACCGCATACAAAATACTTACAAAAAGTCTTATCGAGGGTCCGGAGGAAACACGCACCACGTCCCGTCGTCGTGAAGAAAGTGAACGCTGGACCCAGTGTGGATGCGCCGCGGGCATCCAGACGAATGCATGCTCGAATGTTTCGATGACCTTGGGCAAGGCCACTCGACCCGCTTTTCAGCCCACCATTTGACGCTTATAGGAAAATCGACTTCGTTGCACGGTTCCACCTGCAGCTACGCGGATCAGGATTTCAGAACCGACAGGTCGAGGAAGCAGTTTTTCATGTTGTTCAGGAAGTAATCCGGATCGCGTGTCATCACCTGCACATGTTCCGATGCGATTCGATCTGCTACGGCGCGCTTTTCCTTTGCGCGCGTACCAACGTGGTATTTGGCGACAAGGTGAACGCGAACGCCGCGACGATCAGCAACCGGCTTCTGATGTATGGCGCGTTTCGCATGGTTACGGGGTTACCGACTTTCTCGCAGTAAGGGGTTTGCGATTCTACCAACCGCGAATACTGCAGGCGTATCGTGGCGCGACTTGCGGACGGATGCCTGGATGCCATTTTCGAGGGCTCGGTCCTCAGACTTCATCAGGACGCGCGTCTTGATACGCGCGTCATCCATGGCGATGGCACCACGAGCGCAGCGAAGAAGGGAGGCGATAACCTCGGCTTCAGCGGCCACAAGAAGGTCAAGGGCTGCAAGGTCGTTGCCCTGTGCGATCGGAATTGCAACGTGATCGCGCCGTTCGTATCGGCCCCGGGCAATCGCAATGAATCGCCGCTGTTGCGCGAAGCGACGCTGCCGCGACTCACGCGCCTCGCCCGCGCGGTGGGGCTGGACCCGCGGGGAACCGTCGTGAGTCTGGATGGCGTGTACGATTGCCGGCGCAACCGCAAAGCTATTGTCAATCGCGGCATGGTGCCCAATATCAACCCGAATTCGCGCGGCAGGAAGAGCCAGAAGCGAGGCCGCAAGGCACTGTTCGATCCGGCCATTTTCAAGGAGCGGTTCAGGACGATCGAGCGCGTGTTCGCCTGGGAAGACAAGTTCCGTCGCCTGCTGTTACGTTTCGAGCGAATCAGTCAGTTGCACTATGCGTTAAAGACGCTCGCTTATACGATGATCAACCTGCGTCACTACTGCCACAGCTGATCTCCCGCTCGAGACCTTTGTTCCACCGTCGGCGCATCGCGCCGTGATCCCGTTCGTCTGCGCCATACCGAAAACTTCCCGCCACGACACACATCATCGCATCGCACGCTTCGCCGAAGCCATTTCTTCCCATCCCAGGCGCTCGTCCAACCGCGCTGCACCGAGTCTGATCGAAGCCCGCAACCAGTTGGACGCACCATTACGTCGAAGCCGACCTGAACATGAAGGAGCGCGCGCTTGCCAGGCCTCACGAACCAGGAAGCAAGGTCCCGCGCTATCGGGCACCTGACTCGCTGCTCAACTTCCTGAAGGCGCTGTGATTATGCAAAGGCCGGAATTCGTGCTTGCCGCTTTCCATCAGTTCCCAACGCGAGTTCCGACCTGCTACTTTCCATAATCAACGACCTGGCATAATCGGCCGAAGCCGTCATTCGAGTATCGACATTGGTCAGGCGGCTACGGGTCGCTTTCCCGACACTCGCAGTTCGGTGGTCGCGAATGACCGAATGACCGGTCTCACGGAAGCCAAATTCGTACTTTCTTCAAGTTTATTCAACGCCTGCCCGCACGTCCCGTCTCGGATGCTCAGCTTGCAGACAAGGGCAGGTGTCGAACAAACCCCAAGATTCTCGGTCTCATGAACCGATGCCGTTGCTGAGCGAATGACACCAATGAAAATAACTGCCTCTCTTGCCGAGCAGTCACGAGTGAACTTCGGTCGCGCGCCGAGGCATGCCAAACACGACTGCCGCCAGTGCGAGCAGGGCCATCGCTACGTTGAACCACAATGCTGCCGCAGCGGCCAAACGTAGCTCATCATTTCCTGGCCCAACCAACGCTTGGGCCGATTGACCATCGAGATTGGCAAGTGCCTCAAATATGGCTGCCGATATCGCGACACCCAACGCGGTACCCAACGAGGATGCCATCTTGTAGATTCCCGACGCCGCCCCCGATCTCGATTCCGCAACGCTCGACAATGCGGCATCGGTTGACGGTGTCGCGTAGATCCCAAGCCCGGCGCCAATCAAAGTAAAGCCGACGAATGCAAAGGTCACGTACTGGGCCACAGGCAGAGACGTGACGGTCAACAGTATCAAGCCGACAACCGTGGTCCCGCAGCCGAGTACCATCGGGCGACGTGGGCACCCCCAACGCTGCTGCAACTTTTCCCCGACCCTGATCATTACGAGGATCGCGACGAGATACCCGGCGGTCATCAATCCGGACTGAAGAGACGAAAGTCCGAAAGCGCTTTGGACGAGTAACAACGAGATGAGCAACGCGCCCGCAACACCATTCAAAAAAAAGTTCGACAGCGTAGAGGCCGTGTACGCCGAATTGCCAAACAGTTTGAAGTCGACAAACGGGTAACTCGCGCGACGCTCCAGAAGTACAAACGCAGTGGCAGCCAGACCGGATATGACTGTCGTCGTCACTATGAAGGTACTTTGCCACCCTACTTCTGCACCTTTCGCGACGACCAGGTTAAGAGCCACCATTGCGATAACGAAGGCCCATGCACCCGTCCAGTCGATCGGCCTCCTGTCGACGTCGAGCACCTTGCTTTCGGGCGTTCCGCGAATCAGCGTCCAGCTCACGACCGCGACCAGCGTTGACATCCAGAAGATCCAGCGCCATCCGATCGTCGAGTCGACCGCGCCCGCCAGAAGTGCGCACAGTCCGGAACCGCCCCATGAGCCAATCGACCAGAAACTGAGTGCCCGCTGACGCTCCGCGCCATCGTAATATGCCTTCATGAGCGACAAGGTGGCGGGCATGATGCACGCGGCAGACAGGCCCTGAATAATGCGTCCTGTCATCAGAAAAATCGCTGTGCCACATGGAGAGATTGCAATCAGCAGGGATCCCATTGCGCTCAGTGCGAGCCCAACGTACGTCACCTTGACGCGGCCGAAGCGGTCGGCTAGTCCGCCCGCCACCACGATGAACGTGCCCGTCAGCAGCGCTGTCACGCTTACGGCGATGTCGCTCACGCTATTGCCGATCCTCAGTTCCGTCCTCATTGAGGGCAACACGTTGAAGGTCGTCTGAGCGAAAAGCCAGAAGGTGACAACTGAGAGCACGATTCCAGCGATGAGTTTGTCGTCGCCCTTGTATTCAAGAATGCTCACAGGGCCGCTGCAACGGGACATTGTTGTTTCTCCTTGAACTCTGATGGGACCCGACGCCATCTCTGCCAGGCGACTTGATGCGAACGGGACGCGGCATTGAAGCGCCGCCTGACTTTCCAGTGAGTTCAAGCGCGCACACGCTTGCCATAGTGGCGGGCGCGGGCACCACCTGTTCGACCGCCACGGGTAATGCCGGGGCGATTGCCATCGTCGATGGCTGCAATGGTCCCGCCGAGAATTTCGAGAATCGTAACAAGCGCGACTGGCGTATTCACCGTATTACCGACGATATGGAGTCTAGATTTGATGCATGTCTACATGCCATATGTCGTTTGACATAGTTCGCGTGAGGGGGCAATGCGTGCAGCTGCTCTTGAGTTGGTCAACTGCGAAGGTTGGAAACTCCCATTTCTGGGGGAAGCGACACTGCGTAGGCCCGTGCCAAACTCGCGCGTTGATCAGTGTGATGATGTACAGGCGCAGGTGGGTCGATTCTGAGTGAACATCAACATGTGGCTCTCAGTACGTGGTGCTCGATGCATATGGCGAAGCTCCTGCCTGGCCTTGACCATTGCGCGGGATACCGGCCGAGAGTGTCTCGCTATGCGCGATGCGACCTGCGGTCGGTGACTTCCGTTTTGGGCCGTGCGACCGCACCCGTCGACATGGAAAGCGCGCCGCCACTTCCAATCAGCCAACGACTGGTTTAGTTAATCAAGCGGTCCCGCAAGCGGGGATCTCACTAATGCTCCGCACCGGGCTAGGTCATCGGGAATACTGACAAATTGATGGCTTGCACGCTTCACCACAGATTTGATGTGCCACCGTGCAACGCGTTTCACAAACGGTAGCGGGGCGCATCGTCTGATCGCCTTGCGATACTGCCCCTCTCTCCGCCAGCTTCCATCAAGAGGTTGCGGCCTGGTCCGTGGAGAGCTGGAAGCGGACGGCTACCCCTATAAATGAATCAGGACGGACGGGTCAACCGTTCGCGTCCCTGATTGTCCATTGCGGGCAAACATGCAACTGAATCTCATGTCGACTTCGATCCACCCGAACCGATACAAAGGGTCGATCGCATCTGTCCGGACTCGCGGATGGATCGCCATGCCGCATGGTTTGCGTCAGCCGTATGGGTTCTCTTTCTTTTCGAACTCTTCGGTGTGCTATGTCACAGTCGCCGGCCGCCGCGCGCGAAATAATGTCTTCACAGTGCCGGCATAACGAACGCCATGGAGGTGCGCTGTGTTTCACTCAACCGCGTTTCACTCGATCCGCTCCCGCACCTGGTTTTGCACTGCCGTGACAACGGCATGCCTCACCGGATACCCCTGCGCCAACGCAACCGCGATCGCACCGCCTGTTGCGGCTGCTTCCGCGCCGTCGCCCGCATCCGCGCCAGCGAAAGAGAAGCGAACGGCGCCCGCGAATGCGAGCGCGTCGCTCGACTTTCCGGCGATTGTCGAGCGCTACGGACCCGCCGTCGTGAACATCCGCGCGATCCTGCCGGAGAAGCCGCTGGCGGCGCCAACGCCGCCAACGCCAGCCGCTTCGCCTGCGCCCACTTCCGGCGCAAGCTCTGAAGCGATCGACGGTGACGACCCACTGTTCGCGTTTTTCCGGCAGGCCATGCCGCAGTCGCAGGATGGGCAGGGCAGTTCACCGCGTGCGATGTCGGGTGTGGGCTCGGGTTTCATCGTCAGCCCCAACGGATTGATTCTGACGACGGCGCATGTCGTCGACGGCTCCGATGACGTGACAGTCCGTCTGACCGACCGGCGCGAGTTCAAGGCCAGAGTCGTCGCCGTCGATGCGCCAAGCGACGTCGCCGTGATCCAGATCGACGCGACGAAGCTGCCCGTCGTCAAGCTGGGCGACTCGACGCGTGTGCGCGTCGGCGAACAGGTGCTGACGATTGGCTCGCCGGATAGCTATCAGAACACGGTGACGGCGGGCAACATCAGCGCGACGTCGCGCACGTTGCCGGATGGCACGACGTTTCCGTTCTTCCAGACCAACGGCGCATTGAATCCCGACAACTCGGGCGGCCCGGTGTTTAATCGCGCGGGGGAAGTGGTCGGCATCCACGTCCAGGTTTACGCCGACGGCGATCGTTTTCAGAGTCTGACTTTTGCCATCCCGATCGCCATGGCGAACAAGGTGCGCGCGCAGTTGCAGGCGCAGTCAAAGTCTCAGGACGCAGACGCCGCGCACGGCGCGTTCGGCATGCAGGTGCAGGACGTCGATCCGGGGCTCGCAGGCGCGTTCGGTCTGCCGCGCGCGGCGGGCGCACTGGTGATTGCCATCGAGCCCGGCAGTCCCGCCGCCACGAGCAAGCTGAAGCCCGGCGACGTGATCGTGCAGATCGGCGACAAGCCCGTCGAGCGCAGCGCGGATCTCACCGACCAGGATGCGGTACCGCAGGCGGGCACGGAAGTCCCCGTGAAGCTGATTCGCAATCGCAAGCAGATGACGATCATGGTCGACGTGACGGCATCCGCACAATACGCGAGCACGGGCGTGAGCGATGTCGGCCCGCTGGATCATCTCGGCCTGAGCATGCATTCGCTGACGGACGACGAACGGCGCTCGACGGGGCTGGCCGAAGGCCTGATGGTCGAGGACGTGTCGGGCACGGCGGGCGCCGCCGGCATCAAGCCGGGCGATGTGGTGTTGTCGCTGAACGGCACGCTGGTCGCGTCGCAGGATGAACTGGCGGCGCTTGCGGCGAAGGCGGGGAAGAAGGCGGCGCTGCTGATCCAGCGTAATCACGCGCGCAGTTTCGTGACCGTCGATCTGAAGTGAAGCTGAAGCGTCATGGCGGGCATCGTATGACGATGCCCGCTTTTGCTGTTGGGCGTGTTGCCGTCGCATCGCGTTGCAAGCGTTTGCGCTAGAGTGATGCGCTCAGCGCCAACGGCATCGGACTTCATGCCTTCGACCCCTATGGAAAGTGAAAGCACGTCGCGTCGCGAGACGCGTGCAGGCAGCGCATTCGAAGTGCTGTGCGTCTTCCTGCAACTGGGCTGCATCTGCTTTGGCGGACCGATTGCGCATATCGGTTACTTTCGCCGCGAGTTCGTCGAGCGCCGGCGCTGGCTCGACGACGCGACGTTCACCGATCTGTTCGCGCTCTGCCAGTTTCTGCCAGGACCGGCAAGCAGCCAGGTGGGGTTTCGATCGGCTTGCTGCGCGCGGGATGGCGGGGCGGCGCGGCGGCATGGCTCGGCTTCACGCTGCCGTCGGTGCTGCTGATGATGGGCTATGCGAGCCTCGCCGGTTTGCTGAACAACGCGCTCGGCGAGGGCCTCGTGCATGGGCTGAAACTCGTGGCCGTCGCGGTCGTCGCACAGGCCATCTGGGACATGGCGCGACGCCTGTGTTCCGACGGTCCGCGCGCCGCCATCGCGCTCGCGGCGCTCGCCGTGCTGAGTGTGCTCGATACCGTGTACGCGCAGATCATCGTGATCGGCGGCGGCGCGCTGCTTGGACTCGCTTTTTGCCGAACGCCTGCGTCAGCCAATGCAAGCGGCGCATCGCACGGCACGCATGCGTTCACGCTGCCGCGCGCGGCGAGCGGCAGCGCGCTCGCGCTGTTCTGCGCGCTGCTGGTGGGGCTGCCCGCGCTGGAAGCGCTTCTTCCTGCCGCGTGGGCGCTCAAGCTGTTCGACGTGTTCTACCGTTGCGGCGCGCTCGTGTTCGGCGGCGGCCATGTGGTGCTGCCGCTGCTGCAGCAGGCAACCGTCGCGAACGGCTGGATATCGGCAAACGACTTTCTCGCGGGCTATGGCGCGGCGCAGGCTGTCCCCGGTCCGCTCTTCACGTTCGCGTCGTACCTGGGCTGGATCATGAGCGCGCCTGGGCATCATTGGATCGGCGCACTGTGCGCGGCCCTGGGCATCTTTCTTCCGGGCCTGCTGCTCGTGATCGCCGTGCTGCCGCACTGGCAGGCGCTGCGCACGCGTCCCACGATGGCGGCGCTGCTCGCGGGCGCGAACGCGGCCGTCGTCGGCTTGCTGGCGAGCGCGTTCCATGCGCCTGTCTGGACGAGCGCCGTGCTCTCGGCCACGGACTTCGCCGTCGCCGTGATTGCGCTGTTGCTGCTCACACGCTGGCGCGTCCGGCCGTTGTTCATCGTGCTGCTGTGCGCGGCGGCGGGAATGGCCGAGACCTTTCTGCACTGAAACGCAACCGCGCGCTGCGCAACACGCATCCCGTCGCGTGGGCTATAACGGTTAGCGATGCACCCGCGTGCTTTATTCATACCAATGGGCAGACGCACGCCGCGACGCGCAGCGCACGGACCGTCGCTCAACCGCAAAGGAGCAGACGCCCATGCTGATTCTGTTCGTCGCTCCCACAGGTCTCTTTCGCGATGGCGTCGCGCGTCTTCTTGCCGATCTCGGCGAGCGGGCCGAAGTACGATGCGTGGACTATGCGTCGAACGCGTTCGAGCATGGGCAGTCCCCCGATCTGATCGTGCTCGACGGCGACTATCTGCCGGATGCGCTCAGCGTGGCGACGGCATCGCAGCGACTGACCGCGGGACTGCCCGTGCTCGTGCTGCTGACGGCCGTCGATCCGCAAACCGTCGAGCAGTTCGTGTCGGCGGGCGTCGCGGGGCATCTCGGCAAACTGGAATCAGGCCGGGCGCTGCTGGATGCGCTGCGCCTGCTGCTGGCAGGCAGCCGCTATCCCGCCTCCGCGCCGCTCGTGCTGGAAGCGCTCCCGCCCGAGATGCCCTCGAGCACGTCAAGCGTTGATGAAGCGTCCGCGCCCGATGGGTCCGCCGATGCAAAGCCGCATGTCCTCACGGCGCGCCAGATTCAGGTGCTCGCGCTTGCCGCGCGCGGCGAAACGAACAAGTCAATTGCGAAGCAGTTGAACATCACGGAAGGCACCGTGAAGGTGCATCTCTATACCGTCTATAAAGCGTTGAAGGTCGGCAGCCGCGGGCAGGCGAGCGTGGCCGCCGCGCGCTTGCAGCAGATCGGCGATGCGCAATTGCATCACGCGCTGGACGGTCAGCTTTCGGTCGGCAGGCTGCTCGCGTTCACGATGCCGACGCGCTTCAAGGCAGACGAAGTGCTGTTCCGCAAGAACGATCCGAGCGACGCGCTGTATTACGTCGTGCGCGGCACGGTCCGTCTTCTCGAGATCAACATCGAAGTCGGCCAGGGCACAATACTCGGCGAGATCGGACTTTTTTCGCCGGATCATCGGCGCACCTGCACGGCGCGCTGCCTGAGCGATTGCGAATTGCTGACAGTCTCGGCAACGGATGCGATGCGCCTCTACTATCAGGACCCGGAATTCGCGACCTATCTGATTCACCTCATTACGCGGCGGCTCGAAGCGGACAACCAGCGCGCGAAAAACTAGTTTCGTTCGCAGCGGTTTATTTACATACGCGATATCAATAAGCGTGCGGCGTTTCCTGGTTTGAACGGCGCAAGTCCAATGCAAGAAAAAAGGCCGTCTTAAACGGCATTTTTTGACCTATAACACACATCAATCGCACGTCGAATAGAACCGCCGGGCGCGCGTTCCGCCGCGGCCGGCGCGACATGCGGGCCATCCGAACTTCGACCAGCCGCGCGCAGCGTTGCATTCGTGTGCGGGGCCGCTGCATTGCGATGCGTTGTCAACGATCGCTGATGCGGCTTTGCGGGTCGCGAGCCGATTCCAGTGTGCTTTAAAGGCTTGAAGAAACGTGATTGCAGACTCTTCCTGCTCATCCGATGGGCTCGCGCGTGTCGTGCGCACGGTTCTGTTCATGGACCTGGTGGAGTCGTGCCGGCTGATCCAGGACAACGAGGTGGAAGCAGCGGGACGGTGGCGCAGATACAAGGCGCGCATCGAGAACGACATCGTGCCGACCCATCACGGCCGCCTCATCAGAACGGAAGGCGATGGCCTGATGGTCACGTTCGTCGAGTTGCGCGATGCGCTTGCGGCGACCTTCGCGATCCAGCGCGCGTCGGTCGATGCGAACGCGGGACAGCCGCCCGCGCGGCACATGCTGCTGCGCATGGGCCTGCACGTCACCGGGCTTTACGAAGACGAGCGCGATGTCTACGGCCTTGGCGTCAGTCTGGCCGCGCGGCTTTACTCGCTCGCCGGGCCGGGCGAGATCGTCGTGTCCGCGCAGGTGCGCGACCAGTTGACGCCCGAACTCGATGCGGACATCGAAGATCTCGGCGAATGTCATCTGAAGCATTTCGAGCAGCCGGTGCGCGCGTATCGGATCGGGCCGCCGGGCCCGCGTCCCGTGATCGAGCGCGGCAGCGCGTTTCTGCCGCAATTGCGGCCGACCATCGCCGTGATTCCCTTTGCGGCGCGCGGCGGGGAAGCCGAGCAACAGGTGCTCGGCGAAGTGATGGCGGACGAGATCATTTCGTCGCTGTCGCGCACGGCCGAACTGCAGGTGATCTCGCGCCTGTCGACCACGGCGTTTCGCGAGCGCGGCGCGACGCTCGACGAAATCAGCGCGTTTCTCGGTGCGCGCTACGTGCTGTCGGGCGCGTATCGCACGTGGGGCGATCAGGTCATGCTGGTGGTGGAACTGGCGGAAGCACGGTCGCGCCATATCCTGTGGACGCAGAGTATCAAGGGCCGCGCGACGCACATCATGCTCGGAGAAGATGAGCTGATCGACCGCGTCGTCGCCGAAGTGAGCGGCGCGATCATCGACCGCGAATTGCAGCGCGCGCGCTCGCAGGCGCTGCCGTCGCTCGCGAGCTCGACGCTGCTGATGAGCGCGATCGTGCTGATGCATCGCGGCGTTTCGCATGACTTTCATCGCGCGCGCGACATGCTCGAAGCGCTGATCGAGCGCGCGCGCCGCCAGGCGGTGCCGCATGCGTGGCTCGGCAAATGGCATGTGCTGCGCTTCAACCGCGGCTGGACGGACGACCGCGCGGCCCAGGCGCAGGCCGCGCTCGACTGCACGCGCCGCGCGCTCGACGCCGATCCTGACTGCTCGCTCGCGCTGACCATCGACGGCTTCGTGCACACCAACCTGCTCAAGCAGCTCGACGTCGGGCAGCAGCGCTACGAGCGCGCGCTCGAGGTGAATCCGAACGATTCGCTTGCATGGCTGCTCAAAGGCACGCTGCTCGCATTCGAAGGCGAGGGCGGCCAGGCCGTCGATGCGACCGAGCGCGCGCTGCGTCTGTCGCCGCTCGATCCGTTGCGCTACTTCTATGAATCGCTGGGCGCGACGGCGGCGTTGTCGGCGGGGCGCTACGAACGCGCGGTCGAGCTCGCGCAGCGCTCGCTGCGGGTGAACCGCACCAATACATCGACATTGCGCGCGCTGGCGATCGCGCAATCGCTGCTCGGCGACCTCGAGGCGGCGCGGTTGACCGTCACCGAGGTACTTGCGCTCGAGCCGTCGCTGACGGTCAGGAACTATCTCGAACGCTCGCCGAGCGGTGCGTACGAGACGGGGAAGACCTGGTCGGAAGCATTGCGGCAGGCAGGGCTGCCTGCATAGAAGAAGGCGTCAATGCGGTGCGTGATGGCTGACAGAGGAGGCCTATCGTGAGCGGACTGGGCGGTGCAGGAGGCGCGGGCGGAGCAGGGGGAGCAGGCGGAGCGGGAGGGCCGGGCGGAGGCGGAGCCGGCGGCGTCTATGATCAGGGCGGCAGCGGCATACCGTGCGACGGACCGCTTTTCGCGGAGGCACAGATCGGTCATCGTGACGGCATTGTCGGCAGCTGGCGAACGCCTGAGGACGTCACGCTCAAGTTCGATCAACAGAACTTCCAGGATTTCGACGACTATCGGCAATTGTGGCGCTGGGAACCCTGGGTGCGCGCGACAGCGTTCGATTTCGAACTGCTGTCGAACCTGCGCTTCTCCACACACAACGTGGGGACGCCAGGCCAGTATGCGCAGCTCTGGCACCGGCCTTCGACGTCAGGCGCCAGCGACGTCAAGATCGTCAGCCTGAGCCGTCCGACGCAGGCAGTCTTCGAACAGCAGGCCGAATGGCTGGACTTCTATTCGGACCTGCGCGACGACCGCATGGCCGAGATACTCTGCCAACTCGGATCGCAGCACGCGTTCTGGAGCATGCTGATCTATCTGCAGCCGAGCCGCACGCCGAAAACCATCGAACTGCTCGACACGGCCGTGCGTTTCGCGATCTTCACCGAAATCCGCTTCAAGCACGCGATCGCGGCAGCGCGGCCGATCGAATACTCGTCGCAGATACAGCCGATGCTCCAGACGCCGGGGCACGGCTCGTTGCCGAGCGGGCATTCGACCCAGGCGTTCATCATCGCCGTGGTGCTGTGCGCGCTGTTCAATCAGAAGCCCGGTTCCGTGTACTACCAGCAGGCGATGCGGCAGGCGTACCGCGTCGCGGTCAATCGCACCGTGGCGGGCGTGCACTTTCCTGTCGACAGCATTGCCGGACACGTGCTCGGCACGGCGCTTGGCGAATACTTCGTCGCGCGCTGCACACGCAACATCAAGAAGCCGGCGCCGCCGCTTGACGCGATGAGCACGCGAAGCGACGGCACGATCACGCCGCTCTCATTCAAAGGCTATCTCGTTACCGTGGCGGCCAATCCCGATTTCGATTATCACGAGCCATTGAGCGACGATGACGTCAAGGCATATGCAACATCGTTGGGGCTGAATGCGAACGACCCGAACGATCAGGCCACCGTGAAAGCGAAGTTTCCGTTTCTCGCGTGGGATCCTCCCGCCGCGAAGGCCGTGGACGGATCGGACATCCTGTCGTGGCTCTGGAATCAGGCCGAGGGTGAGTGGAACGGCAACGGCCTCGTGAATACGACGTTCCCGAAGTAAGGTCACGGACCCTGTTCGAGCGAGGTGCGCGATGACGTGGCAATCGTTGACGGGCGCAAGCGGCGCGTGGAGCGGAGTCGACTGGACGGGGCGCGCCGCGGATACGGCGAGCGCAGACCCGTATCTCACGTGGGCCGATGCGACTGGGTTCGCCGATCTGGGCGGACCGCCCGCAGGCTGGCTGCGCGTGATCATCGAGCTCGAAGAGAACGCGCCGGATGGTTCACCGCTGACTGCGCAGTCGTTCGCGCAGAGTCTCGAAGGTGCCAACGCGGGATGGCAGGCGTGGATACGCGTTTCGTCGATCTATCGCTATCCGCCCGCTGCGCTTGAACAGACCGGCTTTCTGACGGCTGCCGTGAAGAAGCAGTTCTTCAGCGAACTCGATACGACGCTCAAGGGCTTCGTGAAGCGCTTCGAACTCGGTATGCCTGTGGTGCCCGATGATCTGATCGATGCAGCCTCGCCGGGCGCGGCGCAACTCGCGGCGGGCACGGGGCCTGTGTTCGGGCCTGCTGCCTCGTCTTCTGCTGCCGGCGCGAACGCCGGTGCGCCTCAAATGGTGTTTCTCGGCGTGATGGACGATGGCCTTGCGTTCGCGCATGAACGCTTTCGATCCACCGGCGAGCCGTCGACAACGCGAATCGATTACTTCTGGAATCAGGACGACGCAGCGGGCACGCCGCCCGGCCTGCACTACGGACGCGAACTGGCGAAGGCCGATATCGACACGCTGCTGGCGCGCTGCACGCAGCCGGGACAGGTCGATGAAGACACCGTCTACGCGCAGGCGGGCTACATCAACGTGCGCAAGCGCTGGGCGCACGGCACGGAAGTGATGGATCTCGCCGGCGGCTTGCGGCCCAATCCGCTGCATGCCGCGACTCTGCCAGCATCCGCGCGCGAACAGCGCGAAGCACTCGGGAAAGTGAGGCTGATCGGCGTGCAGTTCAGGACGGCGGGGCGCACCGTGCGCGACACGTCGGGGCGCTGGTTCGCCGTGCACGCGCTCGACGCGATGCGCTATATCCTGCGCCGCGCCGACGACCTCGCGAACGGCGCAACGTATTGCGTCGTGCTGAATCTGAGCTACGGCTACATGGCGGGACCGCACGACGGCAGCTCTGTGATCGAACGAGCCATCGACCAGCTGATCGCGCTGCATCCCGATCTGGCCGTCGTCGTGCCTGCGGGGAACAGCAACGTGCTGCGTTGCCATGCGCGTGTCGATCTGATCAACGGCGCGCCGCAAGACCTCACATGGCGTGCACTGCCGGACTGCGCAACGCCCAGCTTTCTGGAGATATGGCTGCCGGAGAACGTGAACCCGTCGACGGTGACGGTGCGGATCAGCACGCCTTCGGGCGACCTCAGCCCCGTGATCTCCGTGAAGACGCTCCATGTCTGGCAAAGCGGCGCCAATGTGCTGTGCACGGCGGTGTATCTCGACCGGGTCGCAACGGGGCAACGCAGCATGATCCTGATCGCGCTCGCGCCGACCATCACCCGTCAGCCCGCGCGCATCGCGGCGCCTGCGGGCAACTGGACCGTGACGGTGTCGAACGATGCGCCGGCGAATGGCTCGCTCGAAATCCACGCATGGGTCCAGCGCAACGAAACGGCCTACGGTTTTCCCATGCGTGGACGCCAGTCGCGTTTCGACGATCCGCGCTACAAACGCTTTGTCGGCGGCATGCATGTGCGGGACTTCGACGACGTCAAGCCCGTGTCATGGATCAGACGCAGCAGCACGCTCAATTCGATTGCGACGGGCGACAGCACCGTGGTGATCGGTGCGTATCGGCGCACGGACGGCACGGCGGCAACGTATTCGTCGACGGGGCCCTCGCTTCGAACGACGGTGCGGGACGGTCCGGATGCAACGGCTATCAGCGAGGATTCGCCCGCGTGCGCGGGCGTGCTGGGCGCGAGCACACGCAGCGGCTCGCTGCTGGCGATCTCGGGAACGAGCGCGGCTGCGCCGCAGGTCGCGCGGTTGCTCGCGTGCGCGAAGGTGCTGGGCAATGCGTTGCCCGTCACCCCGCTTGCGATGCCGCCGTATTCGGTCCGCGACTGGGTCGGGAAGCGGGCGCAGGCGGAAGATCCGGCACCCGCCGGGTTGATGGCGAATCAGATCGGCACCTGCCCCGGCACGGCGAAGCCGCCTGTCGTGCCGCTGGGACAGCATGCGTGGGTGCCCGCGCTGCCCGCCCCGCGCGGCGGCGCGGGGCGCTTTCCTTCGCCGCGATGGAAAAAGCGCGGCGTCGGGCTGTAGCGTGAATGCGCGAGCGTTGAATGCGGAAAGGGGCCGCCGTTGCGGACGGGCCCTCGGTCCGCAGCCGACGTGGGTCGTCGCCTTCGCCGGCCGCTCAGACGGCGACGCGCGCGCCGACTTCAGTTGCCGCCCTTGAACAGTTCTTGCAGGCGATCCGCTTCGCCGTCTCGTTGCGAGCGCACGAGATCCTGATAGACCTCGGCGCGCGTCTTGCCGCGCGGCATGGCCGTGCCGCCCGACATCGACGTCGTCGACATGCCCGGCCCTTCAGAATTGATTACGGTTTCGGGTGTCGCGGTCGACGACACGTTGGTTGTGGTGGCTTCTTGCGCATAGGCTTGCCACGCCGACAGGCAGAGCGCGCCGCCACAGAGGATGAGCACCGTCTTCATTTGAAGCTCCTTACGAACATAACGGCGCATTATCCGGTTGCGCCGGACCGAGAAGAACAGCGTGCGCCGCGTCGCGTTGCAACGGGCATGCACCCTGACCTGTAGACGTGAGCAACCAGCAGGATCTGCGGAGGACAGGATTGACTTCGTTGACACGTGAATTGTGACGCTCGCGTGAGCGCCGCATGAAGGCAGTATGGATGCCGGGTGCAATGCGGCCTATATGACTTTGGTGATAGACGCGTCGGGCGGCGGCGCGCGCCGTATGGCGATTGAAATGGTGGGCGCTTGCGCCGTTCCCGACCATAGGGCCCCGCCCGCGTCACAGGAGAACAAACATGTCCCGTTTTCATGCACGCATCACTGGAAAGGATCAGGCCGCATTGGCCGATCTCGTGACGGGGTAGTCGTCCTTTTCGGGCAAAATCTGGCGGTAGTATCGCGCAGAGCCGCTTGCAGCAAGGCACTGCGTGTCGGCGACTACCGAGCAAACCATGATTGTTAAAGTCATTGATCAGTATGGGTTTTCAGGATCAAAGCGCCAGATTTTGCACGAAAAGGACGACTACCCCTTGATACGCATTGCTAGATCGCGGCCAGAACCAATTCGCAGGGGAAAATATCATGCCCTTTCCAACTTCTCGAAATGCTCGGACCAGACTGTTTCAGATCGCGACGGCCTTTGTCGCACTGTCTGTGACCCTGTTGAATACATTTGCCGACGAACAAGAGGAATGCAATGTTGTCAAAGAGAGTGAATCAAACTGTGGGAGGTCGATTCACGCCGCCCGGCGCGCATTCGGCGAGTTCGCAGCTACAGAGGTATTGGTCAACCCGGCGAGTTTCTTAACCGAGAATTCTTCGTTGAGGACAGCAACTCTGACCTGCGCCAGACAGTGCGCTCCCTCGTCCGTCCATCGCATTTGTCGCTTCTTCGCCATGCGATGGCTGACCACTAGGTTTACCGCGGACTCGGCAATGCTGCTGCTGATCGGTAGCCCCTTGTGATAGGGGTAGTCGTCCTTTTCGTGCAAAATCTGGCGCTTTGATCCTGAAAACCCATACTGATCAATGACTTTAACAATCATGGTTTGCTCGGTAGTCGCCGACACGCAGTGCCTTGCTGCAAGCGGCTCTGCGCGATACTACCGCCAGATTTTGCACGAAAAGGACGACTACCCCATCAAACATTCGTTTCGACGGGGTATCTGGTCAGAATTGAAGGGCGACGTCGGATAAGCGGGGTTCTGTCACATCAAGAGTCACGCGCCGGGTCTTTACTGGATGCATCGTCCAATCCTTCGGTTCCCAGGAGGCCATCCTGGTCTCTCTTTGATCGAGAGAGCCGGTGTCTCGTTTAAGAGCCTGCGCATACATCGTGGCCGCACCATGGAAATCGCCTTTGTGTTCCAGGGCACGACCTAATTCTGCGTATGATGGCGCGAGATCAGGGCGAATGCGAACGGCATGAGTCAACTTCTTGACTGCCTCGTCGTACCGACCGGCCTTGACGAGGGCCTCCCCATAGTCGTGGAGCGTATTCGGATCATGGGGGCGCATGCGATCCGCGCGTTCGAAAGCGGCAAGCGCGTCGTCGTAACGAGTTGCATGCAGGAAGACGTCGCCAAGTAGACGTTCATTTTCGGCCGTTCTTGACTTCTCGTGGGTGCCGGCTATTAGCTCCGAAAGCGCGTCGTCTATCCGATGTTGCTGTTCAAGCGCTATCCCGAGAGTGGCTCTCAAGATTGCAGAATGAGGGTACTCCGAAATCGCATCACGGATTTGCCGTTCGGCCTCCGTGGATCGGTTTTGCGTAATAAGTAACCAGCCTTTCCCAGCCAGAGCCCATTGGCGTTGCGGTGAACCGGGTCTCGCGAGCACGTCTTCATAGATCGCTTCGACCTTGCCGTAATTGCACTTTCTAGGCGAGCATTGAGTTTTTTGTATGGCCGTGGCTTCATGGTTTGCAAGTTCAATAGGTTCCACAAGTTGCATGGCCTTGGTTGCTACGGCATTTACAAAGTCGTCGAGATTCTGGCCGGATTGATGAACATCGCTGGAAATTCCATCGAACTGACCATGTTCAATCCTGATGTGGGCGATGTGTGGTTCAAGGCCGTCGTTAAGTTTTGCGATGCTGATGTGTACAAGTACGTCTTCTCTTCCGAAGACCTTTTTTAGAAAATCAACGACCGACGCATACGACATCTCTTCGCCTGGAATTTTGAAGTCGGATTTTGCGCCGTCGCCGATGTCGGCGTCGTGAGGGATCAGCTCCGATTCGGTGCTGATCTTGCGCATTGCCGATAGGATCCGATCGGAAAGCATCTCGGATGTGTAGCCGCGCTGGAGAAAAGACTGTGGGACAACGACGGGCGGCACCCGCACCTGTCGAGTCAAAGTATCTTGCAGCACCAAAACGCAGAACGGGATAGCAAGCATCAGTATTAGCCAGGCTACGACATAAGGTCCCGTTTCCTTCGGCGCTCGACCGACCAGTCCCAACCACTTCCGAATCCATGCCGGTATTTTCGTGTGGACGGCGTAATGCTTATACTGGATACCGCTGGTTCTTGCTGGGTGCACTTCGCGCCTGGATATATTTCTCGGTCGCCGCATAGTAGTTTCCATGGCGCGCCCCTCGAATGCAGTTGCCGTTGGTCCCGTAAGAACGATATAGCGTGCATGTTTGTGCATGCAATATGTCGGAAGTGATAGCGTCGCTATAGACATGTCGCTATCAGGCATTCTGCAAGACCGTACGTAGCAAGAACGCCGCCGAACCTCGCGGCCGTACGCGACTTCCACCTTTCGTCTGATCAACTCTGTGAGCTTGCCCCGGAAAAACGAATCCCTTGCTGAGCAGGTAAACTCAAGCAAGGAGAAGAACGATGACAAGCAAGGCAAAGCGAGCGCAGTACACGCTCGAGTTCAAGCTGGAAGCGGTGCGACTGGTCAAAGCCGGGCAAAGCATGGCGGCGGTGGCGGCGACACTGAGAGTGGTTGAACAGACGCTGTACAACTGGGTGAAGGCTGACCGGGAAGGCAAGCTGACGGGAGCCGGCACGAAGCCTGTGAGTCCGGAGCAGATGGAGCTGGCGCGGCTGCGTGCCGAAGTGGCTCGCCTGAAGATGGAGCGAGATATTTAAAAAAAGCAGCCGCGTACTTCGCCAAGGAGTCGATGTGAAGTACGCGTTCATCGAGCGCAATCGACACCACTGGCCGGTCTCGGTGCTATGTGAAGTGCTGGAAGTCAGTCCCAGCGGATATCATCAGCGCAGGCAACGCACCGCGCAGGCCAAGCCGCACCGAGGCCGCGTGAGTGACGACGCACTGCTTGCGCACATCAAGACGATTCACACGCAGGTCAGGGGCGAATACGGCTGGCCGCGCATGTGGAAGGAACTGCTCACGCATGGCGTGCGCGTGGGCAAAGAGCGGGTGCGCAAGCTGATGGCGCAGCATGGCATTCGAGCCCGGCACAAGCGCAAGTACATCGCGACGACAAACTCGAACCACGATTTGCCGGTTGCGCCAAATCTGCTGGAGCGCAATTTCACTGCAACTGCACCGAACCAGGTCTGGACGACCGACATCACGTATCTGGCGACAGCCGAGGGCTGGGTGTACCTCGCGGTCATCATCGACCTGTTCAGCCGGCAGGTGGTGGGCTGGTCGATGCAGCCGCACATGAAGGCTGAACTGGTCACGGACGCATTGCGCATGGCGTGGTTCCGACGCCGCCCTGAAGCCGGCGTAATCGTGCATAGCGACAGGGGCAGCCAGGGCGGATTCAACCGGTCGTCGCAACACTAGACTATTGAACAGATTTTAGATACTCATCCAGAGCTTCGGCAGGTGTCTTCCAACCAAGCGTTTTCCGGGGCCTAGTATTCAGTGCATTGGCAACGGACTGGATCTCTCGAGCGCTCCACCTGGATAGGTCTGTGCCCTTTGGAAAGTATTGTCGCAGAAGGCCGTTCGTGTTCTCGTTCGTGCCACGCTGCCATGGACTGTGCGGGTCGGCGAAGAATACCTTTACCCCGGACTCGACGGTGAATCGGGCGTGATCGGATAGTTCCTTGCCACGATCCCAAGTCAATGACCGCCACAACTGGGCAGGCATATCGGTCACGGTATTCTTGAGCGCATTGGCCATCGTGACAGCTCCGTATCCCGCCAGCGCGGGGCCGTTCTTCGTCCGGGGAGTCAACCCATAGCCTTTCTCCCGAGGCAGGTGTACGAGCATGGTGAAACGGCTTGACCTCTCCACCAGCGTTCCAATAGCAGATCGGTTCAGACCAATGATCAGATCACCCTCCCAATGCCCCGGCACAGCACGATCCTGCACTTCTGCAGGCCGGCTAGAGATCATCACATCCTCGCTAACGTGCGCCCAGGCCTTGGCTTGTGCCCTGGCCCTCGGTACGCGCAACGCCCGCCCTGTGCGAAGACAGCTGACAAGCTCGCGCTTGAGAGCACCTCGGCCCTGGATATAGAGAGCCTGGTAAATGGCTTCGTGAGAGATGCGCATGGATTCGTCATCCGGGAAGTCGGTCTGCAGCCGGTTGGAAATCTGTTCGGGCGACCAACCATTGACCCATTTACGGTCACTTCGATGCGGTTTGTTTCTCCCTTTGAACGGCGCTTGCCGAGGCCCAGTAATCTCACGGCCATCAGCGTCGCGAACCTTGCCCTCCAGACGGTCTTGCACGTAGTGGTGCAGCCGTGGGTTAGTCACCAGTTTCGACGGTTTGGGTCTTTTGGCAACCAGTTCCGCCTTCCACTGCGCAACCGAAGCCCGATACTCAAGCTGGCCGCTACGAGTTGCAGCGTTACGTGTCAGTTCACGGGAGACCGTTGACGGGCTGCGTCCGATACGGCGAGCGATCTCGCGTACTCCAACGCCTTGGAACGAAAGTAGCCCAATCTCTTCTCGCTCCGCGAACGACAAGTACCTCCCGGATAATGGCTTCGACATGAAAAGTGGCATGCCGCCATTATGACGGAACCAGCGAGTGCCTACCGCTTGCGACACGCCAACCGCCTCTGCAGCACTCTCACTTGTAATCCCTGTCGCGATTTGCTCCCAAAATCGCCGCTCGATCTCACGCCGATGCGACGGCGCACCTGGCGAGCGCATCGCTGCTCGTCCTGTCAACTTACGCATCCACCCCGCTGGTCGTCCCATAAACACCTCCTCGATCAAAGGTGTTGCGACGACCAGTTGAATCCGCCCAGTATTGCAGCGGCCTGTTTCAGGACACGTTGAAGGCCTATGGCATGCGTTCGTCAATGAGCCGGCGCGGCGATTGTTGGGATAACGCGCCAACTGAAAGTCTATGGGGTTCGCTAAAGGTCGCACGTATGCATGGGCGGCACTTCGCCACGCGGCGTGCCGCAATGGATGAAGTGATTGATTGGCTCGGCTTTTACAATGCGCGGCGCCTACACTCGACGCTCAACTACGTCAGCCCCATGACGTTCGAGAAAAACTGGGCCGCAGTTCAGCGAGGCGAAGCGGCCTGATTTCCGTGGCTATGGGATTCGTCAAACAGGGGCAAGGTTACTGAGCGTCCTATCTCTCAGAATTTCTTGAATTGCAAGAATCTTGTGCCAAGTTGAAGATTATGAGGCGGTGGTCTAACGCATCGTAGCGGACGCATACGTTTGAATTTTTTGCCAAGCCGTTGAGAATGGTACATAACGGATAAGTAAGCGAGTCTACGGTTCAGCGCCTCGGGGTGGCCATTGAAGAAAGATGGTTTTTTCATAGCGATAAGTTGAGGACGTCTCTCGGCCGCCGACAGCTCGCCGGTTGGTTGGCAACTCCGAACTTTCACTCACGGTTGGGCTTATCGGATCTGTTGGGACGGCATTTGAACCTTCTGATCGAAAGTTCTGTACAACCTGAGCAGCTAACTTGCCCGTACCGCATGAGTGGACACCAACATTGTGAGGATGTTAGGAAACGTTCGTTGCCGTACTTGCCTCCACGCCCAAGAAACTAGAAGCGGTGTATCGATAGGACGAAGGTCCTCTGGTTTTTGTCGCCTCGACTTCAGCCTATTCCCGAGATGAACACTTCCGGGGCGAGTCTTAAAGGACAAGCGCTACCTCGCAAAAGTCGGTAGCGCCTGGTGACAGTTCAAGACCCATTCGTAGCCTGGAACTGAGGATGGTAAAGCTCCTGACTAAATGTCCCGCTGGGGCCAAACCCGGTACATGCGCCGATGTCCTTCGTTACGTAAGAGCCTGAACAAGAGCTTTAATATCTGGGACGCCCAACCCGGTGACCATATCGTATCCTTCCGCGGCGCTATAGGCACCGTTACTTCCCGAAACAATGTCTCGGAAACAGGGGGTGTTGCCCAGCGGATAGATCAATGGATTAAGAAACGGAAGAAACGGTTTCGCTGCATTTTCTCGTGCCTCGTTGATCAACGCGCAGAATCCCGTCCATACCGGGGCGCTCCAGCTAGTCCCGCCAATCTGGTGCGCTTTCCCGTGCAGGATGACCAATGCGCCCGCATTCGGATCCGCAGTGACGCTGACGTCGGGGACCAGACGGTTTGTGCCGGCAGGGACGCCGTCTCCCTTTTGCCAGGACGGGCGTCCAAACAGGATGCTCTTTCCGCCACCGCCATCTGGCCATCCCGTTTCGCGGCTTACGGAACCATCGGAAGCGAGAATGAGTGTTGTTCCGCCGACGCCGATCACACAGGGATCGGACGATGCAAATTCAGCCTGCAGCGGCCCATCTGAGGCGTGTCCGGTAGAGTCTGGATTTGAACCAGCATCACCAGTGGAAACGAAGACGTTTACACCCGCCGCCGCAAGCCTGAGGAATCGCTGGTGTTGGCTTCGAACGATACCTTGTTGCATGAAGGTTTCGCCCAGCCCAAGGCTTATAGAGAGTTGCCGCATACTCGGGAGCTCTGCCACATCAGCCAAAATCCGGTCGAGTGCGCGATCCAGATCGGCAAACTGCAATGTGCCGCTGGCATAGATACGAATCTGCGCGTCGGGCGCAATTCCGCTGGTCCACTGCGCGTCAAGCGTTTCCTCGCCTTCGGTAGGTGGCAGGGTTGCTCCGTTGACGTTGATTTTGGTTACCTGGTTGATGGAAGTCGAAAGACCGTTACGTTGCCAGAATTTCTGCAAGTCGGTATCGGCTGGGAATGTGTCGATGAGGATTGCAATGACCTGTCCTTTTCCCGTGAGGTTTAGTCCATCGGCGTTGTAAGCCGCAAGAATCTCACTAACGAGATAGGGCGGTGAATTGGCAACATTCGGGGCGCTTGTCGGCTCGCCGGTGTTGCTTTGTGGATCTGTAGGTTCAAATCGATTCGTTGGTGTGATACGTCGGAAATGCTTATGGGCGTGGAAGCAGGGTTGTAAGCCGAGAATCGCATGGACGCCGGTCGAAACATCGGATGGCAAACTCGGTGCGTCTTTTGCAACCGTGTAGGTGATTCCATCTCTGGTAACCCGAACCATATTGACTTGCAGGCTATTTTCGATCTGCTTGACGGTGGCATGCGTCACGACGCGTGTGCGATCGTTCGACACTTCATCGATCTTGAACCCTTCAGACTTCAAGTATGCGACCAACGGATCTATTTCCGACTCAGGCACTGCGTATTTCGAGTTCAGTTCACTAACAGGAACAACGTCGCCGTTCGCCACTCGAGACTCCAGTTCCTGACGCAGGCTATCGTCGATTCCTAACGCGAAGGTGACTTTCATTTCGTCACTGTCGTGCGACGGACTCCTCGCATTAACCTTGAGAGCATTTGGCGTTGGACCAGGCTGAGAGGGCAGTGCCGCAACACTGTCGTGGAACAGTTTTCGATTCATGATGCTATCTCCGTAAAAGGATGTCTGGGCTATTGCGTCCTGGAATGACTCAAGGCGCCGGTCCCCTACAACCAGACTGGGTAGGATGGAAACAACTTGCACGGCAAGCTTGTGACATTTATTCACCTGTCACAGCGGAACCAGAAGCCCCCGATCTTCACGGAATAAATCCCATAAATTTTTACATGAGCTCGACCTCGAAAATCAGTAAGCGACCGTCGAGTAGCTAACCAAACCAATTGCCATGGGCCGCGTTTTGACCTCCGGGCTCTTACTGAGGGTCCGCTTTGTCTGGAAAGAACACGAAGTGGTCACGACATCAAGGCTTCGCCACGTATACTGCTCGCGCTTGGGAGGGCGCTCGCAGCGGCAGAACCGTGAGGGCATGAGCTGAGCACATGTGGAATTCTTGACAAACGGTCCGCCCGAGCCAACTCGTAAATCAATACGACTCGCTCCTACATAGAACGAGGATACAGCTATCGATTTGCACCGGCGTGAATGACAGCCCACGTCGCTATCGCGCTGGCAGCGGTTGTGAGCGCACCATATTTCATATAGATGGACGCAGCCACGTGCTTTGCCTGTTCGATCTGATTCGTCGGATTCGGGATCTGCGGATCGGAAGCGTTGCGTATCGAATACCAGCGAATGTCTGGCATCGACTGGAGAGCATAGGCGACCATGGCATCGCCCATCTCGCAGGCTAGGCCGAGCCCATTTAGTTCGTAGTGGTTTGTCGAGTCGTCGAAAGCAAAGAAGTCAGTGGTGACGACGGTCGTAAAAGAGGTCGCAAAAACCTGCGGCGAACTCCTCGCACCTACGATGGGGGCCGCGTTGACGGACGTGAGCGCGGGCGTGATTGCCGCAAGTGCTCCCTCGGGCAGGACTGCAGCCTGATAGCTGCTATTGGCCCATTGTTCCCGCGAAAACTGCGATCTGCAATCGAACCGAGCCTTTGCAGCGATAACGACATCGCCAAGCCGCACGTCGCTTCCGATTGCGCCGGCCGTCCCCGTTGTGATGAAGAGTCTCGGCTTGATTGCCTGGGCGATCTCCTCCATTAGGCGTCTCACCGGCGTTGCCGGTCCGTCGTAGTCGAGGTGAAGCCCTGACTTGAAAAGCAATACACGAGCGTCGCCGATCTTACAAGGAAAATACAATCCAAGGCTGTGACGATAGCGGGCCATTTCAGCTCCATTGCTGTTGAACGGAGCTTTTACGCCGGTAACGAGTGGAATGTACGACTCGACGTCATGCCGGTACTCGTACCATGCAGATGTCGGGAACTCCGGGGTGAAAAGCGTCGCAAGTGCAGTTGCTTCAGCGGCCGTCCACGTGACCACGACGGCATCATAACCATGAAAGCGTGTCAAGTCGTCGGCTTCATCAGGGGAGGCGTGAAGAGGCGCCGGCGTTGGTGCGGTTCCCTCGGGCCATGGAATCGGACGCGGTAGCGCTTCGGACGGTTCAGCCATTGTCGTGGCCTGAAAACGTGCGTGCGGCGACGCCGGGTCAAAATTAAGGATGACGTCATCGACGTCGAAGCTGGAGTTCATCGTGTGGCCCTCTATCTTGTTCGGATGCTCTCATTCATATGTGAGAGCTATGAGTAGAACTTTTAACGAAAACCTACTTAGAGAAAGCACGTGCTAGACATCTCAACCCGACGAAATGTGTCGGTTTCGTCCACGGCGCGCACGCTTTTGGAGCTTTGAAATCCGTTATAGGTCATGTATCGCGCGTCGGAGGCATAGAAGTGAGTGCTGCCGCACATAGTTGCGGTAGCAGTTCAGCTAGAAGTTCCGCTGTTTAAATAACCGAAACGACTGTAGAGCTTTTCATATTTAATGGCTTTTTATTCTAAGGTTCTCCGCGCGATGATTTTTGAAGGTTGAGAGATATTCTCAATTGAAGCGCCACGTGCAAAAAGAACTTCCCCCTTTGATGGCGAATCCGATTGCCGACGTCAAGGTTCGCGGCAACTGCCGCTCGACGGTACTCGACGTGTCGCACGCCTTTCCCGAGGGCAAGTGGATGCTGCTGCGGACACAATCGCTCACTGGCTCGAGTGGTATGGGGCGGCCGTTGCCGCACCTCCGCGCCTACTCTGGAATCGGTTCTTTGAGATCGGCGCAGTCTGCCAGATTGAGACATACAGCTTTCCGAGACAGGTAGCGTCTTTCAATTCGCAGAACGGTACACGTCATCTTCAGAATCTCTTCAGGTTTGTTTGACGAAAATTCCTTTTACCCTTTCGATTCTGAATTCCTCCGCGCAACGCTTTTGGAAGGGTGGGAGCCAGGCGCGATTAAACTAAGAGACGGTGTCACAAACATTGCTCGGCACGGCATTGTCACGTTGACGGCGCAGTCGCGTAAGATGGCGCGATGAAAAAGACAAAATCGCTCTATCACGGTGACCGTTTCGCCGCTGTCGTGATCAGCTGCGCGGTGCGCTCGCATTTCCGGTTCAACCTGAGTCTGCGGGACATTGAGGAGTTGCTGTTTGAGCGCGGTGTGACCGTGACCTACGAGACGATCCGCCGATGGTGCGAAAAGTTCGGCGCAGGCTTCGTGTATCGCGTCCATTTCGCACGCTCGCCAACTTGACAAAGCGGATCAAGTGACCCCACAACGGTAGGCAATAGTCAACGCGAAAACTGCAACTCGCGTGAGCACTGTTTCGCTTACGTTCACTGGCAGTATGGAACCTTATCTGTCTGCACGATGAAGTACACAGATTGACGAAATTCTCTTGGAATCGAGGGACGCTCTCCTATACTTCGCGACATCCACAAAGTAAAACACCTTCAATAAACTGAATCCCGATCGCCGCGACGTGTACGTCACCGGCAGCGTCGCAACGGCGAATCACGGATCATCGCGATCAGGGTGAGAACCCTTCGCATCGCTCACCGCACGTCGTGTCACGGATGACGCACAAGACGGTTTTCGACGTGACCATGTCGGCAGCCTGGTACGCGTTCGGGCGTTGCTTTTTCCGCTCCAGGCCGACAGCGGACGCGTCCGGCAATAAGTATGGAGATCTGCGATGAGCACAACTGCAAAGAAGGAAGTTCCCCCCGATCAACCCCTTGCCGACACGACCCCTTACGGTTACGGCCCGGACGATTCCATCAGCGAAGCCCATGAAGATGCCGCGATTACTCACCACACACTGAATATCAACGGAAAATCAATCGCCTATACGGCGCGAGCTGGTCACCTTGTCACGACCGATACGTACAGTTCACGCTCAGGCGCAAAGCTATTCTACGTGTCATTCACGGCCGACGATGCGACGCCATCGACCCGACCGGTGACATTTTTCTATAACGGCGGCCCTGGTTCGTCGTCGGTTTTTCTGCTGTTGGGTTCTTTCGGACCGAGGCGGATCAAAACGAGTATGCCGGACTTCACGCCACCGGCGCCTTATACGCTCGAAGACAACCCGGACAGTCTGCTTGATCTCACTGACCTGGTGTTTATCGATCCGGTTGGCACGGGCTACTCGACGGCGATCGAGCCTCATACCAACAAGGATTTCTGGGGCGTGGATGAAGACGCAGCCTGTATCAAGCAGTTCATCAAGCGTTATCTGACCGCCTTTAACCGGTGGAATTCTCCGAAATATCTGTTTGGAGAATCATATGGAACACCGCGTACCTGTGTGCTCACCTGGATGCTACACGAGGATGGCGTTGATCTGAACGGTATTGTCCTGCAATCGTCGATTCTCGATTACTCGCAGGCGAGCAACCCGATCGGGCTCCTGCCGACCTTTGCAGCCGATGCCTGGTTCCACAAGAAAGTCGCCGTGTCGCCCGCTCCAGCGGATCTGCCCGGCTTCATGGAGCAGGTGGAGGCATTTGCGACGGGGTCCTATGTTGAGGCGTTCAACGCCTTCCCCAATGTCGCACCGGACGTCCTCAAACAGATGAGTGACATGCTCGGCATTCCGCCCGAGGTCCTGAAGTACTGGCAGCTCAATCCGTCAATGGGAAATGGCTCGGCGTTCCTGACGAGTCTGCTGCTGGACGAAGGGTTGGCTGTCGGCGCATATGACGGCCGCGTGACGGGCGAAGACACTGGCATTGCCGAGTTTATTTCACCCGACTCCGGCGGCAACGACCCCACGATGGCAGCCGTGAGCGGCGTCTACACAGCAATGTGGAACGTATACCTCAACGACGAGTTGCAATACACATCCATTTCGCCTTTCATGGACCTGAATGACCAGGCTTTCGCAAACTGGAACTTCAGCCACGTCGATCCTACGGGCGCGGAAAGGGGCGGTGGCGGGAGTCTCTATACCGCCGGAGATCTGGCCGCTGCGATGGCCGTCAATCCTTACCTGAGGGTGTTTTCCGCAAACGGTTATTACGATGCGGTGACACCGTTTTTCCAGACCCTGATCAATTTCCAGACGATGCCGCTCGATAGCGCGCAGATCCAGAGCAATCTGACTGCAAAAAATTATCCATCGGGCCATATGGTCTATCTCGATAATGCGTCGCGCACGGCGATGAAGGCGGATCTCTCGACCTTTTACGGAAATGCGGAAGCGCATGTTGAGGCGATCAAGGCAGCAATCAAACCTGAGCAGAAGGCCATATCTGGCGCCGTCAAATATCGCAAACGTTCGAGCCGCACGCCGTACTGAGCCTTTCACAAACCATTCAGCAGAATCGCCGAGTGAGGCAATCGTGAACGTATCGTATCGCAAGCTGATCGGCAGTGAGGCGCGTCATGCCTGGCGCAAAAGAACTGGCGCAGGCCATTGCGCATGGCGTCATTGAAGTGACGCTGAAGCTCAGGCGCGAGCAGGTGTCAAGCTCTTCAATTACGCGCACGCGAGCGGGAACCTGCGTCACCTTGTCGATGTCCTCTCGTCGACCGAGAGCAAGATGGGCGAGTGTAGGCGGTTATCGCCGGTCCCGGATACGACGCGGTATCGGGATGGGGCACGCCGGATGGGCAGGCTCTACCGGATGCGATCAGGGCAACCCTGTCGTCGACCACGCCTGCACCGTCACCTGCATCGTCTGTGTGATCTGCATCGCCTGTGGCGACTTCGTGACTTGCATCATCATCCGTGAGGAGGAAAACATGGCAAGTGCGAGACAATCATGGTGATTTTCCACGGCGAAAGCCTCAATGTGCTGTACCGCCCTACTGCGTCACGGTTGACAGTGAACAGGATTTCAATTCTCTGCTTGTTGCAGGACGGATCCGCTTCAACTTTACGTCGCATGGATTCGCGAACGTCAATCGTCGCGTGACAGTAGCAGAGGCACCGAGCGGCCCAATTGCATCAACGAGTCTGAGCAGCGGTGGAGGATAGCGCACCATTATAGGGTGATGACATTGGGACACTGAAGCCTATGTTCCTCAAGAAATAAGTGGTGCCGCTCGTCAAAGAAAGGCATTGTCCGAATAGAGAAATCGCATGAATTTAAGCATACCTTAAGCGGTTCGTTTAGTTTTCTGAAACCGTGCTGGAGTCTCAAGTAACACGGTCGGTCGTGGCCAATTATCTGAGTCCACACTGTATCGGAGGACGCCGTCTGCATCAGAAGGCCTGCCTTGTTGTCGAAGCCGTGCGAGTCAACGAAGAGAGGGCGACGTTTTGACGGATGCAGTTGGAGGATATATCGTCTCGTTTCCAATTTGATCGACGCCAACCGTTTACCTTTACGTGTGCAGCGATTCGAGGTTGTCCGTCAGATATCGAGTGGCTTGGGTGGCGATTTGACGCGCGGTGCTGTTTGGGCTTATTTAAATCATTCCGGGCGAAGGTGTAGCGGGGACATAATGCGGGCGCTGCGATCACATTGTTTCTTGATTGATAGCGAGCGGAGGCGACAGTTTCTCCGCCTTGAACCTTATTTTCTTCAGCACGCTGCACGATGGTATGCAGACTGACGTGTTGCGGCCATTGTCAAGCCACGGAAATAACATCGTACTGACTACTCGTAGCGGACATGTCAGATCGATATCCGTTCGACGAACGGTACATCAAAAAAACGACTTGGAAACGACAGATGTTCTCCTATACTTCGCGACATTCACGCACTCGATATCCAATTAAGTGAATGAACGTTGTATCGATGTTTGCATCAGCCCAACATGGGTAGCCTCGCATTCTAGCCAGATCCATCAAAAGTGGTGAGGATTTGGAGATCAGTTATGCACGCGACGACGACGGAGACTCCGCCCGATCAAGTGCACGCTGGGCAACGCCGTACAGGGTATGGTCGCACGATTCGACCTGCAAATTCTCTGCGATGGCCGTCGACGTACATATCCTCCTGGGATGCGCCTCGCCGGCGCCGTGACTCTGGGCAGACTTGCTATGCCCACCGATCCCTCATCGCGGGATAGCAATGCGAAGCGATCTGCGCCGACCTACGGAAACGTAGTACGAGCGTCTATGGCAACAGTTCAATCAGGAGGGTTCCAATCATGAAAGCCACGGAGTTCCAGCCACCATCATCAGTGCGCGTCTCGGCTACAAGGGCGCTCAAGAACGCCAGGCACCTGCAGAAAATCGCGCCGCACGTGATGCCGCGAAAGGAGCCTACTGGCGGGTTCGGCAGCATCATCCCAATCCGAATACTCGCGCAGCTTCATCGGCCAGACAGACGCGCCGCCCTGATGCGCAACCCGCGTCTGGCAGCAATGATCGGCCCGTCGGAATTTCCCGAGAGCGGCAATACGGCAGTTGATGCGCTTTTCAGCGGTGTTCTCTCCTTCGCCCATATCCTCTTTACGATCCAGGATCAGAATAATGCGGTTCTCGAAGTCAGCAGTGCGGACGTGCAGACTGCCATCGACTATGCGCTTAAAGCATCGGTTCCGATCTCGGAATATGCGACACAGTACGGCCCGAACAGCATTGGCGTGTCAAGCGATCCGATCGATTTCGCGGTGACGCTCCCGACAGCCCTTTACAACGATGCCCAGCTTCAGGGCTGGGTAAACCAGTTTGTCTCGGATAATGGCTTGCCGTCGAACGCCTGTGTCGTGATTCTCAATCCGACCTCGATCGTCAACACCGATGCAGATCCGGCTCAGGGCATCGGCGGCTACCACGGACTTGCCAACGTGCCTTATTGTTTCGTCAATACTTTCGGGCAGAACCTCACTATCGACGACCGCGGCAACCTCTACGCCCAGGTGCTGAGCCATGAAATTGCAGAAATGGCGGTCGATCCCCGAGTAGATGGCCAAAATCCGGAGGTTTGCGATGCCTGCGGTCCGAACTGCCAGACCGTCTATCTGGACTATTTCGACGAGCGGGGTGCCTATATGCAGACTTCTCAGGCGTTGCCTCCTGCTTTCGCCTACAGCTTCTTCATCAACGCGATTGTCCAACCAGCATCCGCAACCACCTGTCCCGCGCCCGGCAGTGCCTGTGCGTACTCGCCGTCACCGCTGTTCATGGCGTGGAAAGGTGTACAGGACGATCAGGGCATCTGGTTCTCGACTGATTTCGGTGGTGGCTGGGCACCACAAGAGAACGTGGCGGGAATTGGCACGAGCTTCAGGCCGGCGCTGGCCTCCTACAACTTCTTTGATTCTTTTACCGAGACCACGCAGATCCACATGGCCTGGAAAGGCATCGAGGGTGACCAGGGCATCTGGTTCATCAAGTTCGATGGCAATCCCCAACAGCAAGTCCCCGGCGTAGGTACAAGCGTCGGACCATCGCTTGCTGTCTACAACGACCTGCTTTATATGGCTTGGAAGGGCGTCGTGGGTGATCAGGGCATCTGGTTCACGACCTACGACGGGAGCACCTGGGCGCCACAGCAAAACATTCCCGGCATCGGAACCAGCGTCGGGCCGTCGCTCGCGGTTTTCAATGGTCTTCTGTATATGGTGTGGAAAGGAATCGAGGGTGATCAGGGCATCTGGTTTTCTTCTTTCGATGGCAACAACTGGGCGCCGCAGCAGAACATCGCAGGTGTCGGCACCAGCGTGGGACCTGCTCTTGCGGCCTATGATGGTCTTCTGAACATGGTATGGAAGGGAATCGAAGGTGACCAGGGGATCTGGTTCTCCACCTTCGATGGTAACAACTGGGCACCTCAGGAGAACATCGCTGGGATCGGCACCAGCGTTGGGCCATCTCTTGCGGTTTACGAGGATCTGCTCTACATGGCCTGGAAGGGAATCGAGGGTGACCAGGGCATCTGGTTCTCCACCTTCGACGGCAATAGTTGGGCGCCACAGCAAAACATTGCCGGGGTCGGTAGCAGCGTTGGTCCAGCGCTTTTGCCCGCATTCCCCCTGCCCGCGATCGGTCAATCTGCGGCCTCCAGGACGAGGCGGGAACCCGAGAAGACCGATCTGATGATGGCAAAGTAGCGATGTCCTTATAGGTAGCTTCCGTCGATTTACAGCTGGCGATCATGTGTGGCCGACAGGAGACGGGGATGGGCGTGGCACTCATCGCGTGGGGCCGCTTCATCAAGGGCGGCGAGAAGGTGACGGTTCCTGCGCCGGGCACCGACCGAGGTGCGCCGTGGCTCTGGGACTTCCTTGCCAGCTCGGCGACGGAGTTACGTCGCGCCGGCTTCACGGCGCTGCAACTGCCCCCCGCGAGCAAGGCGCAGGGTGGTGCAGGCACAGGATGCGACGGTTATGGCGTGTTCGACCTGCGCGATCTCGGTGCGAAGCCCCAGCAGGGAAGCATCCCGACCCGCTATGGAAGCGCAGATGCATTGCGCCGGATGGTCGCGTGCTGTCATGCAGTTGGACTGGATGTGTATCTGGACATCGTCCTCCACCAGCTGATGGGGGAGAACGGTGGCCCCGGTGTGTTCCGTTATCTGGGCGCCGACCGCCAAACATTGAACGGTCGCGGGCCGATGCAGCCGGGGTGCTTTCGTGGCGGGACTGGCAATCGGAATCCCATTCCGCCGTTTCGCCCCGAAGACGCGGTCCCGGCACCGAAGGATGATTTTCCGTTCGGTAGGGAGAAGGTATACCAGCATTGCGAGCCGCCTGGCTATACGACGAATGATGCGATTGACTTCGGGGACTGGCTCTTTCGGACCACGGATGCGGACGGCATGCGCTTTGACGACGTCAAGGGCACCTGGGCGCCGTTCGTGTCGCGCTTCATGCGCTCGAAGGCGATGACATCGAAGTTCGCTTATTCGGAATACTTTGATGGCAACCCCGCGGCGCTTGACGCATGGGCCACGCAGCCGCCGATGCAGTCACGCTCGCTGGTCGCGGATTTCGCGCTGCATTGGGCGCTTCAGGCTGCGTGCGACAGGGGCAACGTCGCGGCCCTTGACGGAGCAGGCTATGCGAGCCGCAATCCGTTCCTTGCCTGCACCTTCGTCGACAACCCGGACACGGATACGTCTCCCGGCGAGCAGATCATCTCAAACAAGCTGCTCGCCTACGCATTCTTGCTCACTACGGAGGGCTACCCGTTCGTCTACGGCAAGGACTATTTCGGTAATGAGGTGTGGCGCGGCGCATATGGTCTCAAGCCCTGGATCGACAACCTGATCTGGATTCACGAAAACCTGGCGTTCGGGAAGACTGTGACCCGCCACCTCGACGGCAATGTGATCGTGCTCGAACGCACCGCCCATCCCGGCCTTCTCACGGCCCTCAATTTCGACCCGACGAGCGGGCACGCGGTCTTCTGCCAAACAGGCTTTGGCGCGAACGTGAATCTGCACGAATACACCGGCAAATACCCGGACATCCATACCGATGCGCAGGGACGCGCGAGCTTCACGATACCGCCCAACGCTCACCATACGGGACAAAGCTATCTGGCGTTTTCGCTGCCGGGATTCGGCGCCCCCTTTCAGCTGCGGCCGCGCCAGACCTCGCAGACGTTCTTCGCTGCTGACGATCTCGACATCCCCGCCTTGAGGAACGGCGCATCGAACGTTGCGCGGGTCTACGCGGCTTCGGGTGGCCAGATACGCGCGCTTCTGAAACCGATCGGGGCAACGTGGGTGCCAGGCGCCTCGGTGGCGCTTGAGCTCGTCGCACAGGACGGCAGTGTGATCGCACGCAAGACTGTTCGCCACGGCGAGGCTACCAAAGCGGTCGTGGCGAGAGGGGGCCAGGCGGGATGGCACACGCTAAGCGCGAGCGCTTCCGGGATTGACGGCCCGCTGGCCTATGAGCTCAACGTCACATATGACGGCGCGCAACGCATTGAGGAGAGTCGCCCATGAATGCCTCCGTTACGACCCGCTCGTTCGACACCGCCCGCACTGGTGCGCAGCTTCACGAGACCGTGCTCACGCCTGCCGCGGTGCGCTCGCGGGGCATCAAGCAGGCGCTCGTGCTGCGCACGCCCGACGATCCGCGGCTGGAAGCACAGCCGCTTTATCTCGCTGGTGCGGAAATCGCAGGCGGCACGCATGACACAATCTTCCAGGCGACGATGGGAAACTGCGTCTACGCGTGGGATGCCGATACGGGTGCGCTGCTCTGGCAGACCCGTCTCGGCGCGCCGATCAACGGTGCTCAAGCGATAGACCAGCACCTGATCAACGTGCACTGGGGCATCCTGTCGACGCCCGTCATCGATCTCTCCACGAATCGTCTTTACGTGTGCTATTGGGCCAGCCCGACTGGAAACTGGGCCGACGGACACCACTTCCTCGCATCGCTTGACATCGCGACCGGCAGAGAGACACATCCCCCAATCGACTTCGAGGGCGTGACTTTCGACCCCGGTCACAACTTGCGTCCGATCGAGTTCAGGTCGCTGGAACGCAAACAACGCGCCGCGCTCGCCCTTGTTGACGGGACGGTGCTGGTGCCCTTCGGCACGATTGCCGAGACTGACAACGAAGCGCGCGGCTGGCTGATCGCGGTCGACACGCGTAGCTGGAAACAGACTGCCGCCTGGTGCTCGACGGCGCGCGGGAGCGGGGGAGGGATCTGGATGAGCGGGTCTGGACCGGCTGTTCAAAGCGACGGATCGATCTGGGTTGTCACCGGCAATGGGGAGTTCGATGGCATCGTCGATTTCGGCGAGAGCGTTGTGCGCCTTCGCTATATGCCGCCGCCTGCAAACAGCGCCAAAGGCAAGCTCGAGGTCACGGGCTGGTGGACACCATGGACGGATGATGGGCGTCTCGGCAAGAACCCGGGCGGTGAAGCCGTCGCCGCGCTCCTGCCGAAGCGCATGCCGTCGAATTTTCGCGTGGGGCCATTTCTGGCAAGCCTCGGGATGGAGAGCATGGACGAGACGTGGGCTGATCAGGATCTGGGCGCCTCCGGCATTGTGCTCGTCGAGGAACTCGGCATTGCACTCGTTTCTGGCAAGGATGGCATTCTCTATACGATCCGCCTCGATCACCCGGGCAGTACAACCCAGGATGATCTCGCAGCGGCTCATGTGGCAGCGAACTTTGCGAAACTGGCCGCGGCGCCCATCCTCTATACCTACTACGATGCGTCGGTTAATCCCGCGCCCACCAATCCCGCCGCGCTCAACGTGTACGCTGCGAAGCGCACACACCATCTGCACGGCACGCCGATCGTCTGGAAGTCAGCCACGCACGGATGGATGCACTATTGCGGGGGCGAGAACGGCAACTTGCGCGCATGGCGACTGAAGTCCGACAAGTCGTCGTCCTACCTTGCATGCAGCGAAGCCTACGCGTCGCCGGAATGCACGAAGCCTTATGGCGGCATGCCGGGATGGGGCATCGCGTTGTCGACGAATGGCGGCGACGAGGCAGTTGTCTGGGCGATGATCCCTTACGGAGACGCCAACATGACCATTACGAATTCGCGCCTGCTTGCCTACGACGCCGCGGACTTCGGACGCTATGCCGATGGCAGCGGTCAGATCGTGCCGTTGTGGGACTCGCAGGACTGGAACTGGAATCTCCTACATCCAAAATTCAACCGACCCGTCGCGGTCGACGGGCGGGTGCTGGTGCCCACATATGGCGGTGAACTGCTCGTTCTGACCCTCGCCTGAGTGAGCGTGATCGCGTTTCATACGGTTCCTGGGAGCGACACATGAACATCCTTGATTCGACCTTCGTCCTTGGACTCGACAGCGGTCTTTGTTGCCTCGTAGTCGGCGTGGCACCGCTTGCCTGGAGCACGAGGCTCAAGCTCGCGCTTGCGTTTGGTGTGTGGGATGCCTGGGCATCGGTCATGTGCGTTGCGCTTGGCCCTGTGCTGCCCGCACCTCCCCACGTGGTGGTCTGGCTGTGTTGTGCCGCGCTGCTCGGACTCGCTGCGCGCCGTGAGCGGCGGTGGATCCAAATGCTGCCGACGGTGCTCAGTCTCGACAACCTTGCGGCTGGCGGTGCACTGGACCATGCAATAGCCGACGGGGTGAGCAGCGCGACGCTTGCGTTACTAGGCCTGTCAGCCGGCGCGATCCTATTTCGGCTACTCTCGGGAATCTGGCCACGCGCGCTCGAGGCAGACTGGTCACAGGCACCCACGCCTGGACAAGTAGCGGAGATCTTTTTGATTCCGCGCTGAAGAAATCGCACTCGCACGGGAAGCAAGAGTCTCATTACCAGTATTTTCGTGTTGGATCGAACGGCCGCCTCGTCTGAACGACGGTTTCGTTTTCTTGAATGATCGATGGTCCATGCGGGAGGGAAGGAGGGCTTGCGGTTCCTGCGCTTGACATAAAACCCGGTCTCGATCCGACAGCAGGGAATGCCGGCCCCAGGTTGAAGCAGGGCGGTGAACGGGACGCATGAAGCCGCGCGCGTCCGACACTTGTGCCGTCGAAGTCGCTGCCGTCGTTGTGTTCGCCATAGCCATCGGAGTTTAGCGAAACAGGCCGGACTCGCGTGCGGTTCAGTGATCGCCACCAGCAAGGCGTCGTAGGCAGCAATCGTACTGACAATGGTCGGATCGTCGGCTCCTGACCGATGAGGACCCCGCCGTGCGCTGAGGTTAAAGTTTTACGCGTCTGCGTCGATATACCGACGGAGGCTTCGCCCAAATGAATTGGGTAAAGGCATGCCATTCGCCTGTCCTGCGTTCATATCTTCCTGCTTACCTGGTCCGATACAATTCGGCGGGTCCGCGGAAATCGAGGCAATAAGGTGCCGGTGGGCACGGTCGCTTACCCCTCGCGTTCCCGAGCAAGCCGGAAGACCATGATTCGATTTTCAAGCTCCCTTTTTAGCCGGCCGGCGCTGTTCATCTGCGCCGGAATTGGAATCACGCTCGCGACCACGGGGGTCACGGTTGCCTCGCTTTACGAGATGAGGCTCGACGCGATGGCGCAGGCGCGCGTTGCCGCCCAGAATCTGGTGATCTCGCTGCAAAACGATATCGAGCGCAATCTCGACATTTACCGGCTCGCCATGCAAGAGGTCGCGACAAGTGTCGGGACGCCCAGCATCGTACGGCTACCGCCCGAAGTCCGGCAGCTCGTCGCGTTCGGTTCGGCCACCAATGCGAAGGAACTGGGTTCCCTGTTTGCGACGGATGCAACGGGCAAGCTCGTGCTTGACTCGCGTTCGGTTATGCCGCGAAAGCTCAATGTAAGTGGCCGAGATTACTTCCAGATTCAGTGGCACCAGAAGAATGCCGGCCTGTACATCAGCGCGCCCTACCTGCCGTACACCGCCGCCTCCGGACTGCCACAGCCGCATATCGCGCTAAGTCGGCGACTCGAGGACAAGAACGGCGATTTCGCGGGTATTGTCGGCGGTACGCTGCGACTGAGCTATTTCCGGCAACTTTTCGAACACTCCATACTGGGCCGGCACGACACGATTACGCTACTGCGCACGGACGGAACGGTTCTCATGCGCCAACCGTTTCACGAGGGTGACATCGGCAAGTCTCTCGCGGGCGGTCATTCTTTCGGGCCGCTTGTGCAAGCCGATAACGGCAGCTATACAGACATAGCCGTGCTCGACCACATCGAGCGCCTGTATACGTTCCGCCGCGTCGGAAGCTATCCGCTCGTCGTCGTCGTTGGCTTTGCGACGGACGACATCTTCGCAGGATGGCGCAAACGGGCGATCGCAGTTGGTATCGTCAGCGTCATTCTCAACGTGCTTCTCATCCTGTTGTCGCTGATGTTCAGCAGGCAACTGCGCAAGAGACTGAACATGGAGCGCCGCTTGCAGCGACTTGCTTGGTTCGATCCGCTAACGGGTCTGCCAAACCGGACACAGCTTCAAAGAGAAGCTCTGCGGATGTTGACGAACGGCAAACGGAACGGCTCGACGCTCGCGGTCCTCTTCATCGATCTTGACCGTTTCAAACGCGTGAACGACACCCAGGGTCATGCCGTCGGCGATGAGGTCCTGAGCGAAATCGCACGACGCATCAAGAACCAGATCCACACCGGTGACGTAATCGGTCGCCTGGGAGGAGACGAGTTTCTCGGGGTTCTCCAGGAGTGCGACGTGCTAAAAGCCAAACATGTCGCGGAGCGAATTCTGCGAACCGTGTACCAACCCATCCTGATCAATACGAAGCAGGACACCCGCATCACGATCAGCGCCAGCATCGGTATCGCGCTCTCACCGCACGACGGCGAGGAACCCGACATCCTGCTGCGCAACGCCGATCTGGCGATGTACAGGGCCAAGAGCTCGGGACGCAACCAGCTGCGGTTCTATGCCCCCGAGTACGAGCGCGAGGCGAAGGAGCAGCTGGAGCTGGAGATCGCGTTGCAGCGGGCATTGCGAGGCAACGCCCTGAATGTCGTCTACCAGCCCAAGGTCGATGCCACAGGTGTGCTACGTGGTGTCGAGGCGCTGGTGCGGTGGGACAACGATGGACAAGGCAGCATTGCGCCGGATCGCTTCATTGCCATCGCGGAAGAAAGCGGTCTGATCGCGGAGATGGACGCCTGGGTGATGGGCGAAGCCTGCCGGCAACTTGCCGAGTGGCGAGCCGAAGGTCTTGAAATACCCAACATGTCGGTGAACGTCTGCGCCGCAGACTTCAAGCGTCCCGATTACCCGGGCTTCGTCACCGATACGCTGCAGTCTCACGGTCTGCTTGCTGCAGATCTGACGCTCGAAATGACCGAGCGGGTCCTGTTCGATGAATCGGTCGACGACATTCGCAAGACGCTCGATGCCATTCAGGCGATTGGCATCGCACTGTCGATCGACGATTTCGGCACGGGCTACTCAAGCCTGAGCTACCTCCACCGGTTCGCCGTCAAGGAGCTGAAAATCGACAAAAGCTTCGTGCAGGGCATCGGCCGCGACAAGATGGCGGAATCACTGGCGCAAACGCTGATCCATATCGGTGAAATCCTGAAGCTTACCGTTACCGCCGAAGGCGTCGAAACGCATGCCCAGCGCGACTTTCTGGGCGCTCACGGCTGCCATCTGTATCAAGGGTTTCTCTTCTCCCGGCCGCTCGCGCCTCGAGACTTCGCGCGCTGGGTGGGAACGCATCGGCGATGCCCAACGCCTGGCGATGCGGGCACAAGAGCCCCTTATCTGGAGCTGTCCCTGCCTGCAATGTCTGACCCGCACCAGGCGGGTCACCTGTCAGGGTAATGCGTGCCGCCTGGCACGACTCCAACTGGCTCGGTGCGGTTCGGAGCACCGGCGTTGTTTTCAATTGTTGCGTCCCTTCACACGTTGCAAAACTCAAGGAAGGGGACGTCAACGTCGATATGTAATGTAGCATGCCGGGGCCGCCAACCAATGTTAGCAACGAATGGGAAAAGTACAGTGCAATCGCAGCGGGACTTCAGCATTCACCCTCTGAAGCTGGAATTCCGGAGCGTGACGACTGAGCAGGAATTTCAGCAGCATCATCTGGCGAGGACCAGATCGTCTTTACGTACAACCCTGATATTCTGCGGTTTCTTCTATGTCGCATTTGCACTGACAGATGCTGCTGTGCTCGGCTACACACGCGAGACAGCCATGCTCCTCTTTGCCCGGCTGCTGGTAGCCATCACGGCAGCGTGTGGACTTTACCTGGTTCGCAGGCACCCGACGTCAATCCTGTTGCTCCGGCTTACCGCGACCGCGGCCGAAATCGTCGGAATGAGCACATTCATGCTCATTGTCTGGCATCGCCCGGCGGAGGTGCCCTGGCATGCAATGTCAATATGCATCATGTTGATCGTCGTGTACATTTTCATTCCTAACCGCCTGGTCATTTCGCTTGGTGTCGCCGTCGCAACGACCGCGAGCTTTATCGCAATCGTTGTGAGCATCGGCACATTGAGGCCCGCCGACCTGCTGACCATGTCGATGCTGCTGTTGCTGGCGAACAGCTTCGGACTTGTCGCGGCACGCCGCTATCACCGGATCTGGCGGGAGGAGCACCGTGTCCAGTCACTACTGATCCATCTTTCCGTTCGTGACCATCTGACAGGCTGCTATAACCGCCGATACCTGAACGAAGTTCTGCTCAAGACGGAACTGGCCCGTTCCCGGCATCAAGGGTTGCCCTTTGCGGTGATCCTCTGCGATATTGACCACTTCAAGTCGATCAACGACACCTATGGGCACCTTGCTGGAGACGCGGTGTTACGCACTTTCTCGACCGTGCTTCAGACCACGACGCGACAAGAGGTCGATAGTGTGGTTCGCTATGGGGGAGAAGAATTCCTCGTCCTGCTGCCGCGGACGGATCGCGCCGGAGCTGAAACGCTCGCGGATCGTTTGAGACACACCTTCGCGCAGACCCCGGCCGAATGGGCTGATCAATCGGTATCGGCGACGGCCAGCTTTGGGGTATTGGCGATCGACGCCAGAGACGGCCCGGTGTCCGATGAGGCCATTTTCGCCGCTGTCGATAAACTGCTCTATCGAGCAAAGAGAGCTGGAAGGAACAAGGTCCAAAGCGGCGTGCTGGTTCAAAGCCGCAACGCGTTTCAGGGATAGACCAAGCGACCTGGCGCTAGATATACATCTTTTTCAACGACATAAATAACCACGGTCTATTGATTACATGTGTGACGACGTCGCACTCGTCACGTGTGCGCCCGCCTTCATCGCGACCTACAACGCGCGCTTAAACTCCCGACTGTCAGCGCCGGTATCGTTAGTTGATTGACGCCGCCAACGAGTTACAACAATACGGCTTGTTGCAGAAGCTCCAGGGCTTTCATTTCGTCCAGTCGACCCGTGCGCGCCTTTCCTGCCAGCGTCTTGATCAATGCTTCCGCTATCGGTGCAATACCGTGAAGATTCTCCAGGCTGGTCACGGAAGCGAAGGGGAGTGGGGCCGGATTTTGCTGCGGAGCTGCGGAGGTGGGCAACGCCTCAGGCATCGACTCAGAGGGTGCCAACGTGGCTGCCGGGGCCTCGCCATCACTTTCTTCGGGGGAGCGGCGGGCAAGGCCGTCGGAGGAGTCATTTACACGAGTTTGCGGGCTGACGATGATCGTCTCTTTGTCTTCCGCGACATCCGCCGAAACAGGTGAGGGGCTTTCTGAATCACCCAAGGCGGTCGCACGCTCGCGCCTCGTACGCACCTTCACGTCGGCGAGTGTCTCTTGCACGCCATCGTTCGTTGCTGGCGCGAGCGGCTCGTCTCGTTGAGCGGATGCTCGACCGCGCGGAGCAGGCGCAAGCATGCGCGACACCGACTCTGGAATCTCGGCTTCGGTGCGAGGGATGTCCAACCAGCCAACTGGCAATCCGAGTCGCTCCGTGAACCGGTTTGCTTCGACACTGTCCATGCGTTTCTTGGCATGTAGCCGATCGGCTATGTTGAATCCACTCATCTCCATGACCACGCCAAGTCTTACTTTCGATCCGTTTCGACTCGTGAGAAGGTGAAGGTTAGCGCGTCGGACGTTCTCCACCTCGGCGCTGTCGCTCAATGCCAGCGGTTGCTGTTGTGGCGTTTTGGGAGACGTCTTGTCTTTCGAGGGCGAAGCTTTGATCGGCGCATGAGGTTCAGGCTGTCCGGCCGTTTCGCTTCGACTGTTCCTGACGGCTCCCGGCGAGCCGCCAGCTACTTTCTTCGGCATTTGCGCTTCCTCGGACACACTATCTTTAAGTAACGGTTGCTGATCGACGTTCAGGGCAGAAGCCGGCTCAAGTGCTGCGGGCTCTGCGTCCAATCCTTCGCCGATCTGGATGAAGTCGAGCGGTGACTTCAGACGAGCGATAGTCTCGGGCGCGAGGCCAGGATTGGGCTGGTCAAAAAAGCCATGCGGTAACCCAAGCGTAGTTTCCATGTGAAAGGCGGTCTCGGGTGTGAACCGCTCGCCCTTCATCAGTTCGGCCACGCGCGTCATGGTCGATTCAAGCGCTATGGCGATATTCTCTGCGCCGACCGCGTCGACGAGAAACTGAAACGATCGTGTTTTGAAGATGGAGGCAGTCTGGGCGGGGTCTCGGGGAGGCGCCTTCACGTACGGTGGTCCCAGCCGTTGGGGCGGAGATTTTTTCTCGTGGCGAGGATGGCGTTGGCCGCTGTCCCGGGATCCCGCATATCGCCCGCGGGCTTGACTCATAAAGTACGGCTCCATGCGATGTGAATATTCAGGGTATCCCGATTATAGACGAGGCGATGTCGTCGAAAACGCCTTACCAGGCAGTGGGCAGTGCTGCATGCGGTCCCCGCCGGTCATCCTGGGACGCAATGTGCGGCAGATTCGAGGAATGAACGCCGCGGGACTTTCATCCGATGTGCAACACGTCCGCGACGATCGGAACGACGACTCCAGGGACGGACCGGATTCTGTCCAGTTCGCTGGACGCCGTGGTTGCCTGGTTGGCGCAGCGCATTGCAGTTGCGGCCTGTGCGTTCCGCGTAGACTGTCGGTTCATCTGCTCCCGAACTGCAAATGGCCCGTTTGATAAGACCGACACCTGAACAGCAGGCGATCGTCGATGCTGTCGCCGGTGGCGGCAATCTCAAGATCAAGGCGTACGCGGGCGCGGGCAAGACCTCGACGCTACGGCTTGTCGCAACCCGTCTCGCCCATCAGCGTGGCATCTATCTGGCGTTTAACCGCGAGATTGCAGAGCACGCGCGGCGCGGCTTTCCGCCCAACGTGATGGCCGGAACAGTCCACTCGCTGGCCTACCGATCGGTGTCACCCGCGCTTGCCGCGCGGGTGAACCACCCCGCGGAGCCGCCTCACGAACTTGCTGCTCGCTATGGCATCGGTGCAGTAGAGGTGCCCCTCGTGACGGGAAAGACCGTCGAACTCACACCGTTCGAGCTCGGTCGCATGATTGTCGATGGACTGGGCAGGTTCTGCCGCTCGGCTGACGACGCGCCGAAAGCTATCCATGTTCCCGTCGACGAGAAGATCGACGATAAAGCCGCCGACTGGCTGCGGGAAGGACTGAGCCCCCATGTCGCTCGCCTGTGGAGTGAGAGCACGGACCCGCGTGGCCGCAGCGCCATCATTCCCGACATCTATCTGAAGGTCTGGGCGCAGGGGCACCCGCGCATCGAATCTGACTTTATCCTCTTCGACGAGGCGCAGGACAGCGATGGCGTGATGCTGTGGCTTCTGAACCGGCAGCCACATGCCCAGATCGTCTACGTTGGTGACCCGTACCAGCAGATATACGAATGGCGTGGCGCAGTGAACGCCATGGCGCAGATCGATGCACCCCAACACGCGCTGACCGAGTCCTTCCGTTTCGGTCACACGTTCGCCACGCTCGCCAGCCGGCTACTCGGGCTGCTGGGCGAGCAGACAGCCGTTCGCGGCCAGGGCACGATCGGCTCGATCCTCGTCGAGGACCCGATGGTCGCTCCACCCGTTGATGCCATCCTTTGCCGCAAGAATGTGTCCGCCATCTGGCATCTGGCCGCAGGCGTGGAGGCGGGCCACCGCCCGTCAATCCGCATGAGTCCCACCGAAATTGTTGCGTATGCAGATGGGGCAGACAGGTTGATAGCGGGGCGGCGGGCCTACAGACCTGCAGCCTTTTCGCTGTTTGAGACGTGGGACGATGCACAGACTTTCGCGCGCAGCGCGGCCGGCGCCGATCTGCTTCCCATCGTGCGGATTGTCGATGAATTCGGAACCGGCTATCTGCGCTCGCTGGCGCAACGGATTACGCCTGAAGCGCAGGCCGATTACGTGATCTCCACGGTGCATCGGGCCAAGGGCCTCGAATGGAAGCGGGTGAAAGTCATCAACGATTTTCTGTTCAAATACGTCGATGGTCGCCTGACTGTGGAGAAGGACGAGCTGCGGCTGCTCTACGTCGCGTTCACGCGCGCGCAGCACGTGCTGGACGTATCGGACCTTCGCGAAGCGCTCCTGCGTTTGTTCAGATCATGAATCTGATCGGTCGCGGAAGAATTGGGTGAAGAGGATGTTCAGATTGTCGGCCGCGATTCGTCAAAGTGCAGCGATGCTCAGAAGAGGGATGGCTGTTCAGTGGGAGCGACGTCGGACCGGACTGCGCTTTTCCGGGTGATTGCCCGGGGCATCGGCGCAGGACGCACAGCGCTGCTGGAGAGCGAAAACGGTTCTTCCTCACGCCGACGGCCGAGCACTTCCCGACTGAAGACGACGTCGGGAGAGAGGCGAACGAGCGGCGAGGGGGCTTCCGTTGGCATCGGGTTTAAGTACGGCGTCGAAAAGATCCGCTGAGGGCTTCGATCGTTCTGATTGTATCGGGGCCGCGAGAAAAACCCTTGCAGGTTCGAACGCGGGACGTCAGCAACTGGTTACCTTGAACACCCTGTTACGGCGCACCTTTGGGATTACCGCGACGGTGACGCAATGGTCGTGGGAACTCTCTTTCGAATTAATCGGCGCCTGCCAATCTGTTCATACGGCAAGCAGATTCATTCTATGACGCGGCACGATCGGTGTGTCAGGAAAATACCTTAAAACATGTACTCAAATGATTTTTTGCGCAACATCACCTGGCTTGGCACATTTCAAAGGCGGGCAGGCACACATCACTCGTCTGCGTGCTCAGGTCGATAAAAGGTGAGGATTTCCAGGAGTCGCGCCGCTCCTAACCTCGAGATCCGGGCGAGCCGGGTTTCCATCACCGCTTTTCCCCACAGCCTGGAAGGCAACAGGGCCCGCGCTATCGAATCCATCTGTCGCAGCCGGCGTTCGCCCAGCACGAGCAGGTGTACTCGTCAGTCAGCGTGCTGCCGCGCGAGTGGACTCCCTGCGAAAGGGTCGCCGCGCCAGTCGATCCTCTTTCGCTGGGTATCCTGCATCGGTGACGCCGATGCCATCTCAAAATGCTCGAGTCTTTGTCCTGAGCTAATCGCCTGCTTCAGCCACTGGGGCATTTCCCCGTCGCCTGTCCAGGTATCCCCCGTCGCATTTTGATACCGGGCTGCTTTCTGCCTCACCTGATCGCCCGCTATTGCTGAAGCCAGGTCGTCCGGCTCAATGCCATGTTCTTCCATCCGGTGGCGCAGATAAGCGATCATGCTGTCCCGCTTGCGTTCATCCATTCGTTTTCATCCGTGAGTACCGTTCGACTGTTCTTCCACATGATCTGCGGACAACCTGTCTGAAGCGGATTTGATCTGCTCAATCGAGTTGGTCGGGGAGCGGCTGTCGCCGCTTTCCAGAAGATTAAAGCCGCAGTTATCTCGTCAGGCTGCGTATTTGAGGTCGCGGTTCCGGCGCCGGGGCTGAGTGAAGCCGGGTGCGAGCGGCCCGGCTATAGCCGCTTTCGTAGCATAGCGATCGTCGTCGCTCATCCCTTGGTTGTGCCTTAACCAAAAGCCGACGAAGCAGCCGAATTGTTCGTTCGGAGTCTGAGCCTCTCTCAATTGTAGCGTGCCCACTATCGACGTGCGTCTTACTTGCTGGCATAGTTCGGCCATTACTACATACAGAAAAGGGAAAGAATGGCTACGCTCGAAAACGTGCAGGCGAAAATCGCCAGGTTGCAGGCCCAGGCCGCAGCGCTTGCCGCGAAGCAGTCGTCCGGCGTCATCGCGAAGATTCGTGATCTCATGGAAAAGCATGGCTTGACCGTTGCCGACATCGAAGCACACACCGGCGGCAAGAAGCGTGGTCGCAAGCCAGGCGCCAGGACGGTTCCCAAGCCAGTAGCATCGGCAAAGTACCGTCATCCGAAGACGGGTGCCACCTGGACGGGGCACGGCCGCGCGCCGGCATGGATCGCGAGCGCGCGTGACCGGACGAAGTTTCTGATCGACGGCAGCGCTGCACAACCGGTCATTGCGGCAAAGAAGCCAGCAACGACGGGCAACTATGTGAAGGGCCCTCAGGCGCCGAAATACCGCGACCCAAAGAGTGGGGCGACGTGGAGTGGCCGCGGCCCTGCACCGGCATGGTTGGCTGACGCCAAAGACCGTTCGAAGTTTCTGATTGTCGCCGCGGCAGAGGGCGCCTCGGATTCGAAGGCCGTTTCGCCCAGGAAGGCAACCGCAAAGAAAGCTGCGACGAAACAGTTGACGGGAAAAACGGTCGCCGCGAAGAAAGTCAAGGCAGTAACAAACCCGGCACCCGCGAAGAAGGCAGCAGTCAGGAAAACTGCGGCGAAAGAAGCGGTGGCGAGGAAGGCACCTGCGAAGCGGGCGCCGCAGAACCCGGTAGCAGCTGCACCAAGCAGTGATAGCGCCTCGGCGCCCGTTGCCGCCTGATTGACGCGGCCTGATTGTCGGTGGGATGACTGGCCATGAGCAGGACTTGTCCGTCCTGCTTGAACCGGTGCACCGCAATGCCACCCAATGCACGGACTCCTGACACGCTGAACCAAAAAATTTGACCCGCGCAAGGCGGGTCACCTGTCAGGACGATGCGCGCGCCGGTTAGACTGGCTTGATATTGGCGGCCTGCTTGCCCTTTGGACCCATCTTCACGTCGAAGCTGACTTTCTGATTGTCCTGCAATGACTTGAAGCCTTCCGTCTTGATCTCGGAGAAGTGGGCGAACAGGTCTTCGCCGCCTTCGTCCGGCGTGATGAAACCAAAGCCCTTCGCATCGTTAAACCATTTCACCGTACCAGTTGCCATTTTTGAACCTGTAGATGTTGAAAGTCGCATTCGCGACCGCAGTACCGCAGAGCGACCGCCCGCGACAGAAGAATTTGTACCACGCCGGAATGATACCTGTCAGTCGGCAGGTCCACGGACGGCACCTGGTCCACTTTTCGGTGGCCCGGATCGGATTCAGGTACCAGGCCTACCGGCCGACAGTGGCTGCGTCGCTGTTGCGCAATCGTGAGTCACCGTGACAACGGTTCCCTGTCGCCGCGGAGACTGATTCAATTGGAGCACGGCAGTCGGTTCTGAAGCGTCGCAGACCATCGACACGCCACAGATTCTCTCCGGGCGCGATGCAAAGGTCTGACTTCTGCCTTACTTGGGCACAGTCCGTTAGCCGGCGACGGTTTTGTGCAGACACGGCCGGGCAGTGAAGCAGAGACAACCATGTCCAGTCGGCCTGCGCGACGCTGGAAGGCGGACAGGAACTGCTTTAGCGCAGCGCTTGCAAACGGCGTTGGCAGCGCACGTCATCTCCACTGCGTCGATAGCTCTGCATGGCCTTCGCGCGGTCCGGGATCACCTTGTTGTCTTCCACTCCCCGCACCCCTCCCAGAAAAGTCCGAGATTGTGCGCCGAGGCCTTGGGCCTAAGGTCAACGGCTTGCTCGTAGAGCGAGCGCGCGCGGCTCACGTCTGGCTGTATGCCTCGTCCGAGCCGCGCGCTATCTGTCAATCGAACTAAACATGCAACCCCCTCGGTAGCCGGAAACCCGCACCAATCAACGAACCACCCCATAGGGGGTTGCAAGTTGTTGTCACTTTGAATTGATGTAAAGTCGCGACACTCATGGGAATTGAACTAAAGCTGCAACATTACCGCTGCCAAGATGCGCTCTCTTGACCGCAGTTTGTCCCGAACAGCCTCACGCTTTGTACCGTGAACGCCGCTTATTTTCAGAGGATGATCTTTTCTTCTGATCTATTTCGGGATGCGAAGCATTTGCCTTATGCGAAGGACCAGAACGTTTCGGCGACATGCTCCCGTCTGCAAACACACCAATGTCATAGGCTAGGCTAGGAGCAGCGATCGATTGCAAACAGGGCACGAAAAAGGCAATTTTCGCCCACCCCCCGAAAAGTGACAATCTCCTTTAGACCCTCACGGACAAGGCTTCCCGGGCCAGATGAATGGCGGAACTGGCGTCCTGAAAGTCGGGTGTCAGCCGTCCTCATCCTCCTCGTCGGCTGCCGCCTGCGCATGCGGGCCCAGTACTCGGGGTCGGCGTAATACGAGGCGAGCGCGTCGATGTCGACTGGCGCGGTCGCGGCGCCGAAATCCATGGCGCCAAAGAGGTTGACGTGCCGCCAGGCGACTGGCGACATGCTGGCGATGAACGCCATCGCGGCCTCGTCGCCCGTGGCACGCTTCTGCTCGTGAACCCGCGAGAGCAGCGTGGTGTTGTAATGGATGATGGCGTTGGCGATGAGGCGCGCGCACTCGTTCCACAATTGCTGCTCGGCCTCGGTGTGCACGCGCAGCTTGCCGCCGTTGACGAAGGCGACGGCGCGGCGCAGCCGGTGATACGCTTCACCCCGGTTGAGGGCCTTCTGTATTGACTGACGCAGGCCGACATCGTTGATGAACTGCAGGATGTGGCGTGTACGGCAGAGGTTGTCGAGCTCCCACAGCGCCTTTTTCGTCTGGTTCTGGCGCTTGTAGCTCGCGAGCTTGCGCACGATGGTGGCCTGCGAGACCTGCTTCTGGCCGAGCGAGGCCATGATCCGCTGGACGGCGGGCCATTCACGGATGATCATTTCGTCATTGGATTTGCGCGAGGGTTTGATGAGCCACTTGCCGTAGTGACCCGGTGCATGACGGCCAACGAGGCCGGCAAGTTTCTTGTGAAAGTCGCGATAGCGCGGCGCGAACTGATAGCCGAATGCATACAGGATCCAGTAGTTCACCTGGTTGGTGCCGTGCGTGTCGGTGGAATGCAGTTGTGGGCGGATGTCGGAGGTGTTGTTGTAGAGCAGATCGAACACGTAATGGCTCTCGTGTTCGTTAGCGCCGAAGACGGTCAGGTTGAACGGCACGTGGTTAGCGACGGCGGTGTTTGCGCTGATACCCTTGTCGAGGCCGAAGTATTTGGGCGAATGGCGAGCCTGGAAGGTATCGAACTGGGTCTCGAAGCGCTGGCCATCACTGCTTGAATGGATCTGGTCGCCGATGTTGAAGAGGTGAAAGGCGGGCAGCTCCGCAGTCGCATTGCTGATCGCATCATTGGCCGAGTGCACTGTTTCAACGCGAAGATAATTGCGTGCGCAACTCACGAGCGCGGCGTAACTGAGGCCCGAGACTTCGGCCATTTTGCGCAGCCCCATATTGGTGCCCATTGCGATGATACAGGCGAGGAGCTCCCGTAGATCGGCCTCGTGTTTGACGTACCGGTCGAGCACATGCGTGAATCCCTCGAGAAAGCCGGTGCGAACGGCAACGAACCAGAGCAGCCGCGCGATGTCGATGCTGGGGATCTGGCCGTAGAAGGCGTGATTGACGTTCTCATCGGGCTCCGGATAGCCCAGGTTCAGGCGAGGCTTGCCGCCCTGGTGCCGAACCCTGAGGTAGGGATCGTCGCCTCCGTCGATGTGATGGTTGACATGTTCGAGGAGGCGCTCGATGTCATCATGCAAACCGGCAAGCGTCTGCGCGACGGGCGCGAGCAGGACTTGCAGGTTGAGCTCGTTGAGAATGGCGTCCTTGTGCCGCCAGCGCGCGTCACTGATCAGGTCGTCTTCGAAACGGCGAAACTCGTTGCTGTCGTGACAGAAGACGTCGCCTGCCTCAAGTGCGTTGCGCAGCAGCCGGTAGACGAGAAACTCGAAGCGATCCACATCGAGCCGCTTCGCCTTGCCGGATCCGGGGTGATAGAGATGGGGCTTGAGTGTCTTCGGGATGAACGCCGTGGGGAAGGACGATGGATTGCACTGTCGAAGTGGCGTGCCGCCGCGCAGGCACTCCTGCAGAAAGTCGACGGCTTCGAGCAACGGCGTATCTTCGACGCGGCCGGCCACGGCCAGTTCGGCAAACAGATGCCGCAGATTGCGTTTGAACGCGTGTGAGAGCGCCGTATAGCGTGACCACTCGAAGCTGGCCTTATCGAAGGTGACGTTGCACATGTATTGTGCAACGGTCTCGATGCGTTCGGGCGCGAGCAACGCGAAAGCTCTCTGGCGCACGCTGGCAAAGGAGGCATTATATGGAATCGAGCCGTCGACGAACAGGCGCAGGACCTCACCCGCGGCTTTCAGGTGAGTGCCCGCTTCGGTGAGCGCGTTTTGCGCCGCCTCGCCCGCAGCCTGCCGCGCAGTCTGCTCGTAGTCGTTGACGAGACAGATGAAGGCCTCGATCAGGCGGTCGTTTACCTGGCGAAAGCGGTGGCAGGTGAAGCACAGCAGGTACAGGCGCGCGACGCCGGGGGCCATGCGACGCAGCTTGTAGACGGTGTAGAAGGTGACGAGCGAGGCATAGTAGCGGATGCTGTCCGCGGAGATGCCGGTGGCGTCGAGAAACCGCTGGGCGAATGCGTAAAGCGGTGCGAAGAACGCTCTGCGTTCGGATTCCTGCTGCAGTTCCTTGTAGCTGAAGTCCTTTGGTTCGCGCTTGAGGAGCGTCACCTGATAGATCGAGTCGTCGACCTCGAGCATCGCATCGAGCTGCTGCGCGATTGACCTGGTGAGCGCACGTTCGAGCAGCGCCGAGACGCGCTGGCGCTCCGCAGCGACCGCACGCCCAACCATGTCCTGCAGGAATGAGTAGGTAGGCGCGACAACACGTTCGTGCTTCAGATACTGCAGGCATTCGCGCAGGATGAAGGCGGGCTGTGTGGAAAGCCTCGCAAGGCGCCGTGCCCGCTTTTCGAGGTCGGCCTTCGTGGCACCCTCGCATAGCCGAAAGCCGAACAGATCAAGGATGCTGTGCTGTAGGGCGCGGCGCGTCGGTGCCGAAGGAATCGCTATGGCGGGAGGCGCTTCGTCGGGGAAGTGCCGCGCGACGATGTAGCGCAGATCATCTGCCCCGGCCGGCGGGTCGTAGTGGAAGAACTGGAATCTGGCCTTGAAGTACCCGAGTTGCAGGATGAGGTGGACCGCGACCGGAAGTGTGCGCGCCCGGACGAGCTGCTGTTCGGCGTTGCCGAGCTCGAAGTACGTGTGCCGGTCTTCGTCGGTAAAGCGCGGCAACGCATACAGTTCGTCGATTTCGGCACGTGTGAGGATCGAGAGGCGGTGCGAGGCGGACATGAGTTTATATTCTTGAACGCGCGCAAGTGGGAATCAGAGTTTCGCTTTGCCTGAGCGTCAGCTTGCTGGCTGCGGGCGGGCCTTGAGTTGCGTTGCCGAACGTAGCACAACCGAGCGATCCACCATTTCACCGTAACCGTGGCCTCAGCGGCTTTCATTCTGCAGGAGGAGCAATGTCGAACGAGGAGAATCCGATCGATGCCAAAGCATTGGCGGCTGTCGGACGAGGAGGCTTGGCGACGCTGCTGGCCGAGGCGGCTATGACGAACCCGGCGATGCGTCGTCGGTTGCAATTCGAGCTGTCCGCACAAAAAGGCGAAAACGTTGCGGATGCCGTTCGCCAGTGGGTCAGCGAGTTCGGCGCACAAACGGCATTTCTCGACGCGGAGCAGGTGGGCGAACCGGCCGAGGAGCTCGACGCCATGCGGGTCACCATTGCCTCGAATGTTTCCGCGGCGGCGCCCGATCTTGCGCCGGATCTGATGTGGCAGCTCTTCACGCTGGCCGGAACAATCTTTGAGCGTACGACCGAAGAGGGATGGGAAGTCAGCTGCGTTTTCGACGAGGCCTGCTCCGATCTGGTCAGGGTAAGCGTCGACGCGGACGTCGAACCGATGGAATTCACCATGAAAGTTGTCGCGGCGATCGCCTCCGAACAGTACGGAGAGTACCGTGCCCTGATTCGGGCTATTGCATCCGCTCAGCCGTGGGCACCTGCCTACGTCTCTGACCTGAAAGCCTTGCTCCATCGATTGCTGGAGGAGCCGCCCAGTCCGAATAGCGAACGCAGCAGGGATTTGCGGCATGTCTTGCAGGAATTCGACTCCCTGTCTCCAACATAGTTTGGTCGGCGATTTTCCCTACTGCGCATTCCCGGAATGCCTTGCCTGGAAAAGATTTGAGGAGAATTTTCAGTTTTCGGGGGATGGGCAAAAATAGCCAAGTTGCACGGGCCCATCTGCACGCCGTAAGGGTTCGTGTACGGACCCGACGTATTCGTCGACGGCAGGCGGTACGGATTCAGCCCGAGTTCGCGCGCAGCCTTGCCGAAGCGCTCGGCGGAATAGGTGTTCTGCTGCGCGGGCAGCGGGAAGTTGTCGCTGCGCGGTGCTTCGTAGATGTTACCGTCGCCGACTACCTTGCCGTTTACCTTGTACGCCTGCCCCGAGGTGCCGAACACTTTCTCGGCGAAATCGAAATGCGGTTCGAGTTCATCGTAGCTGACGCCATAGTCCTGGATCGTCATCCCTTCGGGAATGAAGCGTTTACCGTAGCGTTCCTCGTAGTGGCTGCGCAGTCGCAGTTCCTCCGGCGTGATGCGGAAGTGCACGCCCGACCAGTGCAGCCCCGCGCCGCCGACGCCCTCGCCCGGCAGGAATGCGGCCAACTGGCGATACGGCAGGGCGGTATCGTTCGGTGTATGACGGATCGAGACCGTGGTCTTCGAGAGATCGAGAAACAGCTTCTTGCGGACGTTGTACGTCAGTTCGTCGATCGTGTTCGGATACGCGCCGTCCGGATAGGTGTGGCGATACTCGCCGCGTTCGAGCGCGAGCACTTTCAGGCCCGCTTCGGTGAGTTCCTTCGCGAGAATCGCGCCGGTCCAGCCGAAGCCGACGATTACCGCGTCGACGTGCGGTTTGATTTGACCGGTCATCACGTACGCTTTCCTTCAATCGACGTCGGACCGTATGGATACGGCTGGCCGTTCTGATTCACGAAGTCCATGAAATCGGCGCGCGCGCCGGGGAAGCCGATCAGCTTCCAGCCGCCCATGTCGCGATTGCCGCCGTGAATCGGGTCGCAGAAATAGCCTTCGCGCGTATTTTGCAATAGTTGTCCGAAGAACACCTCGGCCGGAACGTTCTCCAGATCGACCTTGCCTTTCTCGAGCGCGCCGAGCACGTTGTCGCGTGCGGCTGCATCGAGCGCGTCGAATGAAAGCGTGTAGGTCTTCGTGCTGTACGCGTTGACTGCCGCGATGCCGAGGCGGTACAGATCGCGCGGCACGAGCTTCAACGGGTAGTCGAGTTCGGGCGCGCCCTGCGTGAACGGCGCCTGCATGTACCAGACGCGCCGTGTGCGTACGGCGTATCCATCTGCCTGTCGATGAATTCGGGCACGCCGGCTTCGACGCCGCCCGGGCCTTCGCTGTCCGCCGGAATCAGACGGTCGACTGCCGCATGGATAAACGCCCATTCCTTCGTGTCGAAGAAATGCGGTTTGTAGTCGACGCCGGACGCTTGCGGTCCGGATGCTGCCTTGTTTGAATCTGGCGCCGACGTGCCGGACGACTTTAGATCGCACGCGGCGAGCGTTCCTGGCGGAACCAGCGCTACGGCCGAGCGAAAGAAGCCTCGGCGCGAGGTCAGGGGAAATTGAGGCATGTTGGTCGGGTCGGCAGGTCGGGGCGCAAATGCGCTGCCGGACAGGCATTGGATTGCGTTGGGATGATATCGGAGCCGGCTCCAGAAGTACTCGGGCGCGGCACGAATCAGTCCCGCCGTGTAGGGAAGCACGCGTACGAACTGGTCGAAGCATTGAACGCTCAATGAGCTGGGGTTCAACTGCAAGGCCCTACCTTGCCTTCATGATAGTGAGCAGAATGGAGAGCCGCCACTACATAAACCTGTATCTCGCGGTGTTCGCGGGTGCGAGAGGCAAGCACGTGGCTCGGGGCGATTCTGCTCCTCAGTATGCCGCCGCGGTAGGCCAAGGAAAGCGGCAGTGATCGGGCCAGTTGCGGTCAGTCGCGAATTGCTGGAACCGGCAGCGGGATGTCGGATCCTTACGTGCGGTTGCAACTTGGCGGCAGGAATCATGCGAGGTCGGCTGGCCACATCGACGATCATTGGGCGCGAAGGCAGTAAGGAGACCGCAAGCAAACCTGGGGCAACCGGCTACAACAAATATGTAATACCAGGTGACCGCTGCGCCTTTTAATCTAGTTATGCTTGACCCTCGCCAAGATGTGCTCCAAAGTTCCGGAACGTGTTAGCAGTGCTCATCGATGAGTTCGGAACGCGTATGCAAGGAGCGATCAATTGAGTTGATGGTCCAATTTGACTCGTCGCTGACGAAGCTACAGAAAAAGACAGTGGCCGCCGGGGCGGAAAGAAAAATGAAAGGGACGTCAGCCTGGAGCCCAACGTGAGATGTCTACTGTGCACTATCATCCTGGTCGCAGCGAGCACGGCTGCTTCTGCACAATCTGGCGTGGTACTTTATGGCCGTGTCGATGGCGGTCTCGAATATCTGAATCACATCGCCAACGGCACGGGCGGCAGCTCGACCCGTTGGAGCGCGGAAGGCGGCGACTGGGGTACCAGCATGCTGGGCTTCAAGGGCACCGAAGATCTTGGCGGCGGCATGTCCGCACTGTTTGACCTCGAAACCGCGCTGCAGATCATGAACGGTACTACGGGCGGCGCCAGGCTCTTCTCGCGTCGCGCGTATGTGGGCCTCAAGGACGAGACATGGGGCCAGCTGCAGGCCGGGCGTAACCTCTTTATCGACAGCGACGGCGTCTGGGAATTCGATCCGTTCGTGCAGCAGGCCGTGTCGTCAGCTTCACTCGTGCGAGGACGCAACTGGCAGCAGACGAACAATAACGTCGAGTACCACAGCCCGGTCTTCCATGGCTTCGACGTTCAGGGCCAGTATGCGCTCGGCAATCAAGCAAGCGGCTTCAACAACGGCCCTGAAGGCGACTTTGGCCGCTCGGACGGCATCATGCTCACGTACCATTCTCCTCTGTTCGACGTGCGCGGTATCTACGACGAGCTACGCGATTCGAACGGCCGCTTCTCCAACATCTTCACGGCCTCGCGCGAGTATTTCGTCGGTACAAATATACGCGTGCAGAAGTTCAAGATTCAGGCGGCATACACGCACTACGCGGCGCCCGATTCGCCCGCGGGCGTGTCCGATAGCGCCGATCACTATTGGCTGGGCGTCACGTATCAGGCCACGCCGCGCTGGGCGGTGACGGCGGCGGGCTTTTATATCCACGTCTGCGAAGGCGCCGGCGATGCTTCGCACGACCCTGCCAGCCATGCGATGCTCTATGCGCTCGGCACCACCTACAACCTCTCTGCGCGCACATTCCTCTATGGAACCGTCTCCTATGTGAACAACAGCAGGAACGGTACTTTCTCAGTGTTCGCGACGCCGCGCGATTCGTCCTCGCCGACGAGTCCGATGCCTGGTGAATCGCAAACTGGCGTTTACGTCGGGATGATGCACACGTTCTAACATGTTTTCTACTGTGCTCCGGCGTGTGAATTCGGCGTCGGTAGCGACGGCAGGTGGCATCCACTCAAGAAGGTTGAGATCATCATGACCAGTCAATCGAATTCGCCGGGCGTGATCGGCGTCGTCACATTGTTGTTTACGGTGCTGACCGCGCTTTATCTGCTGATCGGTGGCGCATGGCTGCTCGCGCTCGGCGGCTCGGCGTACTACATCGTCACAGGCGTCGTGCTGCTGGGCGTGGCGTGGCTGCTCTGGCGGCGCAGTCCCGCCGCGTTCGTGCTTTATGCGCTCGTGCTTGTCGGCACGGCGATCTGGGCTCTCCTGGAGTCGGGTCCCGACTTCTGGGCGCTCGCGCCGCGCTCGGGTGTGCTCGTCATCTTCGGGGTGTGGCTGCTGCTGCTCATGAGCGGGCGGCTGGAGGGCGAGCGCAAGCTGGGCATCGCGTCGCTCGTCGTCGCGCTCCTGGCATGGGCGGGCGTGCTCGTGTACGCGAGCTTCAATGATCCGCAGCAGGTCAACGGCACACTGAACGCTTCCGGGCCCGCGAGCGGCATCGGCGCCGGGATCGACGCCGCCGACTGGCCTGCCTATGGACGCACCCAGGAAGGCACTCGCTACTCGCCATTGCAGCAGATCACGCCTGAGAACGTGAAGAATCTCCAGGTGGCCTGGACCTTCCGCACGGGCGACATGAAGGGGCCCAACGATCCTGTCGAGATTACCAACGAAGTCACACCGATCAAGATCGGTGACCTGCTTTACCTGTGCTCGCCGCACCAGATCCTGTTCGCGCTCGACGCGAAGACGGGCACGCTCAAGTGGAAGTTCGATCCAGAACTGAAGCCCGATCCGTCTTTCCAGCACGTGACTTGCCGCGGCGTGTCGTATGTCGATCTGTCGACCAGTGCGACGGCGGCCGCACCCACGGTGGCGCCGGCGAGCGATGCCGCCGTAACCGCGGACGCCTCGGGCTCCGCTGCCACGGCAGCCTGTACGCGTCGGATCTACCTGCCCGTCAACGACGGCCACCTCTACGCACTCGACGCGCTGACGGGCCAACGTTGCGAGGGCTTCGGCAACAAGGGCGACCTCGACCTTCAACACGCCCAGCCGGTCACGACGGCGGGCATGTACGAACCCACCTCGCCGTCGATCGTCACGAGCAAGGTGATCATCGTGGCGGGCGCGGTCGAAGACAACTTCTCGACACGCGAGCCATCGGGCGTCATCCGCGGCTTTGACGTGCGCACGGGCGAATTGCTCTGGGCGTTCGATCCTGGCGCGAAGGAACCGAATCACATTCCGGGCCCGGGCGAGCATTACACGTGGAATTCGCCGAACTCGTGGGCACCCGCCGCCTACGACGCCAGGCTCGATATCGTCTATCTGCCGATGGGTGTGACGACACCGGACATCTGGGGCGGCAACCGAACGCCGGAGCAGGAGCATTACGCCAGTGGCCTGCTCGCGCTCCACGCCTCGACTGGCAAGCTCGACTGGTTCTACCAGACCGCGCACCACGATCTGTGGGACATGGACCAGCCGTCGCAGCCCACGCTCGCCGACATCGCGTACAAGGACGGCAACAGCGTGCCGGTCGTGTACGCGCCCGCCAAGACCGGCAATCTGTTCGTGCTCGACCGCCGCACTGGTGTGCCAGTCGTGCCGGCGCCCGAAACGCCTGTGCCGCAAGGCGCCGCCCCAGGCGATCACGTTGCGCCGACGCAGCCGTTCTCGCAGCTCACGTTTCGGCCGTCGAAGAACCTGACCGACGCCGACATGTGGGGCGCGACGATGTACGATCAGCTCGTGTGCCGCCTGATGTTCCACAAGCTGCGTTACGAAGGCACGTTCACGCCGCCGTCGCTGCAGGGCACACTCGTGTTCCCTGGCAATCTGGGCATGTTCGAGTGGGGCGGTATTGCCGTCGACACCGACCGCCAGGTCGCCGTCGCGAACCCGATCGCGCTGCCGTTCGTCTCGCGTCTGATCCCGCGTGGCCCGGGCAATCCAATGGAGCCTCAGCAGGGTGCCAAGGGCAGTGGCACGGAATCAGGCATCCAGCCGCAATACGGTTTGCCGTACGGCGTGACGCTCAACCCGTTCCTCTCGCCGTTTGGCTTGCCGTGCAAGCAACCCGCATGGGGCTATATCTCTGCGATTGATCTCAAGACGAATGAGATCGTGTGGAAGAAGCGCATCGGCACGGTGCGCGACAGTTCGCCGATTCCACTGCCGTTCAGGATGGGCATGCCGATGCTGGGTGGTCCGATCGTCACTGCGGGCAATGTCGTGTTCATTGGCGCGACAGCGGACAATTACATCCGCGCGTTCGACGTGAACAACGGCAAGCAGCTTTGGCAGGCACGCCTTCCCGCAGGCGGTCAGGCCACGCCTATGACCTATTCGATCAACGGCCGTCAGTACGTCGTGATCGCGGCAGGCGGGCATGGCTCGTTCGGCACAACGCTCGGCGACTATGTGATTGCCTACGCGTTGCCGCGGCAGTAGGCGGCACGCGCCGCGCATCCCGTTTATCTTGTAGTCTGTGCGGCGCATTGAATGCGCCGCTTTCTACCTGAATGAACCATTTACGCTTTGCCCGCGAGCTCGCGTCGTGCTGGCCTCGATCGCGGTGCACACCACGCTCGCGCATGCACAAAGTCCCGTCGCAGTCTATGGCGCGCACGATACGAGCATTGAAATCGGGCGCGGGTTACATTGCGCACACGGATTCCCGCGCTTATCGAGGAATCGCGTATCGGCCTGCCTCGCCGCGGATTTCGGCAATGATACTGAGATCTTTTTCAATCTGGAGAATGGCTTCATTTCCGCGACGGCCTTTTCGCCGTCGCGGACGTGCTGGGCTTTATTTCTTCTTCAGCTTTTCTGCATTTACGGTTACTTGCTAGCCTCAGCAGCGGACGCTTCTCCGCTCTGGCAGACGGAAATCGAAGAGGTCGTCGGCGGCAATTTTCCACATGCGCCCCTCTGTAGCCCGATTGGCTTGCGTGGAAGGTCGGACCGCCCGCGCTGTTCGCCATCTGCTCGGGCCTCTCGATATGTCTCCCTGATCGATGGCGTATTCACATTCTCATCGTTGGCGTTTCTGTTTCACACCGGCGTGGCTTTGATGTCCCTACTGTCCACAGACGGGCCGTTTGGAGGTGCTAGTTCCGAGAATGCCATGAAGGGGCATTCGCCCGTAATTTGCACCAAACCCTGACCCATCTGACGCGGGAATCGACGGTCGAATGCAACCTCAAGGTCAATCCTCCGTCCTGGTGGCGGAGTTTTCTGCGTCGCCTCCTCGATAGACACGGATAGCATTGCGCAGATTCAGGGCGATAAAGAGCCGGGCTATCCAGCTTGGAGCATCGAGTTCGGCGCCGAGCAACGTCTCGATGCGGGCGATCCTGTGGTTCAGCGTATTGGGATGTATGCCAAGTGAAGCGGCGGTTGCCTTACGGTGCTGGCTGTTCTCGAAGTAGCACTCCCGGGTCGTCATCAAGTCCTTTTCAAGCAGGATTTCCGAAAGCATGGATTCGAAGTAGCGCAGAGCGCTTCCGTTGGAACGAATGCTTTCGTCAATGGCGATATCCGAATACAGGTACACCTTCCTTGCTCCATCGCCGTGCAACCCAAAGTTGAGCGCTGTCATCGCTTCCTCCGCCGAGGTCGCCCGCCCCTTCGCCCCCTGATTCACGAATCCGACTCCAACGGCCCGGACCTCGCCCGACCTTTTCGCAAAGGCGACGATCGCTTCCAACAGCAGACGCTGACTGAAAATCAACGAGCTTCCACAGCTGCACGGAACCCATAGGACGAGCCAGCCGCGTCGTGTGACATAAACGACGTGATCGGCGGGGATCTTGATATGACCCGCAATGTCGTGGACAAGGTACCCGAAGGCACCCCCGGGATTCATCCTGGACACGTCGCTCAACTCGTAATCGATGGCCAAGGCGGTGCGCGGCACGGTCGCATCGAACCCAAGGCTGCGTCCGATCCGACAGAAGTCCTGGTCATCGCTCGTGCCGTTGAATACCAGATCGCACAGCTGGCGCCTCACTTCGGCCCTCCAGCTCGTCTGCTGGAATTGTTCGTCGAGAAATATCCGCCCGATAAACTGGGCCATGAAGTCGGAATATTCGAGCAGGTACGGCGATATCACGAAGAGCAGGTCGTCGCGCAAGGCGTTATCGTGTTCCGCTAGGTCGAGGTGAGCTAGCCAAAGCTCTTTGGTGCCCAGCCGAAATGCACATAGTATGGCTACGAGGGAAATGCCCTGGTGAACACGCCGCCTGACCGACGCCTCGAATTTCTCCATCTCCGCGGGCGCGAACCACGCCTGTTCGAGAATCGAACTGCACCAGCGCTTCACGAACAAGCCGATCGAGTTCCGAATATCCCTTTTCTCGGATAGTCCAAGGGTCGCGTATCCGTCTACCTGCATGACCGCTGCGTAGCAGTGGTCAAGGAGGTATGAATGCTCGTCAGCGAGCGCCGCGATAGTTTCTCGCAGTCGATCGCTGATTTCTGGAGTCTTAATGATTGACGCAGGGCAATCCATTTCGCTGTCGTAGGGGATTAGGAATGTAGGGGTGTATCGAGTCTCCGATCAGGGTTTCGATATCAGGGTCCTGCGGCACATCCGCATGGGCTGCATAGGGTCTGTACGGCCGCATCAGCTCTCCGCGGGGATGCTGGCAACGAACCCGACGCGGCCGGCGGCCTTCAGACGAAAGCGTGTCTCGGGGTGGCCGCGGTGGGCTTCGGCCGACCGGCTCGCGGCGCCGCCAGTTACGACGGAGCTGGGCTTGCGTACAAGAACGCGACGGGACATTCGCGCCCGTCCCCCGTCCCTGCATCATCCAGCTCTGCCTCGAGTCGCTCCACCACGCGCAGGCGCAATAGAGGGAAGCTGAGCAGCAGGGCGGCGGCCAGCCTGATCAGCATGGCGGGCCATCTCTTTCGGGGCCTGTCCGGAGCCTGGCGCATGCGCGCGGTTCCGGGGGGCACCGAGGGAAGAAGAGGAGCCACGTCAACACGGCGAAAAGTATCGTCAACATTGGATAGCTGAGGGCCAACGGATTCAGGACGCCGAGCTGGTGCCGCTTGCTCACTACCCTGTGCACGATGAACGTTCCGACGACCCCCGCGGCGATACAGAACAGCCAGTCAGGAAAGAACGCACCGAATACCCAGACTGAAGGGGTACCGCTGCAGCCCCAAGCGGCAGGCTGGCGATGAACGACTCGCCGGGTGTTTCATGGACCCGCTTTCACCGGGGCTGATTTAAAGCCGTTATCTCAAGAGCGGAGGGGAATTCGGCATCCGCTTTTCAAGCGAGAGAATATCAATCCGGTCGCCGCCATATGCTTGTGACTATCCACAATCAGATTGTTCTTTTTGCCAGTTCTCACATGCGCCGATACGTGGTGATATACCAATGTCTTGAAGCGTCGCCTCGCGGGTTCACCGCAGGGCCGCAGCAACGCTCGCACGGTCGCACCGAGTCCCGCTCTGCCGCTGGTTGGCATTCCATGACTCGAATTGTCAATCGAACTAAACATGGAACCCCTTGACGCCCCGGAAACCCCCGCCAGTCAAGGAACGACGGGTATCGGGGTTCCATGTTTGTGTCACTTCAGATTGCCTTAAACTTGCAACATTTCTGGAAATTGAACTAATGTTGCGACATTGCCGACGCCGAGACGGACGGCCACGAAAGCGCCTGTTTCCGTACCGGGTAGCGATTTTCCGCGTCGTGCGCGACGGAATATCTCGGCATTTATATTTGGAGTACGAACTATTGTTTAAACCGTCGCGCACGGACCATTCCGATGACGTGCATCCGAGATGCCAACGCAAACGTCCTGTTGGCGAGACGATGAATTCGTGGTCGATGCATCGGCTGCAATCGTGCGATCGCTCTCAGCTAACCTATCAGTTAGTACCGCCTCTCGCGTGGAGACTGACTTGAGCAGCGGTAGCCCTGCTGAGTGGCTTGCAACGGTGTGATCGTTCCGACAGACAACAATTCATTCTCGACCTAAGGTCTCATCTTTACGTCAATCGACCGCAAACGCTTCAGCACTAGGCGCTTTCTTGCAACATCCGCCTCAAATCGAAAAAGTATCAACTTTAGTAGCAAATTCGTATCAACTTTACTTCGTTTGACAGCGGCAGGTGCAGGTTCCACGACCGCAACGGGGTGCGACGGTATGGCGGCCACCAAGTAGGAAAGTACCCGGGTCCCGGGTCCTGAAGACGATTAGTCCATCTGCTGCCAGCGCTTGAGGTGAGCCACGTAAGCGACTGTAATCAGTCAACAGGCGGAGCGCCAGGCCACGCTCATCGAGGCACTCCTGGTCGCCCTACGCGCACTGGTGACATGCGACGGCAGTAGCCGGTGCGCGGGCAAGGAATGGACGTTCGATTTTCGCGATGAACTCGAAATCATCGATGCGGCGCTCGAGCTGACTGGGATCGATACATCGCGGCCCCTGACAGCGCCTGTTGGATGCACAGAGGACGGTGACGGCGACGATTCGTCAGAAATTTACGAAAAATCGGAATGCTTTTGCGCATTCATGGCACCGGCGTAGCCGCCGACCTGACTGACGAACTGGTCGCCGACTGAAACGGTCATGTCGCGTCCTGGTCCTCGACGCGTCGTCTGGCTCAGGCCACCATGAATCTTTCATTGAATGAGAATTCAGACGGGAGGGCGTTCTCAATAAAGGGTCGGCCCACCGGCCGGCAGTTTTCGGATCCAGCAGATCGCCCTGCTTAACGTCACGGAACGGCGCTACACAATGTGGAGAGGCGCGATGCAGAACGGATCTGCCACGACCAAGCCCGGAGGTCCCAATGTGATCGAGTCTCCTCGACCAATGGGTTTGTGCACACCAGGAGTCGAATTCGCGCGCACAATGGCGTATCCAATCTTGCCTCGGGAGTTCTCATGGATGGAGAAACGGTAGAGCAGCGCATCCGCGCTAAAGCTTATTCGCTGTGGCAGGAAGACGGGAGCATGGAGGGGTGTGCGGACGAATATTGGCGAAAAGCGCGAAACGTTGTCGAAGCTGAGATTGCGGACGAAAAGCGTCGGCACGGCGCGAGCGACGGTGCTACCGGCGAAGGGTCGGCAGCAGCCGAAGACACCTCGCAGGGCTAGACAGCCTGCAGTCTGTGACCTGATGCGGGTCGTGTTTGCACCACTGAAACGTCAGCTCGACGCGCACAAATAGCAGCACAGAGTATCGACACCCTCGCTCATCGGGCTGCTGAGGTCATCGGCACGGCCACGCATAGTTGATCTTCGGCATATACCGCTGATCGGCGGTGCGTGACTCACCGCACTCGATGCCCTTTCTTCTGCTACTTCTGATAATAAGGATTTCCAGTTTCTCGGAGCGTTTGTCGATAACTGCCAGAAGCACGGGGATCCGGGAAACTGGGCAACCAACATCCCAGGCGGATCGCGATTCGGTTGCATGCGATAACTCTTCGTGAACGATTCTGCAAATGCGTCTCAGAATATTTTGTCGCCTTTGTTCGAAGGTGTCTTGAGGCTAGTGCGCTTGAATGCGGCGGCCGGATCGGCCCAGAGCGTACATCGACTGCTGATGACCCCTTTCGATACTTGGCTCTTTATAAGGAGAAGGGGCCGTCACCTGCTTCCGCGTGCTTGAGGCATTGCGTTGTCGCCGCTCCGAATACAAATAATCTGGCGGATAACGACGAGATGTTTGTCTCGCGTTTTCGGAGATCATTTAGTAACATTCATCCACATTGCATTATTTAAGGTGGCGGCGGTCTGTTTGTTCTCACGCAAAATAAGGGAAACTCTGAGTGAGGCGCAAGACAGAAAATTACATCATTTACGTCGCCGAAGGCTGTACCATCGTACTTCGGCACTTAAAGGCCGGTGCTTTTCGCCAGCTCTTTTATCGTAGGTGCGGCGGACGAGGAGATTCACGTAATCATCTACTGCCTTGCGTCAAAGTAGTAGTTGCTATTGCAACGAAATGACTGAGAGAACCGCAAACAGGCGAGTGGCAAAAAGCGGTCGGCTCAACGCTAATCGCTCTCTGATTGAAGCCAGATACACGCTCGAATTAGCCCGCGGAGCGTCGGTGATCGCGAGTACCCTCACTCAATCCTCGTTAATGCAGGCAATCGGCGAAACATTGTCTGCTTTTGTAGCGAATCACGGACCAGGGGATCTCGATGCTTTTGTCCTTGTCCTTGGCGAGCGGTTAATTCAGCGCGATAGGGCTGATGCGGCAGAAATGCTCGGCAACCGGCGGCCGGTCGGGTGCCGCCACTAGTGATACAACTGTCTTCCCAGGTTCAACCTGTTCCTTCTTCGCGCGTTTGATTGTAATCAGCGGCAAGGCGCCGAGTTGTGCTCCCGCTGCCGTGCTCGGTAGCTCGGTGGCGGGGAGGGGCGAGGCGATCATGTCAGGCCGACGGCGGTTGCGACTGCTGGCAAATTGGATGAAGGACCTTAACTGAGGCGAACTCATCTCCACGCATGTGCAATACGACGCTGTGACGGCGCTGATCGTCGGGGCCGGTGCTTCGCCGGTCAAGAGGGCCGCGACCAGTAGTGCGGCCAGCTCAACAATGCTACGCTGTATGGCCCCGACCGCCGATGACAGGTGCGTGCGGCGCGCCATGCTCCAGATGTCCATCTGGGCCCCAGATTAAGTGGCGCACTAAGAGACGGAATCAGAAAGACCCCGGTGGGGGCTGTTAACCTTTTCGGCAAGCTGTTAACCTTGGTCATCTGAACAACGGGAACCAAGGATGGGCGCGCCGATTGTTGATGACGAACTGTGGGCACTGATCGAGCCATTGCTGCCAACGCGAAAACCACGGCGCAAGAAGTATCCAGGCCGGTTGCCGGTTGCCAACCGGGCTGCACTGAACGGCATCCTGTTCGTGCTCAAGACCGGTATTCGCTGGCGCGACCTGTCGACAAAATTGGGATTTGGCTCGGGCTCAACCTGCTGGAGACGGTTGCGCGACTGGCAGAAGGCGGGCGTGTGGAAGCGACTGCACGAGCTACTGCTGGCGAAGTTACGCGAGGCAGGCGAACTGGACTTCTCGCGAGCAGCCGTCGACTCTTCATCTGTGCGAGCCGTCGGGGCGGGCGAAAAACTGGTCCGAACCCCACGGATCGCGCGCGACCAGGTTCCAAGCACCACATCCTCGTAGACGCCAACGGCGTTCCTGTCAGCGCGCTCCTGACAGGCGCGAATCGCAACGACGTCACCCAACTGCTGCCACTGGTCGACGCCATTCCACCGATTCGCGGCGTACGTGGCCGACCTCTTCAGAAGCCCAAAGTCATCTACGCAGACCGTGGCTATGACTCCGAGGCGCATCGCCAGAAACTTCGCGAGCGCGGCATCAAGCCGGTGATTGCCAAGCGCCGGACAGAACACGGCAGTGGTCTCGGCAAATTCCGCTGGGTTGTCGAACGTACTCATGCGTGGCTTCACAACTTCCGTCGTCTTCGCATTCGGTTCGAACATCGCGCCGACATTCACGAAGCATTTCTCAAACTCGGTTGGTCTCTTGTCTGCTGGAACATCTGCAGACGGACGGAGCAGTCTTTTTGAATCCGTCTCTAATGGCCCCTGTCAACCGGTCTTCGTTAGCTGATCAGCGATAAAGACAACCAGCCACAAGGTGCGAAGGGTATCCGAACGCAGACACCAGCTCCGCTGAGGTGGCACGTCGTTGAGCGGGTGCCGTTTGAGCCATTTTTTTCGGGTGTTGATGGGCGCCATATGATCCGCAGCAAATGTGTAGCCTCGCGCATGTGACATGCGCTGCGGCTTGATCCATAAGAGCGTTATTTGTGAATACGGGTTTGCAAGCCGGGGCCTTGGGCAGGCACGCAAAGAACGGAATCGATGAATGTGTGCGCCCGATTCTCGCCGTACCTGAACGCCTCTTGCTCCGTCAGGAAGTCAAACTGCTCTGGAAAGTTTGCAAGCTTCTGCTGCGTTTCCCCGGGCAATGAGACCGTCCATGACACCCGGAAGCGCCGACATGCGCCACCGAGCGCATGCGACTTCACCACCGTAACGTGGACCGCGATCCCGCATCCGCGGTAGGGCGCATATGCTTGGCTTGACATGTTCTCCTCCAAGGGCGAAATGACGAGGCTAATCGTAGCGAGCATTGCGTGTGCCGCGCGTCGGTCCAGCGGGGCAGCCGGAGCTCCGCACGCGTTCGTGCAGCCAGGTGTTGGGAGACACGCAACTGGTTGCGGGTTTCGATCAGGCTCGACACAACACGGTTGGACGAGCGCCTGGGATGGGAAGAAATGGCTGCGGCGAAGCGCGCGACGCGACGATGTGTCGTGGCGCGAAGATTTCGGTATGGCGCAAACGAACGGGATCACGGCGTGATGCGCCGACTGGAACAAAGATCTCGAGCGGGAGCTCAGCTGTGGCAGTAGTGGCGCAGGTTGATCATCGTATAAGCGAGCGTCTTTAACGCATAGTGCAACTGACTGATTCGCTCGAAACGTAGCAGCAGGCGACGGAACTTGTCTTCCCAGGCGAACACGCGCTCGATCGTCCTGAACCGCTCCTTGAAAATGGCCGCATCAAACAGTGCCTTGCGGCCGCGCTTCTGCGCTTTCCTGCCGCGCGAATTCGCGTTGATATTGGGCACCATGCCGCGATTGAAAATAGCTTTGCGGTTGCGCCGGCAATCGTACACGCCATCCAGACTCACGACGGTTCCCCGCAGGTCCAGCCCCACCGCGCGGGCGATGCGCGTGAGCCGCGGTTGTGTCGCACTATGGATGGCGGGATGAGGCAGTTTCGATATGGTAAGAACTGCTTAAGTAACCAGTGAATAGAATTGGTCGGCAACGGTCCGTTCGATGGCGGCGTCTTTCATCTGCCCTTTCCTGATCATATGCATCACTTCGATGCCTGACAGGATGACGCGGGCGCAGTGAAAATTCTTGAAGCCCATCATCGGCTTGACGATACGTTTGATGGTGCGATGATCCTGTTCGACAATGTTGTTCAAATACTTGATCTGCCGGATCTTGATCGGCGTTTGCCGTTCGGCGTTGATGGCTTGCAGAGCGGCGAGATTGGCGCCGCTCTTATCCACGGTGATGGTCTGCGGCTCGCCGTTCTGGTCGATGGCCTTCTCGAAATAGCGACGCGCGGCAGCCTTGTCGCGATGGGCTCGAAGCAGGAAATCGACGGTATTGCCGGCCTTGTCCACCGCGCGGTACAGGTACTTCCACTGGCCGCCCACCTTAATATAGGTCTCATCCATCCTCCAGCTCTTGCCGACCGGTCGCTTGTGCTGGCGAAACGCTTTTTCGAATAGCGGGATGAGCTTGATGACCCAGCGGTGTACCGTCGAATGGTCCACCTCGAAACCTCGTTCTGCCATCATTTCCTCGAGGTTTCGCAGGCTCAGCGAATAAGCCACGTACCACCGCACGCACAGCAGGATTATATCGAGCGGATAGTGCAGTCGCTTCATCACCTTGCCGATGTCAGGTGGCAACGTCTTGCGTGGCGTCTTCGTCGTCTTGGCCATCGTGGTCGTCAGCAATTTCCATTAGCCGGATTTTACCTTGATGCCTTGTTGCGACAGAGCCCGGCCGGCACGGATGCTGGACGGGAAGCCACCGAACAGGCTCGCCATCTCGCGCTGCAGACGGTCGAGTTCGCTGAACAGGTTGGTTCCGGGATAGAGATCACTCATGGTCGTATCCTCCTTGAATGCAGCATGGAGGCGAACGGGCCTACGCGCTCCAGTCCGCCTGCCAGGCTGCTGGCAAACAAATCGAAACACGCAGCGCGCCCGATACCACCAGCGCGTCTGCCTGAGCGAAATCCAAAATAGGTGCTACAGCGGAAATTTCAAGGGGTGGTGGTGAAAATCCGCTCTTGAAAACCGCCTGCCAAATCCTATTATCGCGATGCATTGCAACGGCAACCGGAGGACATCATGGAATTCGATTCGGACTGGCTCACGCTGGGCAGGCACCGCGTCAGGTTGCGCTCCAGCAGGGGCTTTCCGACTGAAACGATGCGCAGCGTGGCGGAGGTCGTGCGGCTCGCGATCGACAACAACATGAGCGCGCGCGCGCGGCTGGTCGAGATCGTCTTCCAGCAGGAACAGACCTACGATATCGCGGTCGGCACGACCCTGATGGAAGACGGCGTTTGTGCGCCGCAACTGGAAGCGGCGATTGCACTGGTGCTTGGCCTGCCGCCCAAGCAGGTGAACATCATCGTGACGACAGTCAGTCAGGAGGAAGTCGATCTGCACTTCGGTGTGTATGAGCGCATGCTCGCCGAGAAACTGGGCGTCGTGCCGCCAATCCAGTGATTGTGCTGCGCCGCAAGGACAGCCGCCCGCAGCACTTCACAGGCCGCGCCCTGAACCAATACCGTCAAGCCAGATGGGAGCCGCATCATGAGAAAACGCTCACATGCACTGCTGGCGTCGGCCGTCGTCCTCGCGGGCTCACTGTCCGTCACTGCGCTCGCTGCAGAGCCACCCCTGAAAACGTTGCCGCTGCAGCAGGACATCTGGATCAGCGGCACGATCCAGCAAGGCAACGGGCAGTACGCGCCTGGCGACTACACCACCCTTCTGCTGGATCGGCCGGCGACCTCGCCCTGCAACGACAGGGTCGTGACCGACATCCTGCTGGGGAAGACCGGCGGAGCAGACCCGCTGCTTCTGCTACCTTATCTGGGACAGCGGGTCGCCGTCAGGGGACGCGTCATCTGTCCGGATTCCGGAATCCGGTTCACACCGACGCCGGATTTCGTGTTTCCGGTCTACTGACTGACGACAGGCGTGGGGCGGCCGGATCGATCACCTGCTGTGGGAGGCGGCAGGTGTTTCCTGGCCCGGTCAGCCCGCGACGACCTGACGTAATGTTGTGGGTCCAGTTGCCCGGGCAAGCGAGGTATAGATGTCCATGTAGTGCTGCGCCATGGTCATCGAAGTGAAGCGGCGGATGAAGGCCGCACGAATGTCCGTTCGCGAAAGCGCGTCGAGCCGTGTCACAGCGTCGACTGCCCCTGGCACATCCTCGACAATATAGCCCGTCACCCCGTGGGCAATCACCTCCGGGACCGAACCCCGGTTGAACGCAATGACCGGCGTGCCACATGCCATTGCCTCGATCATCACGAGGCCAAAGGGCTCGGACCAGTCGATCGGGAACAGTAGCGCCCGCGCGCCCGAAAGAAATCCGGCTTTCTGCGTGTCATTGATCTCGCCGATGAATTCGACGTGTGGGAGCGCCAGCAGCGGCTGGATCACCTTTGCAAAGTAGGCTTCATCGGCCCTGTCCACCTTCGCGGCAATCTTCAGGGGCAGGCCGGCGCGCGCGGCGATCTCGATGGCGAGGTCGACGCGCTTTTCAGCACAGATCCGGCCGAGGAAAGCCAGATATGCAGGTTCCGTTGGCACTTGCGGCGTCAGCAGCGTTTCCGGCAGGCCGTGATAGACCGTGTCGAGCCAGTTCGCACCCGGCAAAGGCATCCGTTGCGAATTGGAAATCGAAACAACGGGCGCCTGCGGGAAAATGTCGAACACCGGTTGCAGTTCCGGCAGATCGAGACGACCGTGCAGCGTGGTCACGAACGGCACATTGAGTTGTGAGAACGTCGGGAACGGCAGATAGCTCAGATGGAAGTGCAGGACATCAAACGTATGGGCCACGCGCCGGACCTTCTCGAGCAACACCACGTGCGGGGCAAACGTGTCGCCAATTCCCGGATCGAGCCGCAGCGAGTGGGGCCATGCCGGCTCGAGGCGCGCGCCTGTCTGCGAATCCCCGCTTGCGAACAGCGTCACATCGTGTCCCAGGCCGACGAGCGCCTCGGTGAGATAAGACACCACGCGTTCCGTACCGCCATACAGCTTTGGCGGAACCGCTTCGTGCAACGGCGCGATCTGCGCGATACGCATCAGGCGTCTCCATTCAGGTGCTTCGCGCAGACCGCATGCTAGCGGAAGCGCGACGCAACCCTGCTTCAGACCGGCTTTCTGGTCGTGTCCTTGACGGCTTCCTTGACGTCGCCTGCCTTCTTGCGTGTTTCGCCAGCCGCCTGCTGGACATCGCCCTTGACTTCCTGTTTCCGGTCGCCCGTTGCGCGGCCGATGGTCTCATTCACCTTGCCTTTGACCTTCTCAGCCACACCCTTTACCTGATCCTTGTTCATGGCCGGCCTCCGATGCAAAACTGGTTCATGGATGGGGTTGCGTGCCCGTTGCCGTGCAGGCTCAGAACATGCGCAAACAGCGTGCCTGATCGTCCGGGCGCCGAAGCGCGCCCTGTTGACGCCGCGATGCGCAAACAAATTGTCCGGTCGCTGCAATGACGCGCTAACATGGAATGACAGGAGCGTGGGCAGCAAGGAGGATCGCTTTTGCCGCGCCTGACACGATTACGACTGCAGCCCTGTCGCTCCAGCGCGTTGCCTGTCTGACACGTAGCGAGGTTGATATGAAGTACGCGATCGCCGTCTGCGCCGTTATGCTCGCCACCGCGTTTGCCACCAGCACCCTGCGGGCCCAAGGGACGGCACAGTCGATCACCGCGAGGCGAGTCGATGTCATCCAGGTGGCGTCCGGTTTTCGGGCCTCGAAAGTCATCGGCTCGACCGTGTACAACGAAAGCCGGGACGCGATCGGAACGATTGACGATCTGATTGTGAGTCCGAAGGATAACGTGACGTACGCGATCCTGTCGGTCGGCGGCTTTCTCGGCCTCGGTACCCACCTGATCGCGGTGCCCTTTGCCGGGCTGCAGGTCGCCGACAAACAGATGCGTCTGCCAGGCGCGACCCGGGATTCCCTGAAGGCGTTACCTGAATTCAGATACGCCTCGCCCTGATCGCGCCCATCCTGCTTCGCGTCGTTGACCCCGCGTACGGCGGGACCCCGATGACCGGATGCGAACGCGATCCGGGCCGGGGCGGGCCGGATGGCGCTCGGATCTTCAGCCGTGTGACCTTGGTGCCTTCCAGTTAGACACCGGCCATCAAGCCGGCATTGGTCAGCACGAAGGCCTCGACCGGCGCGGTCGCCGTTGACGTATCGATATTGCCGTTCGCCCCGATCTTGACGACGGCGACCGTCGCGTCAACCCCCGCTGCTCAGCCTTCGCTGTTGCGGAACCGGTCCAGCGCATCCTGCGTCATGAACAGGAAAATGATCGCCTTGGACGTCCATGTTTTGCGAAAAACCCAGGGTGGGGCTGCGTTTTCAACGGCGTCCGCCATCCTTTGAGGGCGAATGGGAGATCGTCGTGGAAGATGAAATCTACGCAACTCACACGCACATCGCCCGAGTTCGCGTGATGAAGACTGTTACAGGCTCTTATCGCGGAATCGTTCATCTGCGAGAAGTTGGAGCGGAACCCGAATCCGACGATCCGCAAGAAACCGAAATGGACTTCGCGCACGAGGACCAGGCTCGAGATGCAGCGCGCGCCCTTGCTAACAAGTTGCTTAAAGAACAGGATTCCTGAGTTGCCGCGCCGACCTTCAGAACCTCGGCAACCGCCGAAGCGGCGAAAACGGCGGCGGAGATAGCCATGTGGACATGCCGGAACTGCTCGACGAGGTCGAACCCCAAACCGACGAAAGAGGATTTTTTTCATTTGTCGCGACCGTGACCACCGAAACAGACTGGTGAACGTAGGTCCAGACGCGGCGGGGCGCCCGCAGCTTATCCAGCGCGACGACGAGTAGAGCACCTTTTCGGAGACGGCTATGCAGTTCGACTACAAGGGGTTTCACATCGACGCGTCGCCTCTTGATGAAGGCGGCCGTTACTACGCCCGCGCAAAGATCTACCAGCGCACCTCGGCGGCCGGAGATGCTGTCGAAGTGAAATATTCGGGCGATCTCGGCGACTATCCCTCCGACGCGGACGCTATCGAAGCGGCGCAGCGTTGGGCGATCCAGTGGTGCGACAACAGATCCGGATAAGGCACCGGGCACGGAACCCTCGAAACCGCTCCGCTATGCAGATGGTCTGGTCTCCGTGCGCCGGCTTTGGAACAGCGCCGCAAAACGGGCACCGCGCGAGCGCTTTTGTTCGGTCATGGTGTCGTTGTTCGGGGGCGCCCACTTGGGATGTCCGCTCGCGAGGGAAGGGCCGACTTTCGACAGGCGACTGTGATCCGTAGAACTTCTTGGCAAGCTTCGGCGCCAGTTCCAGGCGGCTTTTCCACTCGAACGTTCCTACCATCGCATAGGCCGCAGAACCGGCCCGGACCGGTAGTGCAAGCAGCCCGGTGCCGATGATGCGAATACTGAACAACAGGAACGCAAACCCCCGGCGATCGGTCTGAGCGCAGAAGCGCGCCTGTAACGACGTTTCGATATCGGTAATGTGATGCGCGTGCAGGGTCGCGGCCGTGGCGAGAACGATAAAGAACGCGATCAGGTTTGATCCGTTTCAGATTTGACGCGCCTTGAGACGGCGCACGCGTGAGCGCACGCTGCCCATGTCGTGCCCGTAGCTCCTCGACTTCCTGCGAGGCTTGCCAGAAAAAAAACAGGTTCCGGCTGATCGTCGTACCGAATGCCGCGACGACGGTCGTGACGTAGCCGCCATTCCACGACAGATGCGGAAACACGGTCCGGATCGCCATGGTCATCCATGGAATCTGGACCGCGAACACGACGCCGACGTGGGCAAACAGGACGAGCGTCAGCCATTTGAGGACGCGGACATGCATCTATAGTAAACAGGTCCGGCCACTCGTCGATTGGCTAAGAACCGCAGTAACAGCATGCCGCAGTACAGGTGATGCCAACCCGTTCAAGCAGGCGAGACTGACAGCGCCAGGGATCCGGGCAAAACCGCGCCCGAACTCACCTTGGAACCACCTTCGAAGAGGAGTTTCATCATGCTACAAGCTAGTGAAATCCAAAAGCGTTTCACCCATCTAGAGAAAATCATTGAGAAAGCGTCGGCGGCCTGTCACGCCGACACCAAGCTACCTAAAGACCTCCTGGACTGCGTTGATCAGCTGGATAAACAGTCCGAGATGGCGAAAAAAATAATCGAGTCAAAAGACGAAAATCGCTTGCTTCAATGGGTAGAGGATCTTGAGCAGGTCGGCGACCGCGCAGAGAAAGCGTGTCAACATGCGACTGATGTAGATGCGAGCGTGCAAAGCGCAGTAACCTCAATTCATGCTGAACTTTCCGATCTAAAAAAACAGTTACATACTCCGGTGAGCCCCGAGCAGGTCGCCGCAGCCCAGAAAGTCAACCTCGATACCTTTTGTGGTTTGACCAACAAGATTGTCGAGGGCGTCGAGAAACTGGCCGAACTGAATCTGCAAGTCATCAAGACGACGCTGGCCGAAGCGCAGGACAGCGCAGGCAAGGCGCTGTCCGCTAGGGACCCGCGAGAGTGGTTCGCGTTGCAACTGAGCTTCACCGCACCGATCGCGGAAAAAATGCACGCATACGGCCGTCATCTGTTCGACATCTCATCGGCCACTCAGGCTGAGTTCGCACGGGTCGCGCAGGCGCAGCATGAAGTGCATAACCGCTGGGTGCAAACGCTCGTCGAGGACTTGGCCAAGAGCGCGCCGGTGGGCTCCGAAGCCGCGATCGCAGCGTGGCAGTCGGTGATCAACACCACCAACACGCTGTACGAAACCCTACAAAAAACGGGTCAGGAAGCGGTGACAGTCGCCGAACGCGATTTCGACGACGCCACGTCCGCTGCGTCGACAGCCGTGCGGCGTACCATCGATCAAGCGTCCGGGGCGTGAAAGGGTAAAAATGACGCGAGCAGAGAGCTCCAAGCTGGACGTCGAGGCCCGTCGCAAACTCGCTGAGCAGCACCTCTGAAGCGCACCTCGACCGGGTGCGCGCAAAAGTCGCCGAACTCGAGCGTGCCATCGCCAGCGGCGGCCGGCCGCACCAAGGCCTGCGCGAACATCTGCGACGACAGCAGGTCATCGCTCGCGATTTCCATTTTTCGGACGGCACAACGCTGCCGGAGATCCGCAAGGTTGCCAGCCCCGTGCGCCTGAGCCAGTTGGCATGGCGCTGTGCCCGTGTTCTGCAGTCGATCGAGGAGTGGCAGATTTTTATTTATAGAACTTGCCAACTTTGGCGCCGCATGTGGCGAGCCCCAAGGGGCTGCCGCAATGGCAAGGCCCACAACCCATTGCGGCTCCCATGATCGTTGTCCGGTTGTGCCAACAGCCGGCTCCAGTGGGTCCAGCGTCCCGTCGCCAAATGCGCCAATCAGGCCATCGGTCACCGCCCGCTCTACCCTGAAAGCAGCCGTAGAGGTGGCGCCGGGGTCAACCTAACCATCCGCCCGGGATAGCCAGTAGTGTTTTCAGTGCTCGCTCGGCCTGATGTCAGGGTCACTTTCCACCACGCCCTGAGTTGCCGACCAGTACGGCTGCCGGTTGTAGTAGCTGTGCGTCGCCGCTCCCCACTTCGGATCTGCCATTGTGGGCCAATGGTCCTTGTGGAAACCCGGGTCGTCCTTCAGACGCTGCGCCGCAATGTCGACGACGAAGCACTTCGCGTCCGTATCGAGAGTCAGCGCGCTCCACGGAATTGCATGCAGGTTGGCCCCCATCCCGAGGAAGCCTCCCTCAGACAGCACGGCATAGGCGATGCGCCCGTTCCGGACGTCCAGCATGATGTCGGAGATCTTTCCCACGTGTTCGCCGTCTGAGGACATTACTTTGTTTCCATCGAGCGTCGCTGCGGCCATGATGTCCGGTCCCGGCCCTTCGCCGATACCACCGCCCACGATGCCAGCCCCTCTTTGGGTACCGCCTTGAGGGTTGATTGATCCCATGATCCACCTCCTTAAAAAGGATGCATCCTTTGCGCCAAGCAGCGTACCTGCGCTACGCGCGAACTGGTTGAGCTAGAACCAAACTTGGCGGACGGTAACGCCATCGCGCTTTCCCCTCACCCCTGGAGGAACAAACCGTCCGTCTACCCGACGGCATTAAATTGCTTGGAGGTAGCCCCGTTCGTTCAGACAGTCGCGGCGAGATTTAAAGTGTAGTTTGCCGCACGTCACGCTGCAGTTTTAATCGCAGGCAGCATCACGAAGTAAGCTTCATCGGTCGGGCGCAGTTCGGCCAGTCCCGGCCTTTGGTCCCGCCATCCGCACGGACACTCGAACCGCGGCTTTGCTGCGGACTCCAGTCAGGTACGCGCAGAGTTCTGTTTGCGATGAAGGCGAAGCGCGACGTCTGGCATCGACGGTCACGCGTCGCGCTCGCCAGCGAGCCGCACTCCCGACGTGCAATCCCGCTGTTACGGTGTAGGCTGATACCCCGGCACACAAATGGGAGGCGGTATGGAGCGGGAGCTGAAACTGCGAGTCCCTATCGAAGATCTTGAGAAGTTGCGTCACGCGCCTTTGCTTGCGCAATCCAAAGGCGCAGCCGCCACTCCCAAGCTGCTGACAAGCACGTATTTCGATACTCCCGAGCTAGCCTTTCACTGGTGCAAGGCCTCGCTGCGCGTGCGTGCCGTCGGCAACGAGCGACTCCAGACGTTGAAGCTGGAAGGATCGGTGCAGGCCGGCCTGTTTGACAGGGACGAGTTCGAGATGCCCGTCGATGGCGACACGCCCGATCTGACGTTGCTGCAGGACCAGATATCCGCTGATACTGACTGCAGCAGGCTGATCCGTGACGAGGCCACTGCGGCCCGGCTGAAGCCCGTATTCGTCACGCGGATCAATCGCTCCGCTATTCCATTGCGCTTGCCGTCTGGCGACGAACTTGAGGTTGCGCTTGACGAGGGGACCATCGACGCGGACTCGGGCTCGGTGCCGATCGCGGCTGTGGAACTGGAACTGAAACAGGGCACGCCAGCAAGTCTGTACAACATTGCGCTGGAACTGCTCGAAGCCGTGCCGCTGCGCATCGACCATCTCAGCAAGGCCGATCTCGGTTACGAACTGCTCGTGGCCGAGCACGGCGACGCGGTCAAGGCGCAACCGGTGCAACTGAACAAGCGCGATTCTGTCGAGGACGCATTTTGCAAAATCGCGCGCAACTGTCTGGACCAGGTTCACGCGAATGAACGCGGCGTCGTGTCCGGCCACGATCCGTCGAGCGTCCATCAGATGCGCGTGGGGCTTCGCCGTTTGCACTCGGCCCTCGACCTGTTTGCGAACGTTATTCCAGCCTTCCCCGGCCTTGACGAGGAGTTACGCTGGATCGCATCGGAACTCGGCGCTGCGCGCGACTGGGAGGTACTCGCGGGATCGACGCTCGAACATGCCGGCGCGAACGGCAATCCGGACGAAATCCTGCCCGTCCGTCAGGCGTGCAAGCAGATTGCCGTCAACAACCGGCAGCGCGCGGCCGCCGCCGTCGAGTCGGTTCGCTACACGCGGCTCTCTCTGCAGCTCGCGTCATGGTTGACCCGGAAAGGCTGGCAAGACGGGATGTCCGAGGAACAGCGCGACGCCATTGGCACGCCTGCCCGGCAGTTCGCCGCTCAGGTGCTGCGTCGTCGGCACAGGAAACTGATCAAACGTGGCAAGGGCCTGGCCGATCTTGACGATCACCGTCGTCACCGCGCCCGCATCGCGGCGAAGAAAGTCCGATACGCCAGCGAGTTCTTCGCCTCGCTGTGCCGCAGGCGGGCCGTCCAACATTATGTCGAGGCGCTGACCGCGCTTCAGGATGATCTGGGCTGGCGCAACGATGCCGTTGTCGCCGACCAGCTTCTGAAGGCGCTGCCGCGAACTTCGCCTGAGACGGCTTCCGGCGCAGCCTTTGCGCGAGGCTTTCTCGCCTCACGCGTCGCTGCCGATCATCAGACATTGAAGAAATTGTGGAAGCGCTTTAACCGCCTTTCACCCCCGCACTAGCCAAGGCTACGTCGTCATTACGCGTCGTTGCGTACGGAATGCGAAACGCGGCGTAACAGAGAGGGCGCTTTTCAGACCACGCGGCGGATTCACGCTGAACTGAACGACGGTGCTTTCAGTTTGCCGATCCGTTGGCGAGGAAGGCATTGACGATCGCTTGCCGCCGTTGGCGACCGAGTTCGGGCAGTCTCACGATTTCGATTTTCCCGGTCTCGCGACCCCCCCTCCAGTCTCAACTGATTCAGTTTCCCCTGCAGCGTTGGCGATCGGACTAGATTGCCGATATGACATCCCCAGAAATCCAGACCGCCGGGCCATCCGAAACGATCTTGCGCCTTGGGCGTCAAGCCAGCCATAGAAGCGGGTTGCGCTGCCGCGCATAAACAAACATATGTGCCGACAACGCCATTTTGTGGCTACGCTGTTCGGCGAGTATTGGATGACTTTGGTCCGGCGTGGGGTCTCGCACGGGTCTGTTGGCTTGTTGCCAGGACATCTCCGATACGAGCGGTTCGCCACCGTCCTCACCGTACAGTGGATGAGTCGGCGGTTAAGGTATGAAGCGAGGTCGCCACGACCCAGGACTGGGCGTTCAGCCGCCGGGCGACTTCGCGCAGTTCGGAAGTTGCAACAGCCTCGAACATGACCGTCATTTCGTCGACGTTGCGCTTACTGCTGCAGTGAACCCTGGTCCGCGTAGCCTGTGCGGCATGCGGTCCCAGCGCCTGCCAGACGGGCAAAATCCTCAACTGGCCGGCGGCAGCGCGCACGGTCAGGCCCGGGGTGACGCCCGTACGTTCATGTTGAGAGGTCATGGTCTGCCAGATTTCCTATTTGCGCCCAGTATTGCCCGTGGATTTTTCGGAGAGTATATATTAGCTCTTGAAGTTGACGTTTTGATAATGAGAATCATGCTAACAGAAAAGGTATTATTATTTAAGTCAGCCAGCAGTTGATTTAACTCGTGTTGCATCGGAAAGGCGTTTGCGCAGCGGTTGTTTAGTCTGGTTACATCGCTTAAAAGCTTGAGGACAAATTCCGGTCAACACCCGAGCGGCCGGCTGAGAACACATTTCAACCACTTGCATGGCGACGGACAAACCCGCCTTCCTATCGCGATGCGACCTTCATACATTATTTTCATCTGGTCTTGCCCCTCATTCGGACTTAACATTTGGATCCGGCTTTGAAGACCGAATTCGCAATGCCGGATATAAGAAACTGGAATGAATGCCAAATATCGACGGCGCATGGCGCGTCACTGGTAATTGATGCGTCGTGAGAACGTTAATCCAGATAATGGAGAGACATGCATGCTCAGCCCTCACGAATTCGCTACGCTGATGCTGGTCAAGGCCGCACCTGACCAGATCGAGCTGAACCGCGAAGAACTCGACACCCTGCTGGATCAGCAACTGGTCGCGCTGGAACAGCTCGCGTCCGGACACCAGCGTCCGCGCCTCACCCGCGACGGCGATTCATTGCTTCAGGCCGTTGCCCGAAAACGTTAGGCAGTAGCCGTCGGCGAGTTCGGTCCCGGAGTCGCACTGGCGTCACACCTTGACGACGTCGCGCACACGTCGGCGGACTTCGGTGGCGGTGGACATCCGGGACATATTGTTCGCCCCGTTCACCGTTTGACCGTTAGGCGAACCATCTGTCCATGCCTCGTGTCGCGCAGGTCCATCTTTTCACGCGATCCCGCCGTCCCCGTTGTGGTCCGCCCTCGGCGGCGCAGCCTTTGCGCGGATCGCACTTACAGGAGTTTTCATCATGCTGACCCCGGAACAGGTAGCAGCAACGCGCAAGGCCAACCTCGACATCCTGTTCGGCCTGGGCGAAAAGGTCGTCGAAGGCATTGAGAAACTGGCTGCACTGAACATGCAGGTGACCCGCTCGACACTGGGAGACACGTTTGATCTGGCGCAGAAGGCGCTTTCCGTGAAGGAGCCGCAGGACTGGCTTGCGCTGCAGGACAGCCTCGCAGCGCCGACGGCCGACAAGATGCAAAGCTACAACCGGCAACTGTTTGACATCGTGTGGTCGACGCAGGCCGAATTCGCGAAAGTTGCGCAGACGCAATTCGAAGCGTACAGCCGCCAGGTACAGTCGGTGGTGGAGGATGTCGCCAAAAACGCGCCGGCGGGCTCGGAGGCCGCCATGTCCGCGCTGGATTCCGCGATCAAGGCGGCCAATACACTGGTCGAAACCGTACAGAAAACCAGCCAGCAGGCGGCCGAAGCCGCCAGAAGTGGCTTCGATACGGCCGCTGCGGCCGGATCAAAAAATACGAAGCGCGCGATCGAGCCGGTATCGGCGGCTGCGAAGCGATAGCTCGCGTGTCAATACCGGTGTGGCAAGGTCATAGCAAATTGCAGGAGGTGGAGGATGGATGAAGCCTGGCTCGGTACGGTCATAGGTTCGGCGGTCCTGCTGTTCGCGGCCATCTTTGTGTTCGGCCACTATCGACGCGAACATCGGCGGGCGCAGTTGTTCCGGCAACTGAAATCTGTCGGCTGGCGCGGCACAGGAACTTGATACTATGTAATGACGACGTCCCTGGACCCGACGGGCAATGCAGGTGATGCAGGATAAGAGGCACGCACCACCCGCAGGTCCTGCTTCATGATCACGAGTTTTACCGCCATGAATGCCGTGTGGGCTGTCCATGATGACGGTCAAGTCCGCCGGACAAATCAGGCTGCGAGCCTTCCTGTCCCGTGTGTCCAGTAGCTGAAGTAACCGTCCGCCAATTCAGCTAATTCCGGTTTCCGTGTAGCTGAGGCGGCGTTCATAAGAACGTAGGCCAGCCGTACTAACTTTGTCGCTCGGTCGCACAACTGTGGCGCCGGTTGCACTTACTCTGGCGCCCTACGCCGCTCAAGGGGTATTCAGGGAGTGTCAAGGGACAAAAAAACTATTTTTTTGCTTCGCAGGCAAATTCCCTGGAACCCTTAACAGACAAGGCTTTTAGGCCTGCCGAATCCGTTTTTAGGGCTTTTGTCGCTATTGCATGGGCACGCCTGACAGCCTAGGATTTGCACTGCACGAAACGTCAACAGTTGGTCAACAGGTTTTGAACGACTGTTAAACGGATCTTTGGGCATGGAGTTCTCGCTCTCATGGGCGAAAAAAACCCGGCTTGCAGGCCGGGGGAGTTCTCCAATTAACGAAGTAGCAGTAAAAGTAGCGAGTCTAGCCAGTGATGCAAAAGCTCTTTAAACGGAGCCGACTCGACTACCTCGATCGCTAGCTTGCAGGCTAGCTCGATCACAAGGTCTTTCAAACTTACCTCCTTTCCTCGGAGGCTGGGTCAAGGAAAGACTTGGCGTAATGCGCCCGACAGCGGTTGCAGCCGCTGTTGGGTCGCAAGCGCTCAAGCCCACGTTGAACGCCCCATCAACACTAGATGTAGTGCTTTCCGAAGCATTCGCGGGCTAGTGTAGTGTACTGAGCCATCAACGCAAATTCTTTTATTTGGTCTGACGATCTTGACTTTTGCGATGCGCGCGTCGGAAATCGCAATCGGGGAAATAATGTGCGCTCACAGCGCGCATGCGCTGTCTATTGGGTACCACGTCCAATACCCGCTTGATTGCGCGCCGTATTGGTAGATCCTGCTCCCGCCAGCTTTTCCAGTTCGAAGCCGATCGAAAAGCCATTGCGTACTGCTGCAGGGAGACGGAATTAGTGAGACCAGGACTTCCGCCTGATCAACGACTTGCTCGCGAATTTGGTTGCGCGGCAGTCGATGCCCGAACCGATTTTGTTAGATTCGGCGGAGTCTAGGCGCGAATAAATTGGACTGGCGGGACGGCAAGATCGCATCATCTTGCGCCGGCCCCGTGAGGCGCTTCGAAGCGTCTTGCCAGCAACGGCTGGTCCCGCGCAAAGCACTAAAGCCAGCGCCGCACGCGCGCGCGGTAGCGGCCATAGACGTCGCCGAACTTGCGCTCAAGATACGCTTCCTCGCGGGCGATTACACCGTAGCGAATGACGAGAGCGAACGGAACCAGCGTCAGCAGCAGCCACAGGCTGTTGACGGCAATAGCCAGGCCGATGAGCCCCAGCATCATACCGAGGTAGATAGGATTGCGCGTGAAGCGGTAGGGGCCGGTCTCGACGATGGTCGTGGTCGGCTGGTTGGTGGGCACGTTCGAACCGGACCGGGTGATGGTCGCGATCGCCCAGACGAGCAGTGCGAGCGCAAGGGCAAATACTATCGCTCCCACCCAGCCTCCAGGTACTACAGCCGGAACGAACGGCAAAGGAATGAGGCGGTTGAGCGCGAGCCCGGCAAGCACCGCGACCACCCACGCGATCGGTGGCCGGATAATAACGTTCGCGGTATCTGTCGGGTTAGCCATGGCGTGACCCGGTTATAGCAAGCATAGCTTGTATCGCATCCGTGAACGCCAGCGCCATTGCCGACAGGATACGCTGGCGTATGGCTGCTGCCTTGCAACGCGAAAGGCGTTTGCCGACCCACAAGAGACACTCAGTTTTCCTAAGTTCCGTCACTCACCTTTACTATGCGGTCCTGTGCAATCAACTCGGGTCCTGAGCCTTGATTCATGCGGCGTGGCGCGAACTCTGCAACACGTTGTTTGTTGATTTCCTCATAGGCGGCGTAGCCGTCGCAACTGGATTGGCAGACAACGGACCATCAAATGCAATGCCAGCGGGACTAGCACACCGTCGTCCACAATCCCGACGAATGGGACAGTGACATTGAAAGGATCGATCGCGTACAGCGCCACCAGAGCGGTCGCGGGCATCAGCCATCTTGGACGGTCGGGATGCCGCAGCGCATATGAGAGCACGCGCAAATCGTCCCTGACAACCTTCCATAGCAAAGCGATTTTTTTCATTCCGACAGCTCCCCGCCCATCAATACCTTAGAAGGCCGTTTCTCACAGATCAGATCCTACTCCTGTACACGGGGCGGTGATGGCCGATAAACGTCAACCGAATTCGGCCCTTTTTTTGATTGTTGGCAGATCTGCCGGCGCTCAGAAGCCTGGAACTTGGAAACGGCCAGTTGCGTCAAAGTTAATCTCGGTTCATTCCAGAGTAAGCGGAGACACATACATGCTGAGCCCGCACGAATTCGCCACCCTGATGCTAGTCGCGGCTGCGCCCGAGCAGGTTGACCTGAACCGTGAATACTGCTGGACCGTCAACTCGTCGCGCTGGAAAAGCTGGGGTCCGGAGCTCAACGCCCCCGTCTTACCCGCGACGGCGATTCAGTTCTTCGCGCGATTGCGCGAAAACCCTGAGCTGCGATCCGCCAACAAAGTTGTCGGTCACGTGCGTGCCACGTGTGGCGCGTATCTTCGCTCCATTCACGAGATCGCGCTGTATCACGTCGCCCGCCGCCAAACGGGGGCGCCTGCGCCTGATGTCAGTCCGAGGGACGGTATGCACTTCTATCACCACGGTGTAGCAATACAACCGTCGGTAGCAAGGATACGTCCGATGTCCTGCGGCGTGAAAAACGACGGGCAGCGGGTTACCCAGACGCGTGCGCGTGAAGATAAAAAGAGATCATCGATCATCCGCTTCATGCCCACCGCACGTCGACGTCCTCTCTCATCTTTTCAATTTCGAACCGCGTACCGCTGACGCGTACCAGCCTCGACCGTCAGTGCATGCATCCGTGGTGCCCGCTTTTTTTGAAACTTTGTCAGCCATCGCCGTCGCCTGCATCGCCACGCCACTCAGCCTTTCGAAACGGCGCATATTGAACGAGCCGTCTGCAATACCAACCGATTCGCCTCGCAAAACGCCCACGGTTCGCCTTCGCGTCTCTGACGCGTGGCCGAATTCGTCAGCAATTCGTTAGCAGAAGAGGGCGGCCTCACTCGGCTCACTGCACTATCATGGCGGCTCAAGGAGACCGCCATGTGTACAAGCTACGAAGCCAATCCGAACGACGCGTGGGACGTGTTCAGCCTGCTCCCACGACCGGACTTCGACTACAAGCCTGAGATCTACAAGGACTATTTTGCGCCGGTCTTCCGGCGCGGCGGCGAATCCTTCGAGACAGTGCCCGCGTCGTTCGGTATCGTGCCGCGACGGCACATTCCGCCTGGGGTCAAAGTGTTCGACACGATGAACGCCCGCTCAGAGTCGGTCGAGCAGAAACGCAGCTTCAGCGCCGCGTGGAAGAATCTGCAACTGTGCCTGATCCCGTTTCGCACGTTTTACGAACCAAACTATGAGACAGGAAAAGCAGTGCGTTGGAAGATAGGTACCGCCAATGGCGACCCTCTGGCCATTGCCGGCTTGTGGCGACAATGGACGGAGGCGGACGGCTCGCAGAATCTAGCGTTCACGATGTTAACCGTTAATTCGGATGAGCACCCGCTGATGCGGCGTTTTCACAAGCCAGGCGATGAAAAGCGCTCGGTCGTGATTGTGCCGCCGGAAAGATACGCGGACTGGCTGAAGTGCCAGTCAACGGACGAGGCGCGTTCGTTCCTTCGACTCTATCCGGCGGAAGCAATGCATGCGGAGTCGTTCCCCCTAGCGCCGCGAGAGCCAAAGACTGCGCCACAGAGAGCGATCAAGGGCAGCTTTTGTGAAAGGGGCCGAAGGTCTCGGATCACGCGATGGCCGAACTTAATGCTTTCGGCGCTTCGTTGGCACTTTTGAACATCAATAGGTATCCTATGCATTTGACATAAACCGAATTAGCAGTTATAGAGTAGGATTCCTATGTAAAAGTTCGAATTGCCGTCGTCGTTCCACTCAACAAGCCTGCTGCCGATAAAAGCGCGCGGCAGGTGACCAACTTCATCTCCGTCACATTCAATACCGCGGTTAACCGTCGTCTCAGCGACCTGAAAAGTGACCAGCGTGCTCGACCAGATGCCTGACTGACAACGGGCGCTTCATCTTCTGCACCCGGCTCCGAGAATCACAAAGGGGGCTGGCTGTGACTCGGCAAGGAGCTGGAAACGATAGCCTGCGGATTCGCCCTCGTAGCCGTCAGCTCGAACGCTTCTAGGAAGAGCTGATCGCCCGGCGGAGGGCTTCGACGGTGGAACGCATGGAAAAACGCCATCTGCATCGGGCAGACGCCGGGGGGGGCGCCGAGGACGTTCGCGAGTAGCCCACGGATGCGTCAAAGTGCGCCGCGCGTCGACTTGCCATCTCCGGGTAGGAGCGGGTAATAGCGCTCGTTGACGGGCGCGAAGTCATGGCTGTGTGCACGCACGGCGGACACCGACGTCGCATCGGGGAAAGAGTACGGAAGCCCGTGACTGGGCATCCGGGCGTTTCAGGTGCGGGACCACTGGGGATGTGGTGTCGCGAAACTGGAGTTTCACCAGAAAACGCGTCCCTATCAATCACAGGGGTTAGCGACATGTGCGCGAAAGAATTTCATCGCCTGCCGACCGGCAGTCCGATTTGCGCATCGCTCCATCGGGTAAAATACTGGCATGTCGGCGACAGCGACATGCACAGGCGATCATCATCGCGTCTACCGTGTATCCCCATGAGAATATCATGACTCTCGATCCCGAATCGGACGATCCACTGACTGACGAAGAGTTTGATGTCCTCGAACGCTTTCTTTCGAGCAATGCCGTTTGCGACGATGCGATGGACGTCGTCATGTTGCACGGCTTTCTGACCGCCGTCATCTGTGGACCGAACACGGTCATGCCGAGCGCGATTCTTCCGTGGGTTTGGGATGCAAGGCACGCAACACGTCAACCCAGATTCTTGTCAGCAGGGCGGGCACGCAAGATTACCGGACTGATCATCCGATACTGGAACGATATCAACAATGCCCTGAATCACTGTCCCGATCTGTTCGAGCCCCCGTTGCACACCACCGGGTGTAAGGGCGAAGAGGTTCTCATCCTCGACGAATGGTGCGAGGGTTATTGCAAAGGCATCAACATTGACCGGGAGGCCTGGGAGCCGCTGCTTGAACGACACCCCGAGTGGTTCAATGTCATCCTGTTGTTTGGAACGGCCTCCGGATACCACGAACTGGAGCAGCGAGATTACACGGTCGGGCAACGCCGGTCATTCGCAAACCTGCTCGCGGCCGCAGCGCTCAATATCCATCAATATTGGTGCGAGGAGCGTCGAAAATTGATGGAGCAGGGCGAGCGGCCGAACATGATCGCGGCGGCTTCAAGGCCGAAAGACAGGACAGGCAAGCATACCGGGCGCAGCGATCTGGACGCGCGAGACGAGAATGAGTCCGAGGATCTGTTCCTTGTCGATTCGCTCGGCCTGACGACGGAAGATGCGTTTCATCCGCTTGCATTGTCCCCGCTGTCTACGGGCGTCACTCGCGAAGGCACGTCGGTCGATGTGCACATCTATCGGGCCGGAGACGACAGCCGCGATGGCTGGATATTGGAAATCATCGACCCGCTCGGAACATCGACAGTCTGGGACGACCCGTTTCCGACCGACGGAGCCGCGCTGGCCGAAGCGTTGAACACCATCAAGGCGCACGGCATTGCATCGGTAACAGGAGGCGTACCAGGGCACATGACGAAGCACTGACCGCTCTCGAACCGGCGTGCACCTCGAGGAAAGTTTCGGTTGCCGCTGCCTGCGGGTCAAACCTTGTTCGGCGCGGACAGAAGCGTCACCCGGCAACGCCATACAACATGCTGCCGAAAGCCAGCACCATGACCAGAAATAGCAATTTATCCCGGGGCGCAAGATTACGTCATCTGCACGCGAGGCTACATGCCGCCTGCATTCGAACAGTCATTCGACTCTGGAACTTTCCTCTCGACCATCCATGTTTTCGACCGATAGCGATCGTCTCGCGCCAAAAATCACACCGGCAGGCCACCTCCTTGCAGCGCCGGACGTCGATGCGCCTGCCTTGCCAGATGACGTTGCGCTGGGTGCCTCCTTCAGGCGCGGCACGGGTCATGGGCTGCTCTATCTGGGGAGCGCAACCATAGGGCGTGCACTGCCGCCTGCGTGGGCATGGTGGCGCGACTTTGGCGCCCGCTATGTCACGTCTTTATGCACGACGCCAGAAGGCGAGGAAGTCGCAGTCTCTCAACCGGACACAGGGGACTTCGAAAGACTGATCGAAGATGCGCCGCCCATGACGGGTGCCGAATATCTCACGTCGGATGTCCTGGTCGCATTGTGGGGCGAAATCGACATCGCTTTACGTGATGAGCTGGCAAGCACGGGGGAGTCGCTTCAGACATATCTCAAGTCGCGTCATCCTGCCTGGAATCTTGTGGGCCGTGTTCACTTCAACCTTGCCGAAAACCGCAAGGACCCTGAAGCCCCTTTCGCCTTCCTGGCAACCTACGCAGCGCGCATCTCGGCCCATGGCAAGACACAACATCAACCACTTTCGCGGGCGCTCGAGGAATTTTCTGGTGCGCGGAACAAGGCGAAGCTGCTCTCTCTCCTGATGCCGGTTCGGCGTGCCGCTGACCGCTGCGACTGGCTTCGTGCGATGCTCGAATCGCGCGAAATATACCACCCGTTGCGCTGGATGCCGGCTGACGCTTACCGTCTTCTCTGCGATTTGCCAGCTCTGGAATCTGCCGGAATCATGGTTCGGCTGCCGGCTACCTGGGCGACGGGCCGCCCCGCGCGACCCGCGGTCAGGGCCAGCGTTGGGACACAGCCTCCGTCGCTCCTCGGCAAGGATGCGCTGCTCGACTTCAGAATGGAGGTGTCGCTCGATGGCGAGCCGTTAACTCCCGCCGAGATCAGGCGTCTGCTCAAGGGTGCTGACGGTCTCCAGTGGATTCGGGGGCGCTGGATCGAAGTGGACACGAAAAAACTTGGCCACGTAGTCCACCGCTTTGAGAGTCTGGAGAAGGCCGCGCAATCGGGACTGCCGTTGAACGATGCCTTGCGTCTCCTGGCGGGTGTATCAGGCGACGAAGCTGAAGGCTCCGACGAGCGGAACTGGGCGCAGGTCGTTGCAGGAAACTGGCTGGCAGAGACGCTTGGGCATTTACGCCAACCGGAAGGGTTGGCGCAGGTCGATCCGGGCCCCGACCTGAGAGCCCAGCTTCGCCCATACCAGCGGGCCGGCGTGCGATGGCTATACCTGCTTAGCCAACTTGGGTTGGGAGCGTGTCTGGCCGACGACATGGGCCTCGGAAAGACGATGCAGGTACTCTCCCTGCTATTGGTCCTGAAGCGCGATCAGGCCGACTCGCGCCCGAGCCTGCTGATCGCACCCGCGTCCTTGCTGGCAAACTGGGTCGCGGAAGCTGAACGCTTCGCACCCGGCCTGCGCGTGCTGGTGGCTCACCCGTCCGTGACGCCAGCAGAAGAACTACGCGCACTGAACGACGCGCAGCTCACGCAGACAGACCTCGTCATTACCAGTTTCGGTTCGCTGCTGCGTCAACCCGCTCTGGAAACGATCCAGTGGCGCATCGCGATTGTCGACGAGGCCCAGGCGATCAAGAATCCCGGCGCCAGGCAGACGAAACAGGTAAAGAAGCTTCAGGCCCAGTCACGTATCGCCCTGACGGGCACCCCGGTGGAAAACCGCTCGTCGGATCTGTGGTCCATTTTTGATTTCACGCATCCAGGGCTGTTGGGTTCGGCGAAGGAATTTGCCGGTCTCACGCGGCGTTTGGCGAACATCGAGCATTTTGGCCCGCTTCGCACGCTTGTGCGACCCTACATCTTGCGCCGTCTGAAAACAGACAGGCGTGTTATCGCCGACCTCCCGGAAAAAACCGAACTCAAAGCGTGGTGCCACCTGAGCCCCGTCCAAGCCGCGTTGTACGAACGCGCGGTAAAGGACCTGGCGGCGGCGCTCGACGGCGCCGACGGTATTGAACGCAAAGGCATCGTATTAAGCTACCTGATGCGTTTCAAGCAGATATGCAACCATCCGTCCCAGTGGCTTGGCGACGCGGCATGGAGCCCCGAAGCCAGCGGCAAATTTGCCCGCCTGCGGGAGTTGGTCGACGTGATCGCGGCCAAGCAGGAAAAGGTACTGGTGTTTACGCAGTTCCGCGAGACCACCGAGCCACTTGCTGCGTTCCTGGGATCCCTTTTCGGACGGGAGGGCCTGGTTCTCCATGGCGGAACGCCTGTAGGCAAACGGCGCGAATTGGTCAGACAGTTCCAGGAGGACGAATCAACACCGTTCTTCGTGCTGTCGCTCAAAGCGGGAGGATCGGGATTGAATCTCACATCGGCTTCCCACGTGATTCACTTCGACCGTTGGTGGAATCCCGCCGTAGAGAATCAGGCGACCGATCGGGCATTTCGCATTGGCCAGCGCAAGAATGTTCTGGTGCACAAGTTTGTTTGCCAGGGTACGGTCGAGGATCGGATTGACCAACTGATCGAATCGAAGCAGCAGTTGGTGAACGATATGCTTGAAGGCGGTGCGGAACTGCAGCTGACCGAGATGAGTGACCAGGAGCTGCTCGCTCTTGTCAAGCTCGATATTCATTCCGCGCAGGAAAACTGATCATGAAGAGGAACGCTGATGGCTAACTACGGTGGATGGAAACCTTACGTCCCGGTGGCCGAGCGCCGAAAAAAAGCGGAGCAGCTGGTCGCCAGAGCGATCAAGGCTGGCAAGACCCTCTCACCCATCGCACCGTATCGTGGCGCGATAGCAAAGACCTTCTGGGGCAAAGCGTGGTGCGACAATCTGGAGCATTACAGCGATTACGACAGTCGCCTGCCAAGAGGTCGCACCTACGTGCGCAATGGGTCGGTGATCGACCTGCAGATTACGGCGGGCAAGATCCATGCACAGGTGATGGGATCAAGCCAGTACGAAATCAAGATTGATGTCGCAGCCTGTCCACAAAAGCAGTGGCGTGCGTTGAGCGCCGACTGTTCGTCGTCGATTGACTCGATGGTCGAATTGCTGCTGGGCAAGCTATCGGCTGCCGTGATGGGCCGCATCTGCAAGCCCGGCACCGGGCTTTTCCCCGCACCGAAGGACATCAGGTTCGGTTGCAACTGCCTGGATTGGGCGGTGATGTGCAAGCACGTCGCAGCAGTACTCTATGGCATCGGCGCACGGTTCGACCAGCAGCCCGAATTGCTCTTTACGTTACGTGGCGTTGACCCGTCCGATCTCGTCAATCACACGAACGAGAATTTGTCTGGTGCGGGAAAAACCGTCCCGGCGTCCGGCAAGCTGCTCGACAATGCGGTTCTGGGCGATGTATTCGGTATCGATATTGACACGGAACCCTTTGCAGATGCCGACACGGTCCGAGGCAACCGCACGCGCAAGGTATCCACTTCGCAAAAAGCGAGAACGTCCGCCTCGACTACGCCGAAGTCGTCCGCGACCACCGTGAAATCGGCACCGAAAAACAAGGTCGCGACGCCGACCGCGAAGTCCAGCGCCGCCGCCCTGAAAAAGGCCAGGGGCAACACCGATCCCGGCACGTCGAAGGTCAACCGTTCTGCCGCATCTCAAAAGCCGGTTGCACGTCCGCCTGCTACGTCGAAATCCGCGAAACGCCGCGGGTGATCTTTTGTCCCGCGCTTCACCGCTTGAGCCGAAGATTTGTTTCTCTCTTAAATCGTGACGAGATCGAAATGTGTCGGACTCCTGACGCATTATGGCCAACTCTCTGATTGGGCGGGAATGCGGTGTCGCGATTTCGCCGACGACGGCCTGTGGCGCTCCCTCAAGTCGTGGATCACGAGTGCACAGAAACCCAATTTAGCGAATATTTATCGGTATCCTATATTTTCGGTGCGTTTACGCATCGACCGACAATCAAAGGTCTTCAATTTCGAGGATAGGGCGACGAAGCATACTGTATGCAAGAGCTTGCATGATGCAGCCAGGTGACGGGACAAAATCGCTTGATGCTGGCGAGGAATGTCGCGTCGACCGAGTTGGTCCCGTTTGGTAATGCCAGCAGCAGCAGTGGTTGATTGATCAGTAGCCGCCCAGCAGACGGTCAAGCGCTGCCGTGATCTTGTCCCGATGCTCCCGCAATGAACTGATCGAGGGACCCAGCTCGTTTAACGGAACAGATGCAATGAATGCCGGGTGCATCAGGCATTTGACGCCAGCGATCTCGAAGGACGGCGTGAAATCTGCTGGCAGTTTGCCGGGAGGGAAAGAGTCAGCACGAATCAGCGGGACAACAACCCGAATAGTTAGGCCATCGAGAAAGTCGCTCTGCACGTCGACAAGGTACGGCGTATTTGCCTTGCTTTTGCCCGGATTGGCATAAACTTCAAATCGCGCCATCAAAACATCCGGTATTCAGCGAGTGGAAGGCCATTCTTTTCGACCCAGTCGTTGGTGTTTTTAATGAACTCCGCGTTCTCCTGCGCCCAGCGACGACCTTCCTCGGCCTTGATTGCGTCGCGTAAAGCCTGCTCGCACGCACGTGAGAAGTTGATGCCCAGTTCCTTCGCTCGCTCATAAACGTCGACAGGCAGTGTGACATTGGTCGCCTTACGTGACACGGCGGCAGCTGCATGTGCCATGTGAACCTCCATGTGGATAGATATGCGCACATCTATCCACATTCTACACGTTATCAATGCCCTCGGCTGTGCGGTTCTGTACGCTATAACTTGACATAATGTAATTTAGCAACAAGCACGATGTAGGTCCCAAATAGAAATGTCGGGTTTCCGCTAAATAGAAATGTCGTGTTTTAGGTAGTTTGAGCGCCGGACATTCCTCAGGGAGCGCCGGCGATGAATGCGACTGGGACGATCACGATGACGATGCGCGAGGTGGACCGGTTCAAGGTCATTCAGGCCGTGACCGAGGCCCGGCTCAAGCCGGGCCAGGCGGCTGAACGGCTGGGACTGGGCGTGCGCCAGGTGGAGCGGCTGGTGCGGCGTTATGAGGCGGCCGGCGTGGCCGGACTGGTGTCGGGCAAGCGAGGCCGTCCGGGCAACCATCAGCTTCCTGCCGGCAAGGCACAGCGGGCGCTGGCGCTGATCCGCGAGCGCTACCCGGATTTTGGGCCGACGCTGGCGTGCGAGAAGCTGCGGGAGTGTCATGGCATCGAACTGGCCGTCGAGACGGTACGCACGCTGATGCGGGCTGCCGGGCTGTGGATTCCGCGCCGGGAACGTGCGCCAAAGGTGTACCAGCCGCGTAACCGCCGCGCGTGTCTGGGCGAGCTGATCCAGATCGACGGCAGCGATCACCGCTGGTTTGAGGACCGGGCGCCCGCCTGCACGCTGCTGGTGTTCATCGATGACGCGACCGGGCGGCTGATGGCGCTGCACTTCACGGCGACGGAGTCGACCTTCAGCTACTTTGAGGCGCTGGCGAAGTATCTGGACGCGCACGGCAAGCCGGTCGCGTTCTACAGCGACAAGGCCAGCGTCTTTTACGTGAAGCAGCGCTCGGAGACGGTGGGCAAAGGTGTCACGCAGTTCGGCCGCGCGCTGTACGAACTCAACATCGACGCATTCTGTGCGAACACGAGTCAGGCCAAGGGACGCGTCGAGCGGGCCAACCTGACGCTGCAGGATCGCCTCGTGAAGGAGCTGCGGCTGCGCGGGATCAGCACGCGGGAGGCGGCCAATGCGTATGCGCCCTCCTTCATCGCCGATTTCAACCGGCGTTTCGGCAAGCCACCGAAGAGCGATTACGACGCGCACCGGCCCCTGCGGGCCGACGAGGCACTGCGACAGATCCTCGCGTATCGCGTGCCACGCAAGGTCTCCAATGCGCTGACCGTGCAGTACGACCGCGTGATGTACCTGCTGGATGACACGCCTGTCTGCCGTGGGCTGATCCATGAATACGTCGAGGTCGTTGAATATCCCGATGGCGTCATCGAGATCCAGGCCGGCGGTGTCACGCTGCCTTACCGGCAATACGATCGCATCACGCGCATTGATCAGGGCGCGGAGCTTGAGAACAAGCGGCTGGCCAGCGCCCTGGAGGTTGCGAGGCACGTGCAGGCCATGCGTGATGAGCGCCGCGCCTCGGGCTCGCCGTCACGTACGCATTGCGGTGAAGAAGTTCGCGCGAAGCAGGCGCTCATCGGGCTGAAGAAACAGCGGGCCATTGAGGTTGCCGACATCAACAAGGTCATTCTTGAAGTCAGCGCCAACGGCATGAGGGAACGGGGGGCGGCTGCGCCGCCCCACCCCAAAAACATAAGAAAAAGCACAGCAAAACCCGACATTTCTATTTAGCTGGAGGTACGACATTTGAACTTGGCGGAGACACACGATCGTGCGGTTTTGTTCAGTGCAAGTATTATGCCTTCGTCGTTCGGCGCACGTGCCGCGGAACCAGCAGATTCCGACTCCAACGCCGTCCGTCGTCAGATGTCTAGCGCTTCGCCACAAAGTCATCAATTGTGAATCGGACCGGTTGATCTGGGCGCACCCGCATTTTCCTTTCTGCGACCGCGAGAATGCGCCGGCGACCGTCTGCAAATGTTTTCAGCATGCGACGCATCGTCTGCGCCCGTTGGTAACCAGAAATATTCTTCAAGCGCCTCTCGCGTAATCGCACATTCGACATCACAACGTCGGTCAGACAAACGAAATATGATCGCGCGTCCGTCTGGCCAGACTTCAGGAGCGAAATCAACGACGTTCATGGTAAACCTCGTAGCCGGCCGTACCCACGCCGATTGCGAGGTTCTTGTTCTCCCCCGTGACTACGTGCTCTCGATCCGGCGAACCACTGCGGCGGCGAACTCGCGCGTTGACGCAGTGCCTTTCAGATCACGCGTACAGATATGGTCGGTGTTGAGTGTTTCAGTGATTGCAGTTCGCAATCGTTGGGCGAGATCACCCTTACCAACATGCTCCAGCATCAAGCCTGACGCAAGTAATAAGGAGATGGGGTTGGCGACGTCTTTACCAGCGATGTCCGGCGCCGATCCATGCACGGCTTCAAAAATTGCCGTATCAGTACCGTAATTGGCGCCGGGCGCCATGCCCAGTCCGCCAACAAGGCCCGCTAACTGATCCGACAAAATGTCTCCAAACAGATTGGTGCACACAAGCATATCGAACTGCCACGGGTTCAGCACAAGCTGCATCGCGCAGGCGTCGACAATGATGTCATTCATTTCCACCCGACCTTCGTAATCCCGGGCAACGTCTCGAGCGGCTTCCAGGAACACTCCTGTGAGTGCCTTCAGGATGTTGGCCTTATGCACAACGGTGATCTTCTTTCGACCGTGCCTCAAGGCATATTCGAAGGCAAATCTTGCGATTCGTACGCACGCATCGCGTGTGTTTACCCCGGTCGCGACTGCAACCGCTTTCGGATCATCGCCGACGGGAATGTAGTATTCGTGTGCAACATAAAACCCGCCGAGATTTTCGCGCACGAGCACGAGGTCGATCTGGTCGTAGCGGCCAGGGATGATGGTATGGACGGGCCGAACGTTGCCAAAAAGCTGGAACTCCTCGCGAAGTCGAACGTTGGAAGAGCGGAACCCCTCGCCGATCGGGGTCGTCAATGGACCTTTGAGGGCAAGCTTGTTCTTGCGAACGCTCTCGAGTGTCACATCTGGTAGAGGGTCCCCACAGTGGGTGACCCCGGCGATTCCGGCATGCTGTACGTCCCAGATGAAGGGGGATCCTAAAGCGTCAAGAACCTGAACCGTTGCAGCAACCACTTCCGGTCCGATTCCATCGCCAGGAATCAGCGTTGCGGGGATTTTGTGTCTCGGCGTGCTTTCCATATCAGTCTTCCAGATTAGACAGAGACAACCGTCCGCGGTCGATCGACTATTGCTGACGCTGCTGGGTGCGACGAGTTGGTTTCAGGCATGGACCAGACCAAAACTTCATTTCCGCCGCATGGCGTACTCGCGGATGTGTCGCCGCGTCACGATTCCCAACTGCGGCGACAGCTGGCCTCGCATTCGAGATACGGCGCCAGCAGCGATACAAGGAACAGGCCACATAGTGGATATACCGGACGACCTGCCATCACGGAAGGTTCGACGGCAACTCTCCGATCTGACGAAAAACACCTAGCCAGTCTTCCAGGTGCCATGTTTTGGCAATATGTCCCTTGCGGAATTCGTGAAACGAGTGAATCGCAAAATTGACAGGTTTCGATGTGGCTGCGATTCCCATGAGTGGGGCCGACTGCGTCCCAGTCACGATCGCACGCACGGCCACCTTGTCTCCGTGAACCAGGACATCCAGAATCCTGATGTCCATGTCAGGCAGTGAATACGACAGATCCGCGAACACAGGGATCATAGAGTCCGGACCCGACACCGGTCCTGGAGAAGGCGGGATGTACTGCCAGTCTGGCGTTACAACGGTCCGAAACAGGGATATATCTTTAAGCGACATGGCTCGGTAAAACACAGTTAAAGCCGCCCGCGCGACATCGTCCGTCACCTCATCCGCTCTGCTCATATTAACGTCTCCAGTGTCGAGGCCGGCGCATACGAGCGCCAGAGCGACACCACATCGTATGTCATTGAGCAACCGATGACCAGCTGATACGTCCTCCGGCAAGGGGCCGTTTCCCACTGCCAATGATTCCGGTGACCGGGGCAAGCTTATGTACGCCGCACAAAGATACGCGTTTTATATCGCCTTCAGATCAGGCAACTGCCGGTCGAACTGCCGTTTCACCACGCTGTAGTCCTGAACCCGGCCCGCGACGGCGCCGTGCTGCCGATCCTCCACCTCAACGGTTTCAAGATCGCGAACCCGACACTGCTCGCAGGAATCGGCAAGGACGAGTTGACGGATCTGATGCGGGGCTACGGCTACGAGCCATATTTCGTTGAGGGGGACAACCCCGAAACCATTCATCAGATTCTCGACGCTCGACATCGTCGTTGCGGACATTCATACGATTCAGCGCGACGCCCGCGCGCTGCCCGCTGGCCAGCGGCCCGGACGCCCACACTGGCCGATGATCGTGCTGAGCACGCCCAAGGGGTGGACGGGGCCGAAGGTCGTCGACGGCAAGCGTGTGCCGACCAAGGGTCACCGAAGCGGCATCGCAACTGCAAAATCCGGGGCTGATTCGCTACAGTCAAGATCGTACCGAAGACCTGGATCGCTCCGCCCCCGAAAAGCGTGTGTGCGAGTGCCGCGCGCCTGAGCTGCTGGTTGCCCTGGCGAAAAGAATAAAAACCATCCGAGGGAAACGATCCCAGTCCAGAATTGTTAGTGCGAAAGAATTTTGAAGGCGAAGAGGCAAACCAGTCGATAACGTCGATCCCCTGCGTCGCCAGCAACACTTCCTTGCCGCCCGGCCACCACTTGCGAGTGTCGACAATAAAACAGCGGACAACCCACGCTTCATCGTGGAAAATAGACCGGCGGACATGGCCGACGCTGCCACCGGTGGCCTCGCTGACGTAGCGTTCAACATGACTCGCGCTGCGTAGATGAACATCTCCCGGCGGCTTGTCGCCGTACAGCGAAAGTTGCTGACGTACGTGCGCTGTACCGATGAAGCCCGGCACGGGGTGCTCCCCCATTCCCCACAGGTTGGGGCCGCCCCAATACAGCGGAGTAGTACCTCAAGTATCCGGCCTCGTGCTGGCGCGAAACCGGCTTGTGCGTATCGATGCCAGGGCTGTCCTTCACCCGTTGGCGCGTCAAATCCACGTGGACAGGATCGTGCCGCCCACGCACCAGCCGAGCGCGTTCAGCTTATCTGCGCCACTGATTGCGAGCGCTACCTCGATGGCACGAATCGCGCCCTGACGCAGGTAGTCATCCCACGTAAAATGGCCGCACGCGGCATCGGGGTTTCGCCAGGACACCAGAAAGACCGTATTGCCCTGCTCTGCGGCAAAGCGAACGAACGAATTTGCGGGCTGCAGGTCGAGGATGTAAAACTTGTTGATGCACGGCGGCACGATCAGCAGCGGTCGCGTCGCCACCTGATCGTAAGCGCGAGCTTTAGCACACCGAATGGAGAATCATTTGTAAGTGACGGCCGAGCGTAGCCGCACCGCGGCGGTTGAGATCAACCGGCGATGTCTGCATCGGGGGGATGGAAGCGCGCGCAGTCACGAACCGACGCGCGGCCAGTACGTCAGCCGGTCTGTGCCTTGGCCTGCAGTTGCCGCGCATAATTGAACGGCAGCAGGTCGGTCACGTCTGCATCAGGCGCACGCTGCGGCAGCTCCGTGAGTACATGCAGCAGATAGTCGTACGGCTCGACGCCGCAAGCCCGGCATGTCAGGACCAGGCTGTAGATCGTGGCACTCGCCTTCGCACCATCCACCGTGTCGCTGAACAGCCAGCTTTTCCTCGAAGTTGCAAACGGCCTGACGTCGCGCTCGATGACCTTATTATCGATGGGGGCGCAACCATTCGTGATGTAGCGGCCGAGATATTCCCATTGGTTGCGCGTGTAGGCGATCGCCTTGCCGAGCAGGCTCTGGGGCGCCACCTTCGGTGCCAGTTCATCGAGCCATGCCTTAAAGGCCTCAAGCAGCGGCACACTATGTTTTTGCCGCAGGTCGTACGTGTAGTCGGCTCGCGTGAGCCCAGCAGGCAAATCGCCTTTTGCCAGCGCCTCGACTCGGTACAGGGCCTGGAAGTACTCGAGCGCCTTCGCAACGCGAGCGTTCGGCGTCTTCTGCTTGCCAGAGTCCGTCTTTTTTGTGGCCGCCTTGTCCGCCTTGACGAACAGCCTGCGCGCGTGAGCCATGCATCCGAAGTGCGTTGCCTTTTTGAGCGTGCGCCAAGCACTGTAGCCGTCGCTCATCAGCATGCCGCTGTAGTCACCGAGAAACTTCTTCGGATGCTCCTGGCCGCGTCCCGGCTGGTACTCGAACAGCACGACGGGCTCGGCGCAATCCTGGGCGCTGCGGTAACACCACATGTAACTCTTGCTCTGCGCGGACCTGCCGGATTCCTTGAGTACCTGAACCGTCGTTTCATCGCCGTGGATCAGCGGCTGCGACAGCAACGTTTTATGCAGCGCATCGTACAGGCGGCTGTAGTGCAGTTCGCTGGGGCGAATGACCCAGTGCGCGAGTGTGCCGCGACTCACCGGAATCTGCCAGCGTGCGAGCGCTTCCTGCATCCGGTACAACGGCATGCCGTCGACGTACTTCGCGGTCGCAACCGTCGCGATCACCGATGCGTCCGCATGGCTGCCCGGGATCGGCTGAACCGGCATCGGCGCAAGCACGACCGGAGTACGTTCGGCGTGCCGCTCGCAGTGCCGGCAGGCCCACTTGGAACGCACGTTTTTACGGACGGTCCACTTGACTTCGACGTGCAGCTGCTCGCTCACGTCCTCACCGATGCGATGCATAGGATTGCCGCAACAGGGGCAGCCTCGCTGGTCCTGCGGGAGATCGTATTCGACTGGTTCGCGCCTCAGGTACGCCGGCAACGGCTTGCGTCCGGCCTTGCGCCGTTCAGGCTGGCTGGCCGGTGGCAATCCGGTGTCGGGCAGCGCAGGCTGGACACCCTCATCGTCCTCGTCGCAGGGTTCGGTCCGTGCAATCTGCTCGGCTTCGTCGAACACGCGATCCTTGCGTTTTTCGCTTTTCGGTGCGTAACGCTCGGCCTGCAGCAGGCGGACCTGTTCCTCGAGTTGCTCGACGCGCTGGTTCAATTCGTCGATGTGTTTCGCGTCGCCGGCTACACGCGCTTCGAGAACGTGGATATAGCCCTGGACGGTCTTGGGTACGCGCTTGAGGTCGGGTGCGTTCTTCATGCACTCCAGGATAGCGAAGCGCGACGCGCCGTGGGTTTACGTCAATTCGTAAATGGCGCGTCTGCCGTTGTTTACGTGCAACGCATCGGGCTAGCTGGCGTGCTGGTAATGGCGTACGGGATGACGCCGAAGCGCGTCGATGTCAATGCCGTCGAGCAGCCAGTGAAGCTGCTGCGTCGTCAATTCGATCACTTCCTGATGCCGTCGTGGCCACACGAAACGGTCTTGCTCGAGCCGACGCAGCAGCAGCCAGAAACCGGTGCGCTCGTACAGCAGAAGCTTGATGCGATCGCATTTGCGGTTGTGGAACGCATACACGGCGCGTGCGAGCGGGTCCAGCCGCATCGAATCCTCAACCAGGGCAGCAAGGGTATTGATGCCACAACGGAAGTCGATCGGCTCGTGATACAGGTAGACCCTCAGGTCATCGGCGAAGCTCAGCATCAGCGACCCCCCAACGCGTCGATCATTGCCCTGAGCAGCGCCGTGTCCTGTTGCGTACATTCAAGTTCAAGACTCACCCCGTTGGGCAACTGCGCCACCAGGCGTGACGGCAACGGCGGGCGTTGCGAGGGGCGCATCGGTTCACGCCGTGCCGCAGCCGGCTGGGCGTCGGGCAGGGACGGCATGGGAGGCAAGTGCACAGGTTCGGCATCAACCACTTCCAGAACAGGAACAAATGCCGGCGTACTGGCTGGTGTCGGCTGCCGTTCAGTTCGGGAGCGCGTCTTTTTACGCTCGAGGCCGATCCACTTGCGAAGCTGGTTGGCGTTCACGCCAGCCTTCAGTGCCAGCCCGGCCACGGAGGCTCCCGGCTTCTGGCACGCCTCGATCAGCTTGCGCTTGCCATCACGGTCGTACCGGTTCTTGCCGTCGGCCGATTTACCGATCACCCGCAGGGGCAGGAAGTCAAAGTCAGTTTGTAGGTCAGTCATAAGCTGCTCTATGAACGCGTCCCTTTTTGCAACAACTTCCGGGTGTTCCGACTTGCAGGATTGGTTGCGGCTCTCTATCCGGCCTTGACGCAGTCGTTACAGCCGCTGCGGGCCCCTATGAAATCCGCTGACTCACGCCTCATTCGTCCGGCGAGCTCGAAGCTCTTCAGCTTATTCAGGTTTCATGCGTCCCGGTCCTACCTGGCTTGTCATCACACTCGATTGCTGCGCAACCTTTCGACGTTCACCACTACAGCGTTAAACTTTGATCTTCTATCTGGTGTGAGCTATTCAGGCCGGCTTCACACTCACGTATCCCGTCTTGTACGGTCGGTCATGAGCCAGCACCGCCCAGATCGTTCGGGCGATCTTGTTTGCCAAGGCAACTATGACTACGTTTAGCGGGCGCCGTTTCTTCATCTGCTCAACCCACGGCCCAGGATCCTTCGCGTGTGTCAGCACGCTTCTCGCCCCGTGAATCAGTAGCGTGCGCAGGTACGTGTCCCCGCGCCTCGATATACCGTGCAGGTTCACTTTGCCGCCTGAACCGGTTTGTTTGGGCACGAGACCGGCCCATGCGGCAAATTCCCGCCCCGAACTGAATGCTTTCGCATCACCCATCATCGCAACTGCCGCCGTGGCCGTCAGCAGTCCGACACCGGGAATCTCGCTGATCGCTTTTACGGCCTTATCTTCCTTTTTCCACTCGCGCATCCGGCGCTCGATGCAGGCGACCTGCTCATCGAGTTTCGTTAGTCCATTCCATTGCTCGCGCAGCGTGTCAATTACCACTGCGGGCAAACGTTCTGCAACGCGCCTGAGTACTTCCGGTATTGCCTTGTCCAAGGCTGCACGGCCTCGTCCCATGACCTCGCCGTATTCCGTCAGCAAGCCTCGAAGACCGTTGATCTGCATCGTACGAAACGCCACGAGCTGTCGGCGCATGCGGTGCAGTGCCAGCATTGCCTGTTGCATCTCTGTCTTCACAGCGACCGGCTTGCCGGGCTGCTGCACAGCAAGCCAGATTGCCCGCGCATCCGCCGCGTCGTTCTTGTTCCTGATGTTGAAGGCCTTGACGAATTCCGCCGGCATCAGCCTGATCTCGTGTCCCATTTTCATCAGTTGCCGGGCCCAGTGTTGGGCGCCGCCGCACGCTTCCATACCAATGAGGCAACGTGCCCGGTTCGCAAAGAACTCCATAAACTTCGCGCGCTTGATCGGCTTGTTTACGATCTCCCCCGTTTCCGGATCAACGTAATGCACTTGAAACACCGACTTCGCGATATCCACACCCACCGCCGTACGATTCATCTGGATCCTCCGGTTACCAGGGAAAGTTCCGTATTTTTCCACATGGGCACATCGACGCCGTTGGCCCGAGAGGATCTGCCTTCCCTTTATTCTCACATCCACGGGGAGGGACGCGTTCATTTCAATTCGTCCGCAATGTGGTTAGCTGCGGACGCAATCTTGTTCCTTCTCACACACCGGTTCCAGATGAGCCGGAACTACCGCTTACGATCGAACAAGGTTTCGGATGGGCCAAGACCGTGGGACGCATGCGCCAGGTCATGGTGCGTGACTTGAAGAAGGTGGACCAGATGTTCGTGTTGAACATGGCGGCCTACAACCTCGTGCGCATGCGTTCACTGGGACAAGTCCGCCCGTAGTGGCGAAAATGGCAGCAACGAGCCCAGAAATTGGCCTCAGGCCATCGAAAATGATGATGAATCCGCGCTGAGGTTTCGCAATTGCGTATTTCGGACGAACGTGACCGGCCGTTTCGGGATGGTGACCGGCGATTTCGGCAACGTGACCGGGCATTTCGGGAACGTGACCGAGCGGACCGGAAGGCAGGATTGGCGTTGCGCATGACATCAACTACGCGGGCTATGCTCGCCGGCTTTTGCCGGAGAGAGCATGCCCGCGCACCGGATGAACATGCGCATGATCAACGACGTTTTACGACTTAAATTCGACGGCGGTTTCTCGCACGATCGGATCGCCGCGTCACTGGGCATATCCAAGGGCGTGGTCACGAAGTACATAGGACTGGCCGGTGCCGCCGGGCTGGACTGGGCAAGCGCCTGCGATATGGATGAAGGCGACCTCGAGCGGCGGCTCCTCGGCAAGCCCACGGGGCCAGCAGGCTACGCCCAGCCCGACTACGGACGCATCCACCAGGAGCTGCTTCGCAAGGGCATGACGCTTACGTTGCTGTGGGAGGAGTACCAGGCCGAGTTCGCGGACCGGCAGACCTACCGCTATACGCAGTTCTGCGAGCACTACAAGGCGTTCACGAAACGCCTGAAGCGCTCGATGCGTCAGATTCACCGCGCCGGCGAGAAACTGTTTGTCGACTTCGCCGGCCCCACGTTGCCGCTGACGACTGGACGCCGCGCGCACATCTTCGTGGCAGCCATGGGCGCATCGAGTTACACGTTCGCATGCGCGACGCCAGCCGAAACGATGGAGGACTGGCTGGGCGGCATCGCACGTGCGCTGACCTTCTATGGTGGCGTGCCGCAGCTGATCGTGCCGGATAACCCGCGCGCGATGATTGCCGATCCCGACCGCTATGAACCTCGCGCCAGCGACACCGTGCTGGACTTTGCGCGTCACTACGGCACGTCATTCCTTCCTGCACGCGTATATCGTCCGCAGGACAAGGCGTACGCTTCATATTGCACCTTGTGCGGTTGGTGGAACAGCGATAAACGTCGGTTGTGTCGAACTGTAGCGGCCGCCTTGGCCTTTGACCAGGACGACGTCGCCGACGGGTTCATAGAGACAGCGATGCAGATTTCCGTAGCGATGCTGACGCAACAGCCCGCGCCGGGCCCATAGGTGGATGCTGGTCGGACAGACCCCGAGTTGTGCGGCGAGTTCGTTGGCCGTCAACATGCCGCGTTCGCGCAGGCGCTCAAACCGGCTCTTGAGCCGGTACGCAGTGCGTACGAGGTAGACCTTCTTGTGCGTGAACGTTTCGCCTTTCCAGTTTGTATAGCCGAGTGCATTAAGCTGTTCGGCGACCTGTCGGTCCGAGCCGGTTTCGAGAAGTTTGTCGATCTTCGAAACGACTTCCGGCCGCGTCTTTCGAATCAGTGCGATAGGCTTGGGCTTATCGATCTCCAATGAGGTAGTTCGGCCGCCGCGAAAGCGTACATGGATTGCGACGCGTTCGGATTGACCAGGGTGACGTCTTCGATGAGCAAAGCGACCATGCGCTTGCGCTCGAGCGGAACGACTCGTTGATCATTCCAAACACGAGGGAAGTCTTCGGCGAGCGACTGGATCTTGGTTCGCGCATCGCTGCTTAACAGCTTGTGATCGGCGTTCTGGAGTCGCTCGTTCTCCTGTTGCAATCCGTCGAGCACACGCAGACGTTCGTTCCAGTCCGCCTCGAGCGTGTCAGCGACAAGCCGGTTGGTGGGATCGACACTCATATACCGACGACGCGCGAGCTCGGCATCGTAGCGAGCTCGGGCCAGTTGGTTCTGACGTTGATCGGCGGCCTGTTTGACGCGCCCAGAGATCTCGTCTTCGACAGCTAGCGCGACCTCGAGAGCGGCCGGTGCGACACTCTCTAAAAGAAGCGAGCCTATCGCGTCGTCGATGGCACTTCCGCGAACCGATTGGCAGGGTTTGCTGGCACGGCGCACTGGGTTCTCCGTGCACATATAGTAGGGTTCGAGTTTATTACCGACGACCTGATACCGTACACGCATGCGTGCGCCACACACTCCGCACACGACGCGCCCCTGCAGGAGCCCAACGCCCTCACGTGGCATGCTGCCTCGTCGATCGCGCCCGAATCCCGTTAAATTCTGCTTAAGCGTCGCCTGGTTGCGTTCGAACTCGTCCCAATCAATAAAGCCGGGATGTGCATTCTGGATTAACACCTGCCAATTCTCTCGGTCAACCTTAAGCCCGAAGTATTTGCGTCCCTGACGATATACTCCGCGTGTGCGACCGTATACGAAGGCCCCGGCATAACGCATCCCATTACACATAAGTCTGTAGGCGCCGAGAAAGTCGTTTACGGTCAATGACATAGCGGGGTGGGTTGTAAACTGCTTCGGAGTGTCGTTTACTGTCGCATTTTGGGCGGCGCATGAAGCAAGAGGCAGCGAGCTGGGCAGCGGCAGAATTCAAGGACATCGACCTGGGTGATCAGCGTCTGAACGCGCGCGCCGTGCTGCTGGCGGAGCGGCTCGCGCAGAAGCCGACGGCAAGCATACCTAACGCATGCGGCGGCTGGGCGGAGACGGCCGGGGCGTACCGGTTTCTGGCCCAGGATGAACTGGACTGGCGCGATATTCTGGCGCCCCACTGGCAAAGCTCGGTCGAGCGGATGCGAGCTTGCGAAGTGGTGCTATGCATCCAGGACACAACGGAGCTGGACTTTAACGGCCAGACGATTACGGGTCTGGGGCCGCTGTCGTATGAGGCCCAGCGCGGGATGTATCTGCACCCGACTTACGCGGTCACGCCATCGCGCGAGCCGCTGGGCGTGCTTGACGCCTTCATGTGGGCACGCGAACCCAAAGGCGCGGATGGTGTGCGTGCGGGCCTCAAGGAAAGCATTCGCTGGGTCGAAGGATATGAGCGGGTTGCCGAACAGGCTGCGGCACTGCCTGCCACGCGGCTCGTCTATGTGGCTGACCGGGAGTCGGACATCATGGCGTTGATGCTCAAGGCACGCGAGTTGGACAACCCGGCCGACTGGCTGCTGCGCTCGCAACACAATCGCACCCTGCCCGAAGGCGGCAAACTGTGGAACAAGGTTACGGCGGCCAAGCCCTTGGGCACAATTCACTTTACGCTGGCGGCCCGTCAGGCTCAGCCGGCGCGTACGGTCCGCCAGCAGGTGTGGGCGCAGCGTGTCGCGCTGCCTGATGCTGCAGGCGACGTGGTGAACGTCACGTGTATCGTCGCCCGGGAACTCGACCCGCCGGCAGGCGTCAAGCCGCTCGAATGGCGGCTGCTGAGTAACCGCGATGCGAACGACCTTGATGCGGCGGCGCAGCTGATTGACTGGTACCGGGCGCGCTGGGAGGTGGAACTATTCTTTCACGTACTCAAGAACGGCTGTCGGGTCGAGGCGTTGCAGCTCACATCGAAGGCGCGGCTTGAGCGCGCCCTGGCGCTGTACATGGTGGTCGCGTGGCGTATCGCCCGGCTGATGCGACTGGGTCGAACCTGCCCGGACCTTGACGCGCAACTGCTGTTCGAGCGCGATGAATGGCGCGCGGCATACATTCTGAACAAAAAGAAACCACCCAAGACGTCACCGCGACTGAATGAGGCCGTGCGTCTGGTCGCCATGCTGGGTGGCTTCCTGGCGCGCAAAGGCGATGGCGAACCCGGAGTCAAGACCATCTGGCAAGGTCTGCAGCGCGTGATGGATTTCGCCGCCGGACTCAGGTACGCACGAGAACTTGACGAATGAGTTGTGTGTAATGAAATGGGCATAACGGGGGTTGTGCAATATCTGGATAACGCGACAGTGTTCCAGCGGTCCCCAAATCAGGTCTCCCTTGCCAATCCCCCGGTGGATGCGACGCGGAAACAGCCAGCCTTCCTGGCGAAATCGTTTGACCGTGGCTGTAGCTGACGCAGCCTGCCGAAACGTATCGAATAGCAACTGCAGCGCGCCTCGGACCTGTTGATCAGGATCGAGAACCACTGAGCCGTTCGGGTGGTAAACAAGCCCGATGGGTAACGGCACTTCCAGTTCGCCACGGCGTGCCTTGTTCTTGATACCACCTTGTAGCCGCCCTTTGAGAACATGAAGTTCGGCCTCGCTCATGGCGCCCTTCAAGCCCAATAAAAGACGGTCATTGAATTGGCCGGGATCGTAAATTCCATCTTCGTCGCAAATCAAAGTTTGTGTGAGCGATGCAAGTTCGATCAGGCGATGCCAGTCTGCGTTATTGCGCGCAAGGCGCGACGCCTCCAATCCCAGCACGATGCCGGCGTGACCATTGGCGACCTCTGCGACCAGATGCTGAAAGCCATCTCGCCCTTCGGCGCTGGAACCGGACATGCCGAGATCGTTATCGACAATGTGAATGCGTTCGATCGGCCACCCGAGCGTAACGGCACGATCGCGCAGTGCATATTGCCGCTTCGTACTCTCGGTATTCTCGAACACCTGACGAAGCGACGACTGTCGAACGTAGAGGAACGCATCACGCCGCAGATGTTCTGCGGTGACCTTCAGAGCGGAGTTAGTAGACATGGGCAAGCTCCTCGTGGGTGCGCAGTACGAGGTTGGCGAGCACGCGAACAAGCGCGCCGTTATCCCGCACTGAGTTGGAAGCAGGCACGGTTGAAGCGGGAGCTTCGATGCGCGAAGCATCCGGGCGTTGGATCGCCAGCCCGTGCAACAGGCCGTGAAAGCGTATGGCGGCGTGGCCTTCTGACTTAGGACCTGCGCCGAGCAGGTCGGCCCGTAGCACTTCGTAATGGGCAAGCGCGGACGATGGGAGAGGGAATTGAGGCGAATCCTCTACGGTTTTTTTTTGCGTGCTAACGCACGTTCGATACTGCGTGGGTGGACCGAAAGCTCCAGCCAGGTTTCGACTTCCTGCGCAAGCGCGCGAGCGCGAATGCTGCTGTCTTGCTGCAGACGTTCCTCGATGAACGCCATGACCACCGAGTTGAGTTTGTGTGCGCCTTTGGGTCCACGCTGTTTTGGCAGCAATCCTGGCAGTCCCTCGCGCGCAAAGGCGCTCTCTGCCTGATAGAACGTAGGTCTGGACATTCCGAACAGGGCGGCCGCCTCGGCCTTGGAAGCGCCATCGACCCGAACATGACGCAACATCTCGTACTTGACCTGAACAAGATCGTCGGGATCGAAGAAATCGCCCGATCGAAACCATGGCGCCCGTATTCGGTCGGGATGAGGATTGAGAATACCAAGTTCGCGTAGGCGATCGCGCTTTGACGGTGGCTTGGTCATTACATGATCTCTCGTTGACGTAATGGAAATTAAAGTACGCCGCGCCACTTGATGTGTCAAGTATCTTCGTGATCTGGCCTATTATATACGATGCGGTTATTTCCCCGTAAAAACCGAGATATCCTTGATGTGTCAGAACCAGCGTCATCTCCATATCGGCGTATTTATCCTTACGTGAACGGCGAAATTTATTTGACATCGCGCACTCCCAATAAATCGTCGACGAGCGCACGCAATCGAAGCAGATCGTCAGTTCTAAACCAGGAATGTCCAGCGGAGGCCTGCGCGAACAGATCTGGCTCCGGGACATCGGTCCAAGATGCCAGCACCGAGCACAGACGCTTGTGTGCGTCGTAATACATCACGCGATCTTCACCCCAGTTCTGCTTGCGACTCACCAGGACAAAGTGATTTCCACGCGCTGGATGAAATGGGTGGGTAATCTCGAAGGACGCGCCTTTGACTACGCGACGTTCCTCATGGCAGACAGTTGCTGACTTGCGAGAAACCGAAGGTAGAGGTTGCGGTCCAGGTCGTCGAACGCTGGATCATGGCGCGGCTGCGTCATCACCGGTTTGAGTCGGTCCACTCGGTCAATGAGGCGATCCGCCCGCTGCTCAAGAACCTGAATGAGAGGCCGTTCCAGAAGCTGCCGGGATGTCGCGCCAGCGCATTCGCCCAGCTGGACGCGCCGGCACTGCAGCCGCTGCCGGCACAGCCCTATGAGCTCGCGCGCTTCAAGACAGTGACGGTTCACATCTTGTGTGGCCAAGCGATTTCTGTGGCCTTGGCGCTGATGAGCTGCTTCCGGCGGAGATCCTCGCAGTCTAAAGACCACAGAAATCCAGTTAAAGTGAGCGCAGGAATCGCAGCAGGTCGGATTCCATTCGGCGCCGCGGCGCCTCGCCGGATGGCTGCAGTTGCGCCAAGGCACGCGACTTCATCTCCAGGTCGATCTGTGCGTAAATGTTGGTGGTGTTGAGCGACACATGGCCGAGCCACGCGCGGATGGTGTTGATGTCGACACCCGAGCGCAGGAGGTAGGTGGCCGTTGTATGGCGAATCGTGTGCGGGCTGACCCGCTTCGCACCGACCGCAGGGAACCTCGCCTCGATGCGCTTCGCGCAGCGCTCCACCACTGAGTGGACTCCGAATCTAGTAATCGACGTACCACGCCGGTTCAAGAATGCATGCTGGTCAGCTGGCCGACCAACAATCAGTGCCGAGATCTCCGCTGCCGTTTGCGGCCAGAGGGGACATAATCGAACTTTGTTGCCTTTGCCCAGCAATCTGACAAACGCGTTGCCGTTGCCATCTCGCGACTGCAATTGCAGATCCTCAACCTTAACCTGTGCAACTTCTGTCGCTCGCGCACCAGTGTTGTACAGGAACATCAGCAGCGCATGGTCACGCCTTCCCTGTGCCGTTCGTAAGTCTGCCGCAGCAAGAAGTGCATCCATCTCGGGTTTCTCAAGGTAGGGAATCTCGGGGCGTGCGAACTTACGGAATGGGATCGCTAAGACACGCCCGGACCATTCCAGGTGCTCTGGTCCGTATTCGCCCACGAATCGCGCGAAGCTATGTATGGCCGCGAGACGTTGGTTGAGGGTTCTCGCGCCCACAGCTTTACCGGTCGTCGCTGTTGGGAGAAATCGGTTGATCAGGTCTCTGCTGATGTCGTCGAGCTTCAGCAGGTCAGGACGCGTTCGTAGTTCGCCCGCCGCGTAGCGAATGAGCCTGGCCAGCGTGTCGCGGTAGCTCAATTGCGTGCTTCGCGCCACACATCTTACCGTGACGAGGTAATCGGCCAGGAAGCGTTTAATCCATGGGGCCAACAGGTTCAGATCGTTCATGACTGGCTCTCCAGCGCGACGTATCGTCCGAGACGGTTCGACGCTTCCACGAGAAGTTCTGGCGACATAGGCAAATAGACCTGGGTGGCCGCTATGCTCGCGTGTCCGAGATAGGTCGACAGCAGAGGAAGAAGTCGCTGCACGTCGGCACCTTGCTGATACCAGGTGGTCAAGCGATGTACAGCGAACGTTGCCCGCATATCGTGCAAACGCGGCTGATACCGGGCGCCGTCGTTGCGCCGAACGCCAGCCTTTGACCTGAGCCTTGCAAATGCGCGTCGGATGCCGCTCCCGGTTGGCCGACCACCGTCACGACGGACAAACAGTGGCGTGTCGTCGCGAGTTTCGATGCTGATGGATGTGTGAACCGCCACCATATATTCGTGCAGGATGTGGACGAGTTGCATTCCAATTGGAACCCATCGTGTCTTGTAAAACTTCGTGTCGCGAACCGTGAGCATCTGCTGCGGCAAATCCACATCTGCGAGGCATAGGTGCAGTGCTTCGCACAGTCGTAGGCCGGTCCCGTATAAAAGCAGCACGAGGACCCGAAGGGTGCGTGCTTCAATCGGCGTCGCGCGGGCACACTCAAGCGCAGCGATCAGTCGGTCGACGTCGTCCTCGGAATACACATAGGGCTGGAAATCCTGATAGCAACGTGGTGTCCTGGCAGGTAGAGGAATGGCAGATACCAAGCCGCGTGCGAGCGAAAAGCGGAAGAAGCCCACGAGAGCAGAATGCTTGCGATGCCAATAGCGGCTGAGCGGTAGATTCCCATCGAGGAATGCTCGAACCTCCGTCTGCGAAATCGAACTGAGTTCCCGCTCACCTCCCACGTACTTGGCAAACAAGACAAGCACGCCATGAATACTATCGCCCTTACATCCACTGGCGTGGATAACCTGCACATACAGTGAGATTGCGTCAGCGAGCTTCATAGAAACCTCCCGAGATCAACGTCAGCCACCTGGCGCAAGCCGTTGATATCGACCTTCGCGTATAACGCCGTGGTGGCGGGATGGCAGTGTCCGAGGAAATCTCCAATCTCCTTCATGGTTAGACCTCGTCCGAGAAGCTGGGTCGCACACGCGTGCCGCAAGGAATGCGGTCCCTTGTGTTTGATCAACAGATCCATTGGCCTCAGCTGACGATTCACAACCTGCCAGATCGCGCTGCTGCCAAGTGGTTGATATGGACTACGCAACTGGAGAAACAGCTCCCGCCGATCAGACTTCACTCGAACAAAGCGCAGATACCTCGCAAGAGCATCCGCTACGTCGCCGGCCAATGGAAACACAGCAACATGTGGGCTTTGCTTGGAACGATGCACGCGAAAAAGCGCTTCCTGCCAGTCAAAATCGTCGAGACACAGTCGGCGCACTTCGGCCACACGCAATCCGTACACCGCGAACATCATCAAGATCGCGCGATCACGAATCGCGCCGGGCCGGTTCCCCTCGAGATTCTCAAGGACACGAAGGACTTCCGGCCAGGACGGACCGGCAGGTAGTGCCTCGCCTTGATATACCCGCGGCGGTTGTATCGACGACGATAAACCGGGTCGGCATTGCCCGTGTTCTTCCAAGTAGCGGATGAAACTGCGGATGTTGTAGCCATAGGTTTGCATCGACGCGCGCGTCAGACCATCGCGGCTTCCCTTCGAGGCAAGAATGAGGTCGATGGCTTTCCAGTCAAGTCGACGGATGTCATAGCCCTCGGCATTGGCGAGCCGGAGAAACTCGGAGGCGCGACCGCTACGCGTGCGAATTGTTAGTGCAGAGAGATTACGCTCGTCGCGCATGAAGCGAGCGTAGGCCGCGATCTGTTCCGACCCAGGCTGCTCGCCGGTCAACGCTTGCGGTCGTCCAAGAAAACGCATCCAGTTCGTCGCTGTCGATACATACGCCGTTCGGGATGCTTCCCCATCGGTGCGGGTAGGATTAGTCGCTCGACGGTTACGCCATCGATCTGCGAGCTTGCCAAGTTGAGCAGCGGTGAAGGAATCCGGTAACGTCCATCTCAATGCCTCTCCTATCCGCATCATGTACGTTGCATTGCGAATCAAGGTCTTGCGGGAAGCCTGATGGCGTTGCATGTACTCGAGGTATCGAACCCGCTCGCGATAGAGCGGCGCGGTGGTGTGACGGGCAACTGCAGCCGGGTCCTTGAAAAGTTGATCGAACATGAGGAGTCCTCCTTCCGCAAGAAAGCGGAAAGGTAATATTGCTCCTCAAATTGAGACCTGCTTCTGTGGTCTTCAGACTGCGACGATCGCCGCCGGAAGTAGCTCATCAGCGCCAAGGCTACAGAAATCGCTTGGCCACACAAGATGTGTTCTGTGGTCGACCACAGAACACATCGACTATCACGTCGAGATCAACAAACACCGCTACAGCGTGCCGCACGCGCTGGTCGGTCTCAAGCTCGATGCGCGCATCACGGCGGGCGCTGTCGAACTGCTGCATCGAGGTCGCCGTGTCGCCAGCCACGCACGCAACGACCGCGCAGGCGGCTACACCACCGTCGTCGAGCACATGCCGGCGGCGCACCGCGCTCATCTGGAATGGACGCCGCAGCGGCTGATTCATTGGGGACAGCAGATCGGCGCGGCAACCGGCGCGCTTGTTACCCGGCTGCTGCAGGAGCAACGCCATCCGGAACACGGCTATCGGGCGTGCCTCGGATTGCTCTCGCTCTCACGTCGCTATGGCCGCGAACGTCTCGAAGCCGCCTGTGCGCTAGCACTGGAGCTGGGCGTGCACCGTTACCGCCACGTGCGCGACATCCTGATCAACAACCGCGACCGCGCTGCAGTGGCAACGCCTGCCGACTGGATCAGCCCGAGCCACGCGCATGTACGCGGTCCCGGCTACTACCAATAAAGAAGACCCACCATGATGATGCAACAGACACTGACGCAACTGCGCACCCTGAAGCTGGACGGTTTCGCTGACGGCCTGGAAGAACAATTGACGCAGCCCGGTGCGACCAGCCTGAGCTTCGAGGAACGCCTGTCACTGCTGGTCGACCGGGAAGCCAGCTGGCGTGATGATCGCCGTCGTACCCGACTGCTCAAGCAGGCGCGCCTCAAGTATCCGCAAGCCGCCATTGAAGATCTCGACACGCGCGCTGGCCGTGGCGTCGATCCGCGCTCACTCACGAGTCTCGCGCTCGGTGACTGGGTCGAAGCCGGCTACAGCCTGCTCATCAGCGGTCCAACCGGCGCTGGGAAATCGTGGCTCGCGTGCGCCCTGGCCCAATACGCTTGCCGGCGTGGGCATTCGGCCGTGTATCTGCGCGTGCCGCGACTTGGCGAGGAGCTTCGCGTTCTGCACGGCAATGGCGGCTTCACAAAATGGCTGCTGCAGGTCGCCCGCGTTGACGTGCTCCTGCTGGACGATTGGGGAATGGCTCCCCTCGACGCGATGGTCCGAAACGATCTGCTCGAGATGATCGATGACCGCTCGGCCGGAAAGGCGACCATCATCACCAGCCAGTTACCGATTGAGCACTGGCATGGATGGATCGGCGACGAGACCATCGCCGACGCAATGCTCGACCGTCTCATGCAGCGTCATCACCGGATCACGCTCACCGGTGAATCCCTCAGAAAGTCATCCCCAAAACCCAGCGTCCTGGAGCCCGAACTCGACCAGAACTAACAAGAAAATCTACAATCAACACCGCGCAACGCCCAACCCCGCCGAATCGGTCACGTTCCCGAAATCGGCGGTCACGTTCGCCGAAATACGCACGCAATGCGAAAAGGTTGCAACAGAAGCTGCGTACGCGGAGGGGTGCTGCTTCCATTGATGGGTACTTCAGCAACCTGCTAGTTCCGCTACGACCGCGACCTCAGGCATGGTTGTGGCAAAGCGTTCTTGCTGACTTCGCAGAAGGGTTCTGTTGCATCGTAAACGTCAGATTGTCGTTTCCAGATCTTCGTCGTCTCGGCAGGTTATCGTCCTGCACCTGCAGTCGCGTCAAATCACACGCTCGAAGCTTGCTGTCGATTGCCAAGTTAAACAGCGCCAACTCGCGAGCGTTGGATGACATCTGAAGTCTTGTTTGAATCGCCCAGATCTCACGAAGCTTCAATGGTGGCTTCTGACCGGTCTGCCCCCTTATTCCATGGCACCCGACGAACGGGCGAACACTTAAGCGTTTCCTTGGCAACCACCCTTTGATGAAGGGAGAGCGATTTTGCGCTCCAGTGAGCGGTCGCTGTTCGACCCTCTTCGGCCGTTGCAGCGAGCGCCACGTGAACGGCGGCTTCCGCAGGGTCTAGCGGTCATTCGTGCACGCGTACGTACGTCAAATCATCAGCTATGTCAATCCTTCGTCTGCTCCTAGTTACGGTCATTCGCCACAATGGCGCGCTGAGAGGGGACGGTCTCGGCCAAGATAACTCAATGGAGCAGTCCGCTCGTCGCGATGAGTGGAGCTGGAGTTGCACGGGTTTTGCCGGCGGGTTACAGGCCAGGCTTGAAGGAAGCGCTCGCGACCGGTCGTGCGCAAGCGCCTGCTGCGTGCGAGTGGGGGGGCAGCGCACTACTCTTCAGCGAGAGCATCCAGCCTGCCGGCACCTACCGCCTTCACCAGCGCCGCGTGGTCACGCTCCGTCTGATCGGCGTAGGCGAGGGAAAACGCGCCGATGGCCTCGTCAAAGGCGTCGCCCTTGCCCAAATAGCCACTGATGGTCGTGGCGTCCCCGGACTTGGCATGGGCGCGGGCTAAGGTCCAGCCGCAGAGCCCGGCATAGCGTTTGAGCTGCGCAGGGCTGACTTCCTCGGCCGGCGCAGACATCTTCATGTCCCGCAACTGGCGCACAAAAAAGTCATAGCCTCGCTGTCCTCGCAACCATCCCAGGAAGATGTCGCTGGAAGACTGCATCAGCCGTTGTCCCATGACGACACGCTCACCCTGATTCTCATATTGGCTCTTTCCCGCATAGGGTTCGAGGACCGACCGGCGCTCTTCCTTGAACTGGAGAATCAGGGGATGGTCTTCCTCGTCAAAAAACAACCCGATAAAGCACCGCGTGCCAACGCTGCCAATACCCACGACCTTCACGGCGAAGTCCTCCAGGTGGTAGTGATCCAGAAGGACACGGCGCTCATTGGAGAGCGACTGGCGATAGTCGGCTAGCGCCTCACGAACCCGCTCCTCGAAGCCCGCATCACTGACGTGGAAGATAAGTGGCGGTTGGTCGACAAAGCGGCGTCGCCCAGCCACTTCGCCGACAATCTTTGGAAAGAGGTTTTCAATAACACGCTGGCGGGCTTTTTCCGCCAATTGCTCGCGCATCTTTTTGACCTTTTCGTCGGGTGCCATCGCAATCAGGGTTCTCATGTCCAGGCGGGTGTACCAGACTTCCAAAGGGTTCATTCGGGAATACTCCCGCAGGCGCTCTCGATATATGCGCACGCATTCTAGGACGCCTCTCCGGCAATCTGCGTCCGGCAACTGGTTATCGCGTCCTGCCACGGCGAAACTGACGGCTAACCGTTTCAGATCCCATTCCCAAGGTGCCGGCAGCGTTTCGTCAAAGTCATTTAGATCAAAAACTAGATTGCGCTCCGGGGTGGCAAACAAGCCAAAATTCAACAGGTGGCAGTCTCCGCAGGCTTGCACCCGAAGACCTGTGCTTGGAGTCGTAGCGAGATCGTAGGCCATGAGCGCCGCTGAGCCGCGCAGGAACGTGAATGGACTGCGGAGCATACGGCCATAGCGGATTGGGACCAATTCCGGCAATCGATCCTGATTCGATTCTTCCAGGATCTCTATGGGGTCGCGGCGCTGGGCCGACGGTGTCCAGTCGCCATGACCGCTGCGCGGCACGCTTTCACGCAACGCCTGGCCTGCGGCGAGGCGTTCTGCGCGGGAGCGAACGACCGGGACGTCCTCCGCGATGTTACTGAATTCGGCCTTGCCCTTCCTAGGCGCCTTCATCACGGTGTCCATACTCGCCTCCTCCTGCCGGTTTTGCGTCGCGGATCCCACTTTTTCATGACGAATCGTCGCGGTGGCCGGCATGGTTGGCGAGCACGCACATCACGAACACCAAGGGCACGCCGTCCTGCCCTTGATGTTCGTGCCTGACAGCTATCGTGCGAACTCGGATGTCACATCGACGCATTCACGCGTTCAGGGGCTCGGGCATCACGCAAATCAGCCCAGCGCCAGTGATCCGCCTAATTAACCATAGCAGGTAGGCTGCAGGTCGCGTAGATCGAAATCGACAACAATGACAGTTCGGGCCATGCGTCTCCGCCTTGTCCATGGCATGCATGTTGCCTCACGAAGGAATGTTACCCGACGGATTGTTGTCGTTTCGCTTTCTCTCTTCTTTTCTTTCATGGTTTGCCGGGCGCGAAGCGCCCGGCCCCCGCCGGCTTCAACTTTTCTGCAATTCACGCTTCAGTCGGCGTTTCGGTGCATTGGCGCAGGCTGCCCAGAACCATTTCTCTCACACGCTAGGCGCGCCATGCCTTGACCCGACGATGCAACGTTCGTAGTTGTGTCTTGCTTGCATAGGCGTCCGGAACCATCGTCGCCAACCGTTCCATCAATTTGTTGACGGCAACAGTGGGCTCGGCGATCAGCCATCCTTCAATGACCGGCCACACGTCGGCGAACGGATCCACCCGGGTTTTCCACCAGTGCTTGGCCTTGGGTTGCATTCGGTGCGTCGGACGTGCTTCCCCCTCCTTCCACGCCGAGGAGAGGCTCGCGAGGAACACGGCAACATCTGATTCGCCTGCCGACGCTGCTTCAGCGCGCACACCGTGGGCCGCGAGCTCGCTCAATGTCTGCTGAGCCGTTCGGATATCCTGCAACAGTCGCACAGGATCGAGGCTGTTGAACTGCGCCTTCAGCTTTTCCCCTTGTGCACACGAGCACCATCGCGCGTCTTGGACTTCAGCTTGAATGTGGTCTACCTTGCGCCGGCGATGAAGGCTGGAAGAAGTTAATGTATAGACGCGATGACGCGTATAGCCGCGCGAGCGCGTTCCTGGCATCGGCGCCGCTCAGGCGGCCGTAACCGACGAGCCGCCGTACCACGGAGCCATTCTTCTGCTCTACCCAAGCCTGATCGTTCTTCTTGTAAGCCCGCGAGCGGGTTTGCTCAAGACCATGTCCCTTGCAGTAGTCGAAGACGTTCTGGTTCATGAACGCACTGTCGTTATCCGAATCGACTCCAAGCATCGCGAATGGCAGCTCAGCGGCCACCTTGTCAAACGCTTCGATAATCAGCATCTGATTGCGCGTCCGCATGGCCACGCATTCTGTCCAGCCGCTGGCGATGTCGGTCAACGTCAGCGTGTGGACGAACTCCCCGTCTGTCTTCGAGCCGCCGCAGTGTTCGACCACGTCGATCTCGAAGAAGCCCGGTGACGGGTCGCGCCAGTCGGTGAACGTACGCACCGGGAGGCAGTGTCGCAGTAAGGCACTGCGGTAGAATTCGCCCGCCTCTCCAACTACATGAAGACCGGAATGTCGAAGTCGAAGACGTCGTTGCCGCCCGGAATCGGCAAGGTACTCAAGCGCCTTCACTATCCGCTTGATGTAATTTTGATATGCGTGCGGTGGTATGTGGCTTATGCGTTGAGTCTGCGCAATCTCGAAGAGATGATGGCCGAGCGCGGTGTCAACGTTGACCACTCGACGCTGCACCGCGGGGTCATCAAACTCGTGCCGCTGTTCGAAAAGGCGTTTCGCCAGTACAAGCGACCCGTGGGGAAGAGCTGGAGAATGGATGAAACGTATATCAAGGTAGGTGGCCAGTGGAAGTATTTGTATCGCGCAGCCGACAAGGCCGGCAGCACGGTCGACTTCCTATTGCGCGCCCGTCGTGACAAGGTCGCTGCCCGACGTTACTTCGAAAAGGCGATTGGGAACAATGGAGAACCTGAGACGGTCACCATCGACAAGAGCGGCGCGAACTTGGCCGCACTTGATGCCCTGAACGCCGAACGGGAAATGCCGATCCGGATCCGATAGGTCAAGTACCTGAACAATATTGTGGAACAGGACCATCGCGCGATCAAACGAATCATCAGGCCGATGATGGGCTTCAAGGATTTCTGCTGCGCGCGCATCATCCTCTCCGGTATCGAGCTCATGCACATGATCCGCAAGGGCCAGACGAGTGGCGACACCACCCGCAGTGTCGCCGTTCAATTTTACTTGCTGATCACATAAGGCATCCTAATCTAATGCCGGCTTGCTGAACCCTCATCGCTTATCGCGACAAAACCGCCAAACTTCTCTGCCTTGATAATCATCCCATTGGCCTATTTTCCGCTTTGTTGTCTCACTCGAACGATCCTGCCTTCAAGTCGTTCTCGAAATCGGCGATCCAGGCGCCGCCGTGTCCGCCATCGTATAGAGCCACGGCTGACCTACCGCGCAGCGCCATGGTCACTTGCCGGCCAATTGGCCCGACCCTGCCGCCACTCGGATACTGGTCTTCGTCCACCACTTGGAATTCTCTGACGGCACGGCCGTTCTTCCGGCACACGGCTGCGAAATCATCCTGCTCGTCTTGCGGGAACTGAGTGAGTACGTGACTCGCCATTACGCTGCCTCCGCGACCATTCCGGTCCAATCATCAGGTTTCAGGACTGAGAAGACTCCGCTGCAACGAGTTGCTTACAGAGAGCCTCCACCAGAGCACACGCCATCTTGTAGTGGTGCTCAGATTTATCTCGCCAAGCATCCCGCTCTGACTCGGCTCTCGCGAGTCGATCCCTCAATTGCTCTATGTTTTGCTCCGTCATAACGTTTTCCGATACCTATTCGTTTCGTAGGTGTTCATATGGCATTGCGGGCTACTTAGGCGGCCCACGCTTTAACCGCGTCAACTTCGCTCGTCGCCCATCAATGTACGCATCTCCGATTCCATTTCTGCAATGGTCCTGCGAACTTCCGAGGAAACGCTAACGTAAACTTCGTTCCACTTGGTGTATGGATCGTTGATTCCAGTGCCTTTGATCGCTGGATTCACAATTTGCGTAAAGACATTCGCGTTGCTTACAAGCTTCGATCGGATCTCGGCAACGTGATCAGCACAGCGTTTGGGTAAAAAGATCCGATTAGGTTGATAGGCCTCCACGAAGGCTTTCTGAGCCTGAAGCACGCGTTCAACTCTCTGGTCTAAATCCGGTCCGCCGTTAAGCTGCAGCGGGTTCACGAGGGCCGCAACGGCCTCATGAAATTCCAACAAGGGGCCAAGCACTGCTTTGATGGCATCGAAGCGGTACTTCACAAGAGCCGCATGTACGGCGCCGTCCCTCGCTGACTGCATGGCCAGTTGAGCTTTGAACGATTCGAGGCGCTCGGCGTTCGAGGCTTGTAACTGCGCTTTGTGTACCTCAAGCTTCGAGTCGTATTCTGCCCCTATAGCACGCTTGAGTCGCTCGCCAATCCAATTGCGCGCGAGGAACACCAGTGCGCCGCATAACGCGGCGCTTACGCCCGCTGACGAGATCAGGCTCAGAATGTAAGTCGGCATTTGTCTTTTATTTCGAAAACGGTCAAAATTAAAGCGGGCGGTTTCAAGAGTGAAGCGCAACAGGGGGCTAATGAATGGAAGCTGAGGTTATCGAAGCGGTTGCGAGCATACGTTCGAAGACCTCGAATGGTGAATGAAATGCATGGGTAGCGCGAGGTCGGCTGTTGAGGCTGTCGGCGATGCCATCGAGTTCGTCCTGACTGTAGATCGAGAGGTCAGTGCCCTTCGGCAGATACTGCCGCAGCAGCCCGTTGGTGTTCTCGCAGGTACCGCGTTGCCATGGACTGTGCGGATCGCAGAAGTACACGCGCACGCCGGTGGCGGCGCTGAGCTCCTGATGCCGGGTCATTTCCTTACCCTGGTCGTAGGTAAAGCTCTGGCGCAGTGGTGCGGCGATCGAATTCAGTTTGGCAGTGAAGCCCGCCAGTGCCGAGGCGGCGGTGGCGTCTTCCATCTTCGCCAGCAGCACCAGGCGACTGGTGCGCTCAACCAGCACGCCGACGGAAGACTGGTTGCCGACGCCCTTTATGAAGTCGCCTTCCCAGTGACCTGGCATCACCCGGTCGTCGACCTCAGGCGGGCGCACATGGATGCTCACCATGTCGGGGATCTGGCCGCGCCGGTCAGTGCCCCGCTTGCGTGACATACGCGTGCTGTGGCCGTGGCGCAGACAGGCGATAAGCTGGCGGCGCAGCTCACCGCGTGGCTGCGCATAGATGGCAGTGTAGATGGTCTCGTGCGAGACGTGCTGGGTCGGATCGTTGGGCCACATTCGTTTGAGGGTACCTGAGATCTGCTGGGGCGACCACTTCCATTCCAGCAGGGTGAGTACGACGCGCCACGACACGCTTTGAGGGTGCAGCTTGGGACATGGGCGCGCAGCCTCGCGTCGGCTCGTGCTGAGCGACTGCGCCGGCGCAGACGCATAGCCCACGGCAGAACACGTGTTTCTGGTCAGCTCGCGGCTCACGGTTGATGCCGGGCGCCCGAGTATTCGGGCCATGGCCCGAACACTCGAACCCTGCTGCTTCATGCTTGCAATGGTTATGCGTTCTTCAGGCTGAAGCTGTTGATACGTTCTTCTTTTTTGCATGTGCACACCTTACACGAGGAAGGTGTTGCACTTCAGATTTGATCGCGCCGCGGTTTTCCTAGCTATTCACCGATCAATCGGGCAAACCAAGCAGCTTCTTGAATGCCTTGCTGTCCTCGCGGCGAGTCGGGTTGCCTGCCTCGTTGCCCGTGACCGTCTGCCACAGCAGCCATGCGCCCACAGCGTAGCCGCGAAGATGCCGAGCCGATTCCGAGTTCGGCTCCTTCTCCGCGCGATTCAACTCGTCAGCGACGATTTGCTTGGCCGCTGCCGTGATTTCCTCGTAGGTGTAGGTTTTCATCGCTTTCCTTGTTGGGGGCGGAACCGCTTTTCCGGTCAATCAGCAGACTTTTCAATCTGATGCTGGCTGTAGGTCCAACCGTAATCGTATTGATCCCTCGGCAACTCGCTTACCTGCAACGCCTTATGCGCCGCAGTCAAGGACAAGCGAAGCCAGCCAGCTGCGTGCGCCGCACGAGCCAAAGCGAATTCTCTGCGCTCCCACGGCCCAAGGTCGGCATCTGTGTTCATCGCGGCAATCTCGCATCGCTCGATCAGCCCAGCAACGAGAGCGCGATGTTCGTCTTCGATCCTGCCGCCATGCGCGGCGAGTACGCCAAACGCATTCTGGATTGCATCGTAGAGTGCTTCGTGTTCCATCGCTTCTCCTTGCGCCGGATGCACCGGCTTTTCCGTCCTGTTCACAATTCAATGCGACGCGCTCTTATCGCCCGTCGCGTGCGCAAAAATCCACCGCGAAAGCGACCGCGCACCATACAGTGCCGAAGCGCCTTGGACTGCGTAGAGAAACCCGATGACCAACCATCTGGACATGCTCGATGCGGTCGCCGGAATCTGCGCTACAAGGTCCTTTAGACCGGCGTGATGAGTGCAGCTAGGACCACGGCCAGAACGAGCGTGCAGACGTTGATTCGCGTGAGTTTCATAGAATTTTCCTATTCCGCGAACACTTCCTGCAAGGTACGCAGGGTGTCCAACATCGTCTTATCGGCAATCACGCCTTCTTTCTTTACCAGCCGCACCTTGTCTACCGCGCGAATCTGATCCAGCAGGATCAACCCCTGTTTCCGTTTGAACGTCACGGGTATGCGAAACGGCGCAGGGCGGCCCTTGGAAGTCATCGGCGCGACGATGACCGTCCGCAGATGGTCGTGCATTTCCGGCGGCGATACCACGACACATGGCCGCGTCTTTTGAATCTCGCTACCTAGCGTCGGATCGAGCGCAACGAGCCAGACTTCGCCGCGCACTACCATGCAAGCTCCGCATCGTCGGCGTTGCCAAACTCACCCATCACCAGCGCGTCGTCACCGCTCTCAGCAAGCGCCTTGCTCGCCTCAGCCCAACCGTCGCGAGCCTTATGGCGGGGGCGACGCAGCACAATCGCGTCGTTTTCAACTTCCATTTCCACTTCGTTCTCCAGTCCCAACTGCGCGAGGACGGGCTTTGGAATCAGCACGCCCTGCGAATTACCCATCCTGCGAATCGTTGTTTTCATAAGTCCACCGTAAGTACAATGTTATGCCATTGCGAAACGCACGTCAACACAATGTTATAACCAAATCCGCAATCGTACCAGCGCCGTTTCGCGGTCTCGTTGGTCCGTCAGATCACCCCGCTTACTATGGACGACAGGTGAACTGGATCGCCTTGAATCAGGTTCTTAACGGCAGACAGGCTCGAAACTCCAAGCAGTTGCTGAATAAGTTTCAGCGAGCGACCGTCCCGATGCAGGCGCACAGCGAACGTGCGCCTCGCCGCTGATGCGTTGCCGCCTTCTATGCCCGCCTGCTGATGCAGTCGCCGGACAATCTCCGTCAGGGTTTCACAGGAATAGCTTACTGCGCCGCTTCCTGTCACCCGCCGGGTAAAGGTGAACGGTTCTCCGTCGCTCGCCCTAAAAAGTGAAGCGTAAGCGTCCAATCCACGGTACGCCGATGGAGTGGTTGTAACGCCCTGCCGCGCCGCGAGCCGATACGCAAGGTAGTCATCAATTGCCTGGCGGATTTTGGAGCTTGCCCAGATCAACGGGCGAGCCTTGCCGTTAAACGCGATTTCGGCGCGGACCGTTGATTGAACACGCACCGCTCCGTTCGCTTCCAAGTAGTCTGAAATCAGGAGCGTGGCGGCCTCATTCGGCGTGAGGCCAGTGCCATATAACAGCAGCAGAAGTGCAACATCGCGAACGGGGGATTGCCCCGTCACGGCTGCAACTTTCAGCGCATGGCGAATTTGATGAAGTTCAACTACCGGAGGCTTTGCCATCGTCTAATCCCGAAGTTTTCGTGCCGCATTTTCGGGTATTACGAGGAGTTCGCCCGTCCTCAGTAGCAAGCATCGCTGACAGCCTTGAACTACCTCATTTCCTCGGAAAAACCTGCCAGCGGCCTTGCCCGTGAGCGACGCTGGCAAGGGTTGGTCACACACCACCGTGTAAAAAAAGAGCCTGCGCGTCAAAAGACGCGCAGGCTCGCTGCCAGGGAAGTGATTCAGGAGGCAAGTCGGTACTGGTCACCGCCCGCAGATGTAGCGCGTCGTGTCGCGGACGTCATCCAACGATCCATCTGGATAGCACGATGTGCGATCGTGTTCGAGTGGCGGGACTTCCGCGCTTCAATTTGCGCTGCGAAGTCGAATGCCATCGAATCAGCCTCGGCTTCCCCGGGCCTGCACCTTTGGTCTGGTCTGCGTGGACAATGGCACCCCCTTCCCTTTGCAAAACGGGTTGGCGAAGCGGTAGCTTCGCAGTAGTATGGGGAGACGTAAATTCAGTATATAGGTTTATGGACCCGGAACAGTGGCTGCGAAGTCCCGAAGATGCATACGTCGAATGGCAGCGTGTCGAGGCGACTGGCGCCGATCGTCGCGCCTTTGCGGAGCAATCGATTGTTCAGCACCTGTCGATGTTTCGTCGGCTCAACCGATACCTGATTGCTCACCGCAGCAATGTGGTCGCATTCGGCGTCGACCATATCGACAGCTTCTTTGCCGAGCTCGATGGCAGTTGCAGGCCCGGCACGTCAACGCGCCAGCGATACCTTAAGCTGATTGATCGTCTCGCCCGACACCTGATCGCGCTTGAGCTTCGCACTGGTAATCCAGCCAGCAACCTCCTGTCGAGCGAGCGCTGGCCAGAAGAGGAGCCGGCGCCTGTCTTCCTGGGTTCTGCCGATGACGTTCGACTTCAATCAGCCTGTGCCGTTCGCGCCTTCGATTCCTTCAAGGAATTGCGCAACGCCTCAATCGTCGCGTTGCTGCTCGGGACCGGCCTAACCGCGTCAGAACTCCGGGCGCTCGTCGTAGAAGATCTGGACGCGAGCAGCTCGCGCATGAGTGTGTTCGTGAAGAAACACGGACCGCGTATCGCGCGACGCGTGCCCGTTGATGCGTTCGCCGTTGATCTCCTACGGCTTTATCAGGGCGCGCGCACAGGAATGTCCTGTCCTGCGCAGTGGCTCTTCGTGTCAACGGCACGCGGTACCCCCATGAAAACAGACAGGCTCGGTGAATACGTGCGCCAAGCGCTCCGTCAGGCGCAAATCTCCGCACCCGACGAAAGCCCGCGTCTGCTGCGCAATACCTTCGGCCGTCGGCACCTCATCGAGGGCATGTCCAACGAGCAGGTGAGTAATCTGCTGGGGCTTTCTAGCCATCGGACGGTCAACAGGCTGCGGCAGACCTTTGACGTTGAAAGCAGCAACCCCTGATATATCGGCGTTGCGGCGATAGCGTGCAGGGGCCGCCAAAGCGAGCGCCTTGACTTCTATTAGTTGTGCGTACCGTGGGTCATACGCAGAGCACGCGTTCTGCGATTTACCAACAAGGATGCACATGACCTACATAGGCCCGTTCAAGGACGTCATATACCCGAATGCAAACCAGGAGCCACACATCGCGCGCTATCGCATCGCTTTGATCCCGCAGGCGGCCGGCGCACGTGCCATCGTACATCTGCTCCGCAGTGCTGCAGTCGATTCGCAGATGCACATTTCCGAAGCGGCGTTTGACACGGTGCTGAACAGGATCGTGGGGACGCAGCTGGCTGGAGTCAGGCTCGATCGCATTCAATTCGTGGTTCAGACGGGCGACGAATTGGTCACCTATCCGATCCGGTTCAACGCGCTCGATCTTGCGCCGAGAAGCGCGTCCCGATCGCGCGGCTCGAAGGACCATGCTGTGCATATCCGCTCGCACGACGTGGTCGGAGGCGCCGTCGCTTTCTACGTAGATCAGGATGGTGGCAAGCCAGCGAGCGCTATCGTTGAAAGGCTGCTGCTCCGATGATGGCACAGCCACGTGGGTACGCTGTTGGCCGCTGGGAATCGCTGTGGGCGAGCGATCCATATATGTCCCACCGGATCGTCATCGATCTGTCGGCACGAAAAGTCATAGGCGGGCAGGATCGCTACCGCAAACGGTGGCATCCGATGAGCGTGCGTGACGTCGACTACATGCAGCAAATTCTGGACGAGACGGCCGACGACATTTTTGATGACCCGGGCGAATATGGCTTTGAGTCGGTTGACGGTCCGCCGGCCTGGGCGCTCGAGGCGTGGCCGTGGCCCCGGGTCTACGAGCGGCTCTGTCGCAACAAGGCATCAAGGTAAAATCCGGCTAATGGAAATTGCTGACGACCACGATGGCCAAGACGACGAAGACGCCACGCAAGACGTTGCCACCTGACGTCGGCAAGGTGATGAAGCGACTGCACTATCCGCTCGATGTAATCCTGCTGTGCGTGCGGTGGTACGTGGCTTATTCGCTGAGCCTGCGAAACCTCGAGGAAATGATGGCAGAACGAGGTTTCGAGGTGGACCATTCGACGGTACACCGCTGGGTCATCAAGCTCATCCCGCTATTCGAAAAAGCGTTTCGCCAGCACAAGCGACCGGTCGGCAAGAGCTGGAGGATGGATGAGACCTATATTAAGGTGGGCGGCCAGTGGAAGTACCTGTACCGCGCGGTGGACAAGGCCGGCAATACCGTCGATTTCCTGCTTCGAGCCCATCGCGACAAGGCTGCCGCGCGTCGCTATTTCGAGAAGGCCATCGACCAGAACGGCGAGCCGCAGACCATCACCGTGGATAAGAGCGGCGCCAATCTCGCCGCTCTGCAAGCCATCAACGCCGAACGGCAAACGCCGATCAAGATCCGGCAGATCAAGTATTTGAACAACATTGTCGAACAGGATCATCGCACAATCAAACGTATCGTCAAGCCGATGATGGGCTTCAAGAATTTTCACTGCGCCCGCGTCATCCTGTAAGGCATCGAAGTGATGCATATGATCAGGAAAGGGCAGATGAAAGACGCCGCCATCGAACGGACCGTTGCCGACCAATTCTATTCACTGCTTACGTAAGCAGTTCTTACCATATCGAAACTGCCTCGTCCCGCCATCCTTAGTGCGACACAACCCGGCGCGTTCCCTCAGGGTCTCTCTTCGATTTGGGTTCGTTCATTGTCGACGGCTCCGGTTGTTGACCGACACCCGCTGGCGCTCACTTTCTTTTCAGGTAATGGCTGTCAACTCGGCGCAGGCGAGGTCATTGTGTGGAAAGCCATGATTGCTCTAGCCGTCCGACTGCCTCCTACTGCGCCGGACGTCCAGTCTTGTAGTAAGAGAATAGTCGAAAAAGCCAGGAACGCAGCGTTTACGGTCGCTCCGGCTCCGTCAGCGCGCGCCCACCGTGCTGTTTCCGGTCGTTCACGACCCGTTTTCGCTAACTTGCCGCACTTCGAGCAGCCAGCCATAGTCCCGCAGCCGTAGCGGTATGGCCACTGCTCCTGTCTTCATGTGAATCCGTCAGGGCCGGCATGCGCCTGCTTCTGGCGCAACGAAACTGGGGAGTCGCGATGAACGAAGCGAACGCTGTGTCAGCTGCCCCGATGTCTCGCGAATGCTGCAATCCGCAGGACGGCAATGCCACCTTCAAACTTCCCGTCGACTCCGTCAGCGAGCATGCAATCGTCAGGCTCAGCGAAATTGGCATCGTTACGACGTGGAACCGGGGCTCAACGTCCAGAGGGATACACCGCCGACGAAATAATCGGTCAGCATTTCTCTGCCCTCTACACCTCGCACCAGGTCTCGGCGGGACACCCGGAAGAAGTGCTGCGAAACGCGCGGGCCGCCGGTGAGTATTCAGAAGAAGGCTGGCGCGTTCGCAAGGACGGCTCCCGCTTCGGGGCAAGCATTGTCATCTCGCAGCATTGGTCGCGCTTATCCAGTACGACCGACCTCGTCGGGCGGTGGTATCTGCTTCACTGGTCGGGTTTCATGATGCCCATGTGCATGGCAGTGTCGAAGCACATCACGACCAGTTCGTCATGGGACACCCCCTCCGTCAAACGATGGTTGAGAACCTCGTCGAATGTGCCGGCGCACTCTGAAACGGCATTCATCGCATTGCCTTCCGTTCGGTTATACGCCCCCGCAATCAGCCATCGAGCCCGACACTTTGCGGCGTCTATCGTCTCCTGAGCCGGAGCATCCCGGCCTGCCGCGTGACATTCGGGAACAGGGATTGGCTGGAATGCTTGCGACAACGACGGGATGACAAGGACAGCAGCGGCAACCAGTCGATGGTTCATGATTTTTTCCTTTTTCGTGGCCACGAACCTCAGGGATCTCCAGACGCGGATGTAAGCACGCCCCCGTCGAGGCCATTCTCTGTTGGCTCGGGCGGATAGTCTGTGCGCCAGCTTACCGTCTTTCCCTCTCCTGCCCTCTCATTGAGCAGATGCCTGGGGATCTCGACTACCTTCCCGGCAATCAGATCGAGCGCGCGATCGTCTTCGAGCAGGACGGGACACTCGGGTATGTCGGCAGCGCGCCCGCGTTTTTCAACTCGCGGCTGGCGTTTCTCGCCCGGGCGACACCCTGGCACAGCGCAGGTATCTGCGGCCAGCGGCCAAGATCATCGTCGAGGCCGCGTTTCTCGATTGAACCGAGGCGGCGAAGTCACGCACTCCGTCTTCCGGCGCTGCGCAGTGAAAAGCAACTCGGGAGGTGATGGTCGAGCCGTGACCAATGATCGGTGCTCACCCGGCACGCATCCACGCACTATCGAACGCTCGCTCTATAACGTTAATGACATCAGGTAGTGTCGTGGATAGCCAGCAGGCGGCCTGATTTTCGCGGTCGTGGTCGCCGCGCTCATGCTTCGATACCACCGAGCGAATCACTTCACCGGCTTGCGCAAGGAATTCTGCATGCTGGACAGTGGAGCATGGAGATGGACGCTCGACTGCTTCCGGGTGCAGCGCGCGCCGTAGACTGCCAGACACTAAAAAGAAGTCGTCGGAGCGAACCGCGCGACGCCTGCGTTCAATGAGCCGCCTTCGGCGCTTCGATGACTTCAATCACGTCGAGCGCGCGAAAGTCGTCAGGATTGCTCGTGAGAAGCGGAAGACGATGTTCGTGAGCCTGAGCGGCGATCCAGAGATCGTTATAACGCGGGCGCGAATTACGACCCGCCACCTTCATCATGGTCGCGAGCAGACCGAATGACTGTGTCGTCTCGCGCGTTACCGCGAGCACCGACATCCGTTCGACGGCGCGCAGCAATGCCGTTCGCTCGGCTCGCTCTCGCGCGTCGTTTGGGAGCTGCGCGCCGAACGCCAGTTCGCCAAGCGAGATCGCCGAGACATGGACCAGTTCAGACCCAGCGAGGCTGTAGATCGCGTCAACGTCGAGGATGCCCCGACTGACATCGATCCAGACACACGTATCAACGATTACTTCTGCCACGGATCACGCACCTCGTCGTCGAAATCGGCGTTGCGGATATCGGACTTGTAACGCTCGGCAACCTCGGGCGACATCCTGGGGAGCCGCTCGAAGGCTTCACGAAGCGTGACAGCGCGCACGGGAGGATTGATTGTGCCGAGTACGGTGTTATTGCGCGTGATCGTGACAGACTCCCCCCGAGCCAGGGCGTCGAGCACCTGATTCGTGCGCCGGGCGAGATCGGTGGCAGTGACAGTAGTCATGAGTAGCTCCGCTTAAGACAATACATATTATGCGTAATTTGCGTATTTTTGTCCCGTCAGGGCAATTGCTTCACGGGTAGCGAGTGCGGGCGAACAAAAGCATGCTTCTGTTGCCGGGGACCCGGCGTACCTACAATGTCCCTGCGATGTCCGCGGAGAGACGAATGCGGGAGGTATGCTCATGGACGCATCGAATAACGGATTCATGCTCGTGGGAAGCCTTGAAGAGCTGAGGGTGAAGGGGCGGCTCGTTGTGCAAGGTGGCCATGGTCCAATCCTCGTCATCTACGACCGCGGGCGCGTCTTCGCCCTGGACAATCGTTGCCCACACATGGGCTTTCCGCTCGAGCGAGGCACTGTCGAGGATGGCATCCTGACCTGTCATTGGCACCATGCCCGCTTCGATCTGCAGAGCGGCTGCACATTCGACCTCTGGGCGGACGATGTGCCGAGCAGCGCGGTCCAGGTGCGCAATGGCGACGTCTGGGTGGCGACCACGTTTGGACATTCCGATCCCGCGGCGCACTGGCGTCAGCGGTTTGCGGATGGCCTTGCGCACAATCTCGGACTCGTCATCGCCAAAGCCGTGCAGGGTCAGCTCACGGCCGATGTATCTGTGGCCGACATCGTGCGACGGGTGGCGCTGTTCGGAGCGCAGAACCGCGATGGCTGGGGCGTCGGTCTCACGATTCTGACGGCGCTCGCCAATCTGTTGCCGCTGCTGAAAGAGGACGACACCTATCTCGCCCTGTTCCACGGCGCGCGCCGTGTGGCGGCGGACTGCGCGGGCGAGGCGCCGCGGCGGGAACGTGCACCGTTAGACAGCCGGCCGGAGCCAGCTGCGCTCAAGCGTTGGCTGCGCCTCTGGACAAACGTGCGTCACCGCGAGGCGGCTGAGCGCACCCTGTTGACGGCGATTGCCACGGGGGTTTCACCCGCTGCGCTCGCCGACGCCCTGCTTTCTGCCGGCACCGAGCGGGCGTTTGCCGACACAGGTCATTCGCTCGACTTCGTCAACAAGGCGTTTGAGTGCCTCGACCTGGTCGGCTGGGAACACGCGTCAGTTTTGCTGCCGACTATCATCGCCCAGATGGTGGCCGCTCGTGGCGCCGAGGAATCGACCGCCTGGCGCCAGCCTGTCGATCTTGTCGCGCTGTGTGACGAATCAGCCAGCGAGATGGGGCAACTCTTCGCTGACGGACGCGGCTCGCAAAGCTGGTCAGAGCACGCGGCGCTGGCGCGGGAACTGCTCGGAGACGATCCAGCGAAAATCATTGATGCGCTGAAGGCGGCGATCCGTGCTGGCGCCGCGCCTGCTGACCTGGGACAGTCACTCGCTTATGGCGCGGCGCTGCGCGTCGCGCGCTTCGGCAATGCCAACGAGCACGCCGACTGGGAGACGGCGCACCACGTTTTCACCCATGCCAACGCGGTCCAGCAGATGCTCAGGCGGATCGGGAACGAGGACATCGACGGCTACGTCGCGGCCGTGCGCGCCATCACGCACGGGGCCATGGCGCTCTACCTTGCCCGTTATCTGAACGTGCCACCGGCGGGCATCCCGGGCGAAGGTAACGATCAGCTCGACGACCTCCCCGCCGATCCGGAGACGATCCGCACCGCGTTGCTCGATGCCTTCGACCGGCAGCGACAGGTCGATCTTGTGGCAATGCTGGTAGCGCGCCATCTCACGCTCGGCCATCCGCCCCAGGCGCTGATCGCCACGCTTGCACTTGCGGTGCTGCGCGAAGATGCAGGCTTCCATGCCTATCAGATGCTGGAGGCTGGGGCCCGGCAGTTTGCTGTGTGGGGCGACTCTGGCGAGGGTCGCCATATTCTCATTGCGGTCGCCCGCTATCTCGCGGCTCATTCACCGACTGAACGCGGCACGCTGCAGACGGCCGATATCGCGCGGCGCCTGATGCGTGGGGGCGAAATACATCAGGGAGCTGGAGCGCCCTGACGCAAGTGCTCCGTGGTCGTGAAGTGGATTGAACAACGGGCAGTAGATAACGGCTAACTGCGACCCTAACGGGTAGTACAGCGTCCTTGCAGCAGCTCATCGCTAGCGAGCACTTCATTCATTGATTGCGCGCCGATGGCGCTTTTCCATGTAGGGCCCACAAGAACTGATGCAGGCCGCTCGGCGTCCTGCCACCGTCGTATCCCGCGCGACAGGCGCGACTGCCTCAGATATAACACGATGTGCGCCGCCGCGTTGTGGCGATCACGGTCTGGTCAGCATCTGGAGGATTTTCTGTAGGGTGCGCTCATGCTGCTCCAGCGCCTCATCGAGCGTGCGGACTCCGTAGCTCTCGTTGTCTCGCTCCTGCTGCATGCCGGCAACACGGGTCACAAACGGCAGGGGCTCTCCGCTACCCGTTTCAGATACACCGCGAAAGCGGGTAGTGATTGTCACGCCGGATTCCTCCATCAATGTGCGCCGAAAAATCAGGTCATTCTCAGACCGCCAGCGCGACCACTCGCTGAAGTCGAACACCTCGACAGGCTTATTCTTCCCATCGAGGATATACAGGTGTTTGCGCGCGATGCTATTGGGTTTCATATTTCAGTGGGTGGCGTGAGCATGAAGCAGATCGCCTCTCGTCATCAGAGCGCGTAGACGTGACTAGTGGAGTGGTTATGCCCGCCGCCTGATAAGTCTTAGCGTGATCGACGATGCGATTCGGCGACGATTTCACACACTTCCAAGTGGGTACGCCACGCGTCAGCGAAAAATTTTGCGCACGCGTGCAAGGAAAACTGCCTTTAGTATCCGTCGAGGTAGCGTAGCTCATTGCTGGACACAATGGCCTAACTCATTACCGCGGTGCTATTCTTCGGCGTGGTGTTCATCGCGGCCCTGTATCTCTTCTAGCCGCTTGCGGGAGGAGACACGGCACATGGATGCCGACGAACTTGCAACACTGCAGACACAGCCTGCCCGCCGCCCGGTGCTGGTCTGGGACGCACCGGTGCGCCTGTTTCACTGGCTGGTGGTCGCGCTGGTTACGGCGGCGTATGTCACCTTGAAGCTGAACTGGATCGACTGGCACGTCCGGGTCGGCGAGTCGCTGCTCGCCCTGGTTATTTTCCGGCTGCTGTGGGGCTTCTTTGGAAGCGAGACCGCGCGCTTTCGCAGTTTCGTGGCGTCGCCCGCGGCTGCACTTCGTCATCTGCGTCACCTGTTTCGGCGCGAGCCGGATGTGCAGATGGGCCACAATGCGGCCGGCGGCTGGATAGTCCTGCTGCTCCTCGCGTTGTTACTGGTCGAGACGCTGAGCGGGCTCTACGTCAACAACGACATCGCCGACGAAGGGCCGTTGAGTGTGGTGATCCCCTCGTGGCTCGCCAACGCCATCTCGACACTGCACGGGCTTGTTTGGGACGTGCTGCTCGCCGCGGTAACACTGCACGTGCTCGTGATCGCTCTCTACGCAATAGCGAAGGGACACAACCTGCTGCGGCCGATGCTAACCGGCTACAAGCTGCTGCCCTCGTTCATCGACGCGCCGCGGCAGACGCCAGCGCTGCTGGCGCTGCTGCCGCTCGGGGTCGGGGCTACCGTGGTGATGCTGCTCGCGGTTTTTCTCTGAGCTCGCCGCGAACCTGATCTCAGGGTGCCGTTTCAGTCGTTGCGTCAGTAGCTCTTCGGCGGCACCACCTGGCCGCGGATCTCCCCGTTCGGATGGTTCTTGGTGTGAACGTTGATGTACATGTCACCGGCTTCGAACATCTTGGCGTCGTCAGGGGATAGCGTGGCCTGACCGCTAAGTGGGCTCGTCATCTCCATGCTGCCCTTCTGAGAGAGCCAGACTTTCACGTCGGCGTTTTTGCCGGCCGGGGCGGGGCCGTGGAAATGCGCCATTGTGGCCTGACTCGACAATCCGCTGAAGCTGATGTTCCAGGTTACGACCCGCGTACCAGGGTCGTACGTGAGCCTGGCACTGCCGCTGCCAGGAGTCTGCACCGGTGGGACCTGTTGGCCACCCACCAATGGCACTTCAAATGGGACCGGCGCCGCTTGCGCCAAGGACAGCATGCCCGCCAGGGCCAGACCACCGAATGCCATGAAAGCGCGCCGCGAGATCGATTGTGACATCTGGTTTTCTCCTTTTTGGGTTTGCTTTTGCTGAGCGGTAACCACTATCGATGAGCGCGGAGCACCTCGTCGACGCCGCTGGCAGCCAAAGGGGTGAGAGAAGGATAGACGCAAGCCGCCGGTAACTCTAGTTGGGGTCCCGGAAGCCCTTGACGACCTCAATGATGAAGCCCAAGGCAATCACTCCAGGTCCTCTGCTTGAGCGATGTCCTCCAGACTTTTTTTCGCAAGCTCATAATGGCGCTGCGCGCGGTCTCGAAGTGCAGGACAGATATTTCGTCTACGAGGCGGGTCAACTTCATGAGGGCCCGTTGGCCGTTGCACGTCAAATGCCGGCTTGCCTGGATGTTGGGAGACTGACTTTCGCATGATTTGGCGATTTCGCGACTCAGCGGTACATCGTCCGGCGTGCTTAGTGGGCAATGGAACGGCGACTTCGTAGCAGGAGCGACCGCCTGACGTCTGAGCAGGAAACTTTCGAACGACGCTTGACGGCCGGTCACACTGATAACTCGAATGGCGGGACTGGACCCCGCTTGTCGTGACGGACCGCCCTCGACCTATTGTGTTGAAGAACTCGACGACAGTTGTTCTCGCCAGGTTTGCAGGGGTCGTTTTACCCTTAACTAATGCTCGCGAGCGGGTTGTAGATCGATCTGAGAGTTCGATTTTTTTGAGTGCTATTCGAAAACAGCACGCTCCGAGTTTTTCAAATGTGAGGGACTTCCCCAACCTGAGGCGACGTTGAGGTCGCACTCATTTGCTATCGCCGATGGTCCAGGGCCGAGGTGGGCCGCACCGGGACGCTTCGGTTGAGACGGATGTGGATCACCGAGCGGCCATCGCGGATAGCGTCGACCCGTGAGGTTAGTCCCCCTGTTGTCGCCTTGTCTCGAAGAATCTCGTCCGGAACCACGGCGAACCGGTACAGCGAATCAAACTCGAAACGTTTAATCAAGCTATTCGCGAGAAATCCGGCTCGCAGCTTCGCTTTACGGCACCGACACTAGCGACTACGCTGCTACGAGAGGCGCGCTGGTCGGCCCTGAAGTCATTCGCAACACCTTGCGCCTTGCCTTGCAGGAGAGCACGCGGCGGACGCCGAACAACTCTATTCAAGTCTGGAGCTTCGTCGATGAACCCCGAAATCTATCAGCCGGCTATTGAAGCCTGCGATGCCTGTGCCGCTGCCTGCGATCGCTGCGCATCCGCCTGCCTCGATGAACCGGGCAGGGTGAGCATGGCCAAATGTATTCGCCTCAACGCCGATTGCGCTTCGCTATGCCGCCTCACATCTGCGGCGTTGGCTCGACAAAGCCATTTCGCACCCGAGTTTTGCGAACTCTGCGCACGGATCTGTGACGAGTGCGCCGATGAATGTGCGCGGCATGCACCTGAGCACTGCGGCACATGCAGCGATGCGTGCCGGACATGCGCGGAAGCCTGCCGGGCAATCTGATGTCTTGCTCGGCATCAGCGCGCCCGCGAGAATGACGGCGCACGCGTCGCGTATTGGGTCGGAAAATGTCGTACCCGGCTTGAGGATGCCATGGACCCTCGGCTCCAAATGCAGGAAGTCACCATTCCGGTGGAAGACGCCTTCCTGATGGGCACGCTTGCGCTGCTACAGGACGCTCAATCACTGGTTCTGTTCGCGCACGGCAGCGGCAGTTCACGGTTCAGCCCTCGTAACCAGTACGTGGCCACCGAACTCAACCGGGCCAGCATCGGAACGCTGCTGATGGACTTGCTCTCCGAGCAGGAAGACACCGGTCCCGCTGCCCGCTTCGACATCGAGCTGCTGGCGGTGCGTCTCGCGCAAGCAACGGCCTGGATCGCGGCAAAGCAGACGGCACGCCTCTCGTTTGGTTACTTCGGCGCGAGCACGGGCGCGGCTGCGGCGATCCGCGCGGCGCACGTGTCGTCGGTCCCGGTTGAGGCGATCGTTTCGCGAGGCGGCAGGCCCGATCTCGCCGGACGCGACCTTCTCGCCGCGGCGCAGGCGCCTACGTTGCTCGTGGTAGGCGGGCTCGACGCCACTGTCATCGAAGTCAATCGGGAGGCTTTCGCTCTTCTCGAATGTCCGAAGGATCTTGTGATCGTCCCCGGCGCCACCCACCTGTTCGAAGAGCCCGGCACACTGGAAGCCGTTGCGCGGTACGCGGTGCAGTGGTTCGAGCGTTATCTCGGCACCTAAGCGCCCGCACGCAGCACGAGCGTGTCGTTCGCGCGGCGCTCCACGGTGGCGCCCAATGGCTGACTCTCCCGATTCAGCGTTTCGTGTAACCATCGAATGCCTACTTCAGGCGCCCGGTTGATTTGGAAGTGGCGTGTCTGCGTCGGCGTCATCGACAGTTCGGCCAGCAAGCCTGTTTCAAGGTCGAGCGTGGGGAAATACATCAGCGCAAGGTCGCTGCGAAACGCTTCCTGACCGCCGATACCTTCATAGTCGTTGATGAAGTCCCCGGCACCGTACAGGACGAGTTTGCCTCGATACAGCTCGATGCCCTTCACGTGGTGCGACGAATGGCCGTGTACGAGATCCACGCCCGCCGAATCGATGAGTTCGTGCGCGAAGTATCGCCGCGACGCAGGTATGTCGAAATCGAAGTTCTCGCCCCAATGGATCGAGACGATGACGATGTCGGCTGCCTGCCTGACCGCTCGCACCTGCGCGGCGATCGTGCATACGGTGTCAGCCGAAAGATCAGAGAGCCGGTTCACGCCGGGGCGGCCCCGATCGGCGGCCCAGTCCGCGCCCGCGCCGCTGCATTCCGTGGCAAAGGCGAAGATCATCACCCTGCCGCCGCCCGCCAGTTCGATCACGGCAGGCGTGGCTGCCTCGACGTCGTCCTGCCCCGCGCCCGCCGTATGAATGCCGGCTGAACGCAAGGCATTCAGAGTTTCCTTCAACCCGCGATAGCCCCAGTCGAGCACATGATTATTCGCGAGCGCGCAGCAGTCGATTTTCGCGGCGCTCAAGACGGGAGCGTTGGCGGGATGCATGCGGTAGTGGATGCCCTTTCCGGGCCATGCGTCCTCGCTGGATGTGACGGCCGTCTCGAGGTTGATGATGCGCGCGGCAGGACACATGCGCTCCAGTTCGGGCAGCGCATCGCCCCACACGTAGCCGAACGGGACACACTCCGCTAATGGGCCGGTTTTCGCTTCGGCGAGGCTCACATAGTCTCTCGCCGAACGCATATAGGGCTCGTAGAGATGGGGCCGGTTCGGATGCGGCAGTATCTGATCGATACCGCGTCCCAACATAACGTCCCCGCACAGAAACAGCTTGACGCAGTTCATCTTCGCCGGCCTGTCCGTCAGTCAAATCCGTAGCGTGCTCGAGAGACTGGGACGCCTTGGTGAGGTACCCATGCCGCAGGTCGGCTCCGGGACGGCAAATGTATCCGGAAACCTGAACCGATTGTCAGGGCCGACCGGTGCGCCGCAAGTCGCGTTGATCGGCTTCGGCTGGATATTGATCTCGAAGCCGCGGTACTGGATGCTTGTCCCACAAGACCATGAGCGCCCCTCAATTCGATGTTGCGAGAGATTCATTGGCGCGGGCCATCTGTTTTATCCATCGGTTGCAGCCCCGACCAGGCCGTCGATGAAGGTATGGGCCCGACGTAACGGCCACCTTCATCAAGCGGCGACGTATCGATGTGGAACTCCTTGTAGTCGAACTGCATGGCCGCCTCCTGAGGTGCTCTACCCGTCATAGCGCTGTTAAGCTGCAGGCGCCCCGCCGCGTCCTGCCCTACGTTTGTCAACCTGTTCTGGTAATCCACAGTCGCGACAAATGAAAAAAACCACTTTCGTCCGTCTGGGTTTCGACTTCATCGAAAGCAAATCGCGCATTGCAGTTTCGGCAAGTCCACATGGCTTTCGCCGCTTCGCCGGTTGCCCAAGCTCTGAGGGTCGGCGCGGTAACTCAGGATGCCTGTCCTTCAAGTAGCCTGTTAGCGACGGGGCGCGCGGCAAAAGAGCAATTCGCGGGATTTGCAAAGCCTTGCGGCTCGGCACCCCGTTGCGCAATTCGCGTGACGTACATGGTTGCCTGTCCTGAGGGCGCCGTGCATCGGGTTCAGTCAGGCGAAGAACACAAACGGCAGCGTCAGCATCAGGTAGATCGCAAGTCCCGTGGCTGGCAGGCCAGTGACGATCGCGATTGCCGCGACCGCGCTTCCGACTAGCGCGAGCGCAACCAGCCAGCGTGAGTCAGCTTGCTGAGCGCTGACGTCTGCGCGTGGGCTTGTATCGACGCGATGTTCTTTGTGCCGTGCCATGCATTTTCGGATATGCAGGTCAAGCATGGCTATTACCTCAAATATATATTCGTTGTCCTACGAACGCGTGTCCGGACGTGCCATCGGACTGGAACGTCAAGAGCGTCAGCAATCCAATTGATGCCGATGCTCTCATGATAGCCGTCCGCGCACTTGAAACGCTTAAAATGGCCTTCTTTCTTGCGATCAGTTGGCGCGGATGGCGAACTCCGGGTCCTGATAGTAAAGGCGCATGGCGTCGGTGGACGAGACGATCCGCACTTCGCAGTCGCTCGCGCAGTCCGCCGTGATCCGGCTGCGGAAGCCTTGAATTCGCAGGGTGTTCCTGCGTCCCCTGCCCTAGTCCGGCCAGAACATCGGATCGAGGACCTGTTCCATCGGCCACGGGCAGCGCTCAGGAAAAAACGCAAAACCGATACTCGTCTCCTTGCTCGCTTCCTGGCGGGCATCAGCCCACACGTCCTTGATCCACTCGTCGTCGGCGAGAATCGGCTGCAGACTGGGTGTGCCTCTCAGTTGCACCTTCAACCGCTCACGCTGCACACGGATCATCGAACGCAAGCTCGGCGAGCGCAACTCCGGCTGGTACTGCCACCTGAGAAGCCGCGCGGTCAGGCCCGCCATGCGGCGCGTGATGTCACGCACTTCTGCTCTGGCTACGTCCTCCATTTCGTCGGCTATGTGCCCGACGTCAATTTCCTCGAACCGCCCGGCGCGCAGCAGCGCTGCCTGTTCCCGGGCCCACGCGATAATGTCCTGATCGTAGCTTGTCATGATAGTGATCCTCCGAAGTCCGGTAGTCAGCGGAGCCCGGAGAAGTACGACGCCAGTCCTGCTACGCCGGCGGCGCGCGCGACGATGCTCCGGACGGCGGGAACCCGGTGAAACGTCCAGCTGCGTGCGAGCCGGAAGCGCTCGCGATACCGTCGCTGCGCATTGCTTTTCAACAGGTAATGTAGCACCCGGCGGGCTTCAAAGCAGGGACGCGGCGTGGAGCTTCAATGGGCCGGGGTGTTACCATCTTTCTTGTGTGCGAGCGCTCGATGAGTACACCTTGAATCACCGATTGTTTGTTCCCTGACCGCCACCTCGACCGCGATGTCGTCGCCGGCGTGTTGTTGCCTTCGGCAGATTTGTGCCATGAACCACGCTTCGTTTATCCACGCTCACGCTGCTGACGCCGATTGGCGCGTGGCGCTCGCCGAGTGCCGGCAGCAACTTGACACCCGGATGACGGCGAGTGCGGCAGAGCAACATGTATCCGCACAGTTCACGCTCGGCTGGTGTTACCTGAGCGACTATTACACATCCGAGTCCGCGGCGATCCTCGACGAACTGCGGCGCGCGTACCCCGGCGTCGCTTGGGTCGGTACGGTCGGCGTCGGCGTAGCCGCCAGTGGCGTCGAGTACATCGACGAACCGGCCCTGACGCTGATGCTCGCCCCGCTGCCGCGGGAGTCGTTCCGGCTCTTCTCCGGGCGACAGCCTCTGCCTGCGGGGTCCTCAAGGTTCGTCGCCCATACGGCACTGGTTCATGCCGAAGGCACTACCCCGGACCTGCAGGAATTGTTGCAAGAACTGAGTGCCCGCACGACCACAGGCTATCTTTTCGGCGGTCTGTCCTCGGCCAGAAACCGTCCGCTCCACTTCGCGGACGGTGTGTTCAGCGGCGGGTTGTCCGGCGTGCTGTTCGGGCCCGAGGTCGGTCTGATCTCACGTGTGACGCAGGGCTGCCAGCCTGCCGGGCCGGTGCGTACCATCACCCGGGCCGAACACAATCTGGTGGTCACGCTGGACGGCAAGCCCGCTCTCGATTGCGTGTTGCAGGATCTTGGGCTCGACGAGGATCTGTCAACTGATGAACTGTCACAGGCCTTGTCCACCACGCTGGTGGGCTTGAGCACCGGTGCCGAGGATGTGCCGACGTGGCCTGGAAAATTCGGCGCGGATACGTTCGTGCGGCACCTGGTCGGTATCGATCCCCGGCACCGGATATTGGCGATTGCGGACCAGATCGAGCCAGGCATGCATCTGGCGTTTTGCACGCGCAATGCCGAGGCCGCCAGGCGCGATCTGGTGCGCATTGCAACGGAGATCCGCGCGGAACTGGAGAGCAACACCAAAGCCCACCTGTCGGGCGCGCTGTATGTCAGTTGCTCGGGACGCGGCGGGCCCCATTTTGGAGCGCGGCATGCGGAACTGCAGACGGTGCGGGATACCCTGGGCGAGGTGCCGCTGGTGGGCTTTTTCGCCGGCGGCGAGATCGCAAGGAGTCATCTTTACGGCTACACGGGGGTGCTGACGGTTTTCACAAGCCGGGACTGAGTAGCGCATACCGAGCCCCATACCGGAGTGGCCAACTAGACGGCACGACGCCCCGACATGACACCCAGGCTACACTTCATGCGCCGCGCCGACCGATCAATGTACGCCATCTTAGACAGTTGCAGGCTCTTACCGCAGAATCGTTCATCTCCGAGAAGTTGGAGCCGAACCCGAATCGGACGATCCGCGCGAAACGGAAACAGACTTCGCGCACGAGGCGGCAACCGTCGACGGAGACGGAGGCAGGCGTGGCAAACTCCACCAGGCTCGAGCTGTTTTGTCGGTTCTTCCTTGGCGTCTTTGTGGGCTTTTTTTGCATAACCGCCGCTCTTTTCGTGCGTTACATCTCGGGGAACCAGTTGCCGCAAGTAACCGCCGTGCAGCCGAAAAGCGCATCACAACTCTTGTCGGGAAGCGCCCCGGCAGTCCCATTTTCATCCGCTTCCTCACACAAACCGACGACGCCTTCGCGAGATACTGAGGAAAAGACACTCATTGCCTCGTCGGCTGCCACTATCGTCACATTCATCGCGGCCGCGGTGACTAACTTCCTGATCTGGCGGAAGGACAAGGCGAAGGCGATCAGAGAAAAGCGGGACGCGTCCCGCTAGTCCCTCGACCAGGAAGTTGCGACTCGACCCGCGTGCCGTCAGCTGTGTGACTCGGTACGCATACCGCCCACGCCGACCTTGCCGCGCCCGACGACACGATCGGTTTTGCTATGCGCCGAACTGCCAGGGCGCACCTTGTTCCTGGAGACGGCCGTGAACGTCACCTGATCTGCAGGGTAGTAAGTCGCCCTGTGCGGCGCCGCGTGATAGGCCAGATGGTCAGGGTTGAGGACGAGCTTGACGGTTTTCACGACGTAAAATTTTCCACTGCCCTTGATTACGTGCCCCAGCGGACGCGACAGCGCTTTTCCACCCGGCGCAGGGGCGTTCTCGACCCCGATCTCGTCGAACCAGGTGTCCGCGCACACGATTGCATACTTGACGCCATTGACGGTGACGTATGTCGCCTTCTCGCTGAGCTCGTAGCTGGGATCCCTGGCTTCGATTTCCATGATGGACGCCTCGTCGGACGATACCGAGACTAATAGTTTAGGGCTACCAACAAGGTGAGGCCCCTTGGTTGGCACTGGATCTGACTGTCACCTCGACATCGTCGTCAGCACCAGCGCGTGCTGCGTCGACACTCATCACCAGGCCGGCGACTCATCAAAAGACGTCTTACCCAGACGCGGACGAACGACGAAGTCCGCCTAAAGAGGGGTATCGAGCGCGCTTTCAAATGCCGGGGCGACGCCGATGGAATGACCCGAGCGAATCCGCCGTCAATGCTTTTTATGCGTATTGGCAACGCTCGGCGTCTCTCTGAGACGAGTCGCGCCGGATGGCAACGAAATCGGAGACGGATTCTTCGGCTGTTTCGGTTTTTTTACTTCGCGATTGCTGCGTAACTGACCTTTTGCCATGACACTACTCCCGGTTGTATTGGCGGACGCCGAAATGCTCGCGCATACGGATAGTGTGCACTGGCCACGGCATTCTGTCGCGACGTTTAGTGAGGGGATCGCATCCTGAAATCGCGCGTCCATCCGCGCTTGCAGCTTGATCTGTGCCACATTCCGAGCTGCACAGTCCCGCGATCGCCGCACGATGCATAACCGGCTGCCTCCGGGCTTCAATCGTGTCAATTTCTGATTCATACGTGATGCAATGCGGGCGGATGGTTTCGGCCCGCATTGCATCCGATCGACGACACAAAATCACTTCTTCCCTCCACCGTTCATGCCACTTCCCCTTCGCCATACCTCCTTGCCTTGTTCCGACGGCTCGCCGCAGCTATGCTCGGCATCGCTCTCGCTTCCTTCCATGGCCATTTCGCCGACGGCCTGTTCCTGCGCCTTCTGTTTCTGGTGATGCCGGGCCGCCATTGCTTCATCGTCCGACCTGCCTGCATAATTCAAGGTCATGATCTCGCGCCCTTGGGCTCCTTGAAAAAGCGGGCGGTGTGCGCAAAAATCTGCATGGCACCCGTTATGGCAATCCCGTCGATGACGCACTCCCTCCAAGATACGCGGCTCGAACACGGCCGTCGTTGACCAGATCCCGGGACGTACCCGACAGCGCCATACTCCCGCCTTCCAGCACATAAGCCCGGTGCGCAATGCGAAGAGCCTGTCTGACGTTCTGCTCGACAAGAAGCACCGAAGTGCCTTCCGTGCAGACGTCCGCGATCATGCCAAAGATCGCGCGCACCAGTTTCGGCGCGAGCCCCATCGACGGTTCGTCCAGCAACACAAGCCTGGGCTTGAGCATCAGCGCGCGCCCAATGGCGAGCATCTGCTGTTCACCACCGCTGAGCGTTCCGGCGTACTGGCCGCGTCGCTCGCCAAGCCGCGGGAAGGTCTCATAGAGGGCGGCGATCCGGCGATCCAGCGCCACAGCGTCGCGCCGCAACAGATAGCCGCCGAGGCGCAGATTCTCCTCGACTGTCAGCGTGCCGAAGATCCGTCGCCCCTCCGGCACGTGTCCAACGCCGAGCGCAACGATCTGATGGGAATGCATCCCCGTCAGCGGCCGCCCGGAGAGCGCGATCCGTCCGGCGCGTGGCCGGATCAGACCCGAGATGGTCCTGAGCATCGTGGTCTTGCCTGCACCATTGGCGCCGAGCAGCGCAACTATCTCGCCCGCCCCGACATCGAGCGAGACACCATGCAACGCCTCGATGTTCCCGTAACTCACGCGCAGATCGCGGACTTCTAGGAGTTCCACAGCGACCTCTCCCCGCTGGCGACATCGCCGGCCGCGTCGTCTTCTTCGGCGGTGCCAAGATACGCGTCAATCACGCGCGTATCGCTCTGGATCTGCGCGGGTGGCCCTTCGGCGATGATCACGCCGTGATCCATCACGATGATCCGGTCGGAGACGCCCATTACCAGCGTCATGTCGTGTTCGATGAGCAGCACCGTGACGCCGAGCGCGCGGATACGCCGGATCAGCTCCATCAGCGCGTACTTCTCTGTCGGATTCATCCCGGCAGCCGGCTCGTCAAGCAGCAGCAGGCGCGGATTGCTCGCCAATGCGCGAGCGATTTCGAGCCGGCGCTGGTCGCCATAGGGTAGATCGGCCGCGTATTCGCTCGCTCGTGCAGCAAGTCCGACCATGTCGAGCCAGCGCGTGCCTTGCGCCTCGTGTTCAGCCGCCTCGGCGTGAGCGGACGGTGTGCCCAGGAGTTCTGACACAAGCGATGTGTGCAACCGATGGTCCATTCCCGTCAGCACGTTCTCAAACGCGCTCATGTGACCAAAGAGACGAATGCCCTGAAACGTGCGGGCGATGCCGCGGTGCACGTTGCGGTGGGGTGCGCCGCCACCCAGGGGCGCGCCGCACCAGAACAGACGTCCATCGCTCGCGCGGACGACGCCAGTCAGGCAGTTGAAGACCGTCGTCTTGCCGGCACCGTTCGGGCCAATCAGCGCAAGGATCTCGCCGCTGCGCACGACAAAGCTGATTCCACCGACCGCCAGCACGCCGCCGAATCGGCACGCCAGATCGCGAACCTCGAGCAGCGTTTCGGCCGCCCCTGCCATGACGGGTGGTGCGGGTGAAGCCGGCACGCCTGACACACCCACATGCGGCATCGCGCGTTTTGCACGGACAGGCCACAAGCCTTGCGGTCGCAACAGCATCAGGATCACGAGCGCGACGGCGAATCCGAAAATGCGCCAGAGGTTCAGAAAGCGCAGCAATTCCGGTACGCCAGCGACGATGATCGCACCGAGAATCACGCCCGGTATGCTGCCGCGTCCGCCGAGCACGACGATGATGAGAATCGTCACGGACTGCAGATAAGTGAAACCGGTGGGATCGATGGTGCCGAAACGCGCGGCGAACAGGCTGCCCGCTATGCCGCCGATCAGCGCGCCCATTACGTAGGCCAGAAGCTTCACGCGCAGCGTCGGGACGCCGACTGCCTCGGCGGCCGCTTCGTCCTCGCGGATACTCGTCCAGGCACGCCCGAGCCGCGAGCGGCCGAGGCGGACCGCGAATAGCAGGACAACGATGAGGAACGCCATGCCCAGTTCGTAGACTGCGCGCGGCGAGCTGATCTCATAGCCGAAGAGACTCGCGCTGGCGATACCGTAAATCCCGTTTGGACCGCCCGTGATGTCGAGATTGGTCGCGACGATCCGGGTAATCTCGCCAAACCCCAGCGTGACGATGGCCAGATAGTCGCTACGCAGACGCAACGTCGGATAGCCAATCACCACCCCCGATACCCCGGCAAACGCCACGCTGAAAGGGAGCGTCTCCCAGAAAGAGAAACCCAGCAGCGTTTCGAGCAATGCGGTGGTGTAGGCGCCGATCGCAAAGAATGCCGCGTAGCCGAGATCGAGCAGGCCGGCATAGCCGACCACGATGTTCAGCCCCAGGCCGAGGATCGAGTACGTGACGATCGTCAGGGCGACATCGATCACGTAGTTGCTGGCGAAAGCCGGCAGCGCGATGGCAAGCGCGAGCAGCCCCACCGTGACGATCGTGGTCCGCACTCGCATCGGAACCGGTGCGCGCATACGCTACATCCTCTCGACGACGCGCTCGCCGAACAGGCCCGTCGGCTTGACCACCAGCACGGCGATCAGCACGCCGAACACGAACACATCCGTCCACCGCGACGACACATAACCAGCGCCGAATGCCTCCAGCAGCCCGATCAGGAGTCCGCCCGCCATGGCGCCCGGTATATTGCCGATGCCACCGAGCACGGCCGCGGTAAATGCGCGCAGGCCGAGCACGAAGCCCATGAAAAAGTTGATCTGCGTATAAAAGAGGCCCTCCATCACGCCCGCGACTGCAGCGAGAACCGATCCGATGAAGAAGGTGAGCTGGATCATCCGCTCGACATCAATGCCCATCAGGCGCGCTGCATCCTGATCGATAGCGAGCGCACGCATCGCGGTGCCGAGGAACGTGTGATGCACGAAAAAGTAGAGACCCAGCATCAGCGTAAAGCTGACGGCGACGATGCCGATCTGCGCGAACGTTATTTGCACGTCGAGCAGATTGAGTCCCGCGTGGGTGAGCAGGTGCGGATAGGTCCTGAAGCCGGCGCCGTAAATAAGAAGCACGGCGTTTTCGAGTGCCAGCGAGATGCCTAGCGCGGTAATGAGGATCGACAGGCGCGGTGCGCGCAGCAATGGCTGATACGCGACGCGCGCGATGGCGACGCCGAGTCCACCCGTCGCGACCATCGACACCGCGAAAGCAGCCGCCAGCGCGAGCGCAAGCGACAGATGCGCGCTCGCGAACGCTGCGAGGCTGGTCCAGCCGATAAATGCGCCGACCATGAACAGATCGCCGTGCGCAAAGTTGATGAGACGGATGATGCCGTAGACCATCGTGTACCCGAGGGCCACGAGCGCGTAGAACGAGCCGATCGTCAGCCCTTCGACGACGTACTGGAAAAAGGTGCTCATGGCCGCAACGGGTGAGCCGCGGCGCCTATTTCATTGCCACCCAGTGACCGCCCGCGTCCTGCCTTTGGTAAGCCGCGAACTGGTCGTTCCGCACGATGATCGTGATGTACACCGCGCGGCTGCGGTCGCCCTTCGGATCGAATCCGATCGTTCCAGTCAGGCCCGCATAGTCCTTGATCTTGTGCAGCGCGGCGATGATCGCCTTCGGGTCCGCCGATTTCGCATCGGCAATCGCCTTTGCCGTTACGGCGACGGCATCGTATTCATAGACGGAATACGGGCCGGGACCCTGTCCATATGCCTTTGTGTAGTCGTCGACGTAGCTGTGCGCGCCGGAAAGGAATTGCGCCAGCGGAGAGGTCGTGATGATCATGCCGTCGGCGGCCGGGCCGGCCGTTTTCATCAGCGTCGGGTCGTTGGTGGCGTCGCCACCCATGAGGGTCATCTTGAGGCCCAGTTGCCGCGCCTCCTTCACGAGCAGTCCGGCTTCGGAAAAGTAACCGGTGTAGTAGATCACGTCGGGTTTGAGCGACGCGACTTTGGTCAGGGTCGGCGAGTAATCCATCTGGCCGGGCGTGATCGAGTCAGCGTACACGACTTCGACACCGCCCTTCTTGAGCGCGTCGACCGTGTTCTGCGCCAGCCCCTTCGAATAAGTTGTATTGTCGTCGATGACCGCCGCGCGCTTCGCGTGCAGCGAGTTCTTGATGAAGCTGGCAGCGAACGGGCCCTGCTGATCATCACGGCCAATGGTGCGAAAGACGTTGTCGTAGCCCATTTCGGTCAGCTTCGGGTTGGTCGACGCATCGAGTACGTACGGAATGCCGGACCGATGAAAGGTCGTCAGCTCGGGAAGCGCGGCGCTCGAGCAATACCCACCGGCCACCGCGACCACACCCGCGTCGACCAGCTTCTGCGCGGCCTGCACCGCCGTTTGCGCGTCGCAGGCATCGTCCTCCGGCACGAGTTCGACCTGCTTACCCAGCACACCGCCCGCCGCGTTGATCTTCGCGGCGGCCAGTTTGGCGCCGTTGACGATATCGGTGCCGGCGTTGGCGCTGCTACCCGAAAGCGGCACCGGTACGCCGATCTTGATGGTCTGGCTATGCGCCACTTCGGGGGCGAGCGCGGCGAGTGTCGCCAGACCGAAGGTAGCCGCAGCAACGGTTTGCCGTAGCACGCGGAAGGCGTCGGGCATGCCATTGTTCTGAGCATTCATGTTCTCGGCTCCTGACTGTGAATCCGACCGGACGGTCCCGCGACGCGGGTAAGCCGGCGCGATCAGTTAGCGTAACGTAATAAATCGTCCTGCGCGGTATTCCGCGAGCCTCGTGTACACCTTTCGTGCAATGCCCGAGCAAGATGCCTTATTCATGATAGGTCCCCCGAACCGCTGAGCCGATATAGGGTATCCGCGTATAAATCACCCAAGAAAGCGGCGGCAGACCTATATTTACTAGACGACAACAGGGGTGCAGATGAAAAGCATCGTGCTCGGCGCCGGCCTTGCAGGTGTTACGACGGCGTATTACCTCGCGAGGGACGGTCGCGCCGTCACCGTGCTCGATCGCCGCTCGGGTGTTGCGCTCGAAACCAGCTTTGCGAATGCCGGGCTCGTCGCGCCGGGGCATTCGTATGCGTGGGCTTCACCGCACGCACCCAAAATCCTGTTGAAATCACTCTTCGTCGAAGGACAGGCGCTTCGCCTGCGACTCAACGCCGATCCGCACATGTGGGCGTGGTGTGTGCTGTTCCTGCGCAACTGCACCGCGACGCGCTCGCGCGAAAACACTTCGCGCAAGGTACGGTTGTGCCGATACGCACAGGATCAGCTACAGCAATTGACTGCAAGAGAACAATTGCAGTACGAGCGGATCAGCCGCGGCCTGCTGTATCTCTATCGTGACGCGGCGTCGTTCGAGCGCGGCCGCTCGAATATGTCGATCCTTGTCGAAAATGGTTTGCCGCTCGAAACGCTGGACGTCGCACAGGTAGTCGTGCGTGAGCCAGCGCTTGAGCACGCGCGCGACGGGATTGCCGGCGCGATCTACTGCCCCACTGACGAAAGCGGCGATGCGCATCAGTTCACCCGCGAGCTGCAGAAAGTCTGTGAGCGACTTGACGTACGCTTTATGTTTGACACCCCGATCAGTCGTATCGAAACGGCCGGCGACCGGATAACAGGTGTCCGCACGCCGGCGGGTCTGATCGACGGCGACGACTTTGTGATCGCGCTCGGCTCGTATTCGCCGATTCTCGCGCGCCCGCTCGGCTACAGGCTGGCGATCTATCCCGTCAAAGGCTACTCGGCGACATTTCCGGCCGGACGCGAATACCGGCCTCCGCAGATTGGCGGCGTAGACGAAAACCATCTCGTTGCATGGGCACGCTTCGGCGAACGCCTCCGCTTTACCGCGACGGCCGAATTTGCAGGCTACGACACGCGCCACACGCCCGCAGACTTTGTCCCGATGCTACGCGCGGCGCGCGAGTTGTTCCCCGACGGCGCCGACTACACGAAGCCGAGCTACTGGGCCGGGCTGCGACCCATGACACCCGAGGGCACCCCGCTGATCGGCCGTACACGCCACCGCAATCTCTTTCTGAACACGGGGCACGGACACATGGGATGGACGATGTCTTGCGGCACCGCAAGACTGCTCGCCGACATTATGACGGGGCGCACGCCCGAACTGGACCTGACAGGGATGACGATGAAATGAGCATGACCTCACTGCAGCACGATGCCTACATGAAGCTCGATTTCGCGCTCGACGGCGGAGTCGCGCAGCGCGCGGCAATCGGCCTCATCGTGCTGGCAACCGACCACACGATCGAACACGAATGGCGTCAGCTGCTCCGGCAGGACGGCGTCGCTTTCTATGAAAGCCGCTTGCGGAACTCGCCGGATATCACACCGGCACGACTGGCGGAAATTGAATCGCGCATCGCCCCGGCTGTCGGGTTGCTCCTTCCTGGGGAGCGGCTCGATGTGGTGGCGTTCGGCTGCACGTCGGCGGCCATGGTGATCGGCGAGGAGCGCGTATTTTCACGCATACGCGAGGCGCGTCCCGGCATCGCCTGCACGACCCCAATAACGGGTGCCGTCGCAGCCCTCGATGCGCTACAGGTGCGGCGTGCCGCGTTGCTGACGCCGTATATCCGCTCCATTAACGAGTTCATGTGCGACTACATCGAAGCGCGCGGGATTGCCGTGGCCCGCATCGCATCATTCGAACACGCAGACGATAACGAGGTCGCCCGGATCGACGCCCGGTCGCTTTGCACGGCGATCGGGCAGCTTGCGCGGCACGCCGATGTGGACGCGGTGTTCGTCTCCTGCACGAGCCTGCGTGTAGCTGCGCTGATCCCGCAACTGGAGGCGGCGACAGGCAAGCCCATCATCTCGAGCAACTTCGCGATGGCCTGGCACGCGTTGCGGCTTGCTGGCGTGCCCGATAGTGAGCCGCAACTAGGGCGGTTGTTTGCACTGTAGCAATGTTTAGCGGCGCGAGAGAAAAGGCACCCATGTCCCCGCATACCATGTCGATCGCTGCCTTCTGGCTGAACATCTCTGGCCGCAAGTCGCTCACCTCGCCGGTCACATCAGCCGGCAGATTCGCACGGCGTGCAGCGGTGCGGTGGCTTCGGCATCGGGCGCCTCATAGAGGCCGTAAGTCTTCTACGTGTCCGCGCTGAGAAATGAAAAGAGCCGTTCGACGCCCTCCTCGTTGCTTCACAGCGTCCGCACTTTCTCTGGTGACCTCAAGCTGTTCTGCAAAGCCAGCTCTGCTACGAACGCGGCTAGCCACTTAACCGGAACAGGCACCTCCACTTTGCGAAAACCCGGCGGCTCGTACCTCGGCGCAGCGCGGCGGCTGCTCGTAGCTGCAGAGATCCCTCTGGCGCCTGGCTTGGGGATGTTACGGACGAGTGAAGCCATCAAGTAATCCGTCGTTATGCCGTAGTTCGGAAAGCAGCCGTCCCGCACTCGGCCCGGAAAGCAAAACGAACCTGCGGCCCCGCCATGTCACGTACGCCACTTATCCTTGAGTCGATGCTCGCGACACCAGCGCGAGGGCAAAACAGCGTTACCCCGTCCACCCGCTCGTCGCTGCTCTCGACGCCGTTCGATATTGTCCGGCCGTGAATCATGTCCGCCTGCATCAACTGTGGGCGCTGCTATGGCTCAAGAGAGAATGCAGAGGTCGGCAATGTGCTCATACCGAGTAGTAGTGAGGTACCGAGCGATGCCCGCCCGTAAAAGCTTACCCATATGCCCGATTGCACAGCCGCCGTGCGACTGCGCGCCGTAAAGTCGCGCGCGATGCAATGAAGTGCGTCATGTCACCAGGTTCCGAATCTGACGTCGCTCGCCATCATGGTGACAGCTGGTATTCTGGGCGGCATCGCATCACGCAACGCCGCCCTGCCCCATCTGGCCATAACGCAGATTTGCCTCGGTGCGGTCCCTATCGGACTCGGCGCGCTCCTCGCACCCCGCGTTGGCTCATTGATTCTGATGGTCCCGCTCGTGGTCTACATCGTTGCGATGATTTCCATCGTCCGCTCGCCCACATGCCACACGGCCTGTGCACGCTCGACGAAGACGACAAGGTGATTATCGCGAACCGCCGCACAGCGGAGCTGTTCGGTGCGACCGTCGAAAGACTGGAACTCAATGTGCCCCTGCCTGAATCCATCGGGCATGTCGGACCGGCACAGTTCGGCGACACGCTCAGACAGCAGATGGTCGAACGGTGTACCGCCTGGCTGGCCGGGGAGCGCAACCCGCTCGACCTTGAACTGTGCAACGGTCGACAGCTCGAGATCACACACAATCCAGTGCCGGATGGCAGCGCCGTCATCGTCATCGAGGATGTCACCGAACGGCGCGAAATCTGGCACGTCATGACCCGCTCTCGGGTCTGTCCAACCGGCGCGATCTGCGTGACCGGCTCGAGGGGCTGCTTTCGCGCCAAACGGCGGACCAGGGACCCGCCGTGAACGTCATGTATGTTGACCTTGACGGTTTCAAGCGGGTCAACGACACGCTTGCCCACCACGCCGGAGACGAGGTTCTGGCAACGGTGGCCGAGCGTCTGACCACGGTACTCCGACACGATGATATCGTGGCACGGCTCGGCGGCGACGAATTCCTCGTCGTCGCGGTGAACGCTACCCTGCCGCGAGCGCCGCGCTGGCCCAGCGTGTCATCGAACAGCTATCCTTCCCCTATCTGCTGTCGACGGGCATCACCGCGACCATTGGCGCAAGTGTCGGTATCGCCTTCGCAAACCGCGATGATTCCTTCGAACTGCTGATGAAACGTGCTGACCAGCGATAGGGACAGCAGGTCTGGTTGCTGTTGCAGCCGCGAGTCCCGTCAGTCCATCGGATGCCGTCTCCACCGTGTCTCTTTCCAGAGACAGCAGGCGGCGCCACGCGCGCGCGACGCCAGGATCGTCGTCGACAATAAGTATGGTGGGCACAGTCCTGCCGGACGGTTAATGCATATACTGTATCGCAAACGGAATGCGCCGATAATGCACGCTCGCCAGGATCCCCGGACTACGATTGCCCTGTGCCAACTCGAGAACGACATAAAGTCTCCTTACGGATCAAGGCAGGCGAGATGCTCATGGCGGGTCACAGCGTCACGCGTATCGCACAGGAATTGGGCCTTTCCGACAATACCGAGCAATGGTGGAACGCGGAGGAATGGCCGCCCTTCGAAACCTTTCCCTCGGCGGCCGACAATCAGTGCTCGACAGACGTGCACGGGGCAAGCTTGCCGAAGCGCTCGCCGGAGTTCCCCGCGACTATGCTATCGATGCTGATCGTTGGACTATCGGTGCGGTTGGGCGACTAATCCGGCGGGACTTCGGGCTGGCATTCGCGTTTAGCTGCGTGATGTCGCGAGACCGTTCGCCTCGGGCCTCCCCTCTCCTTCCGTTGCCATCATCGCTTGGCCAATGACGGAGCCCGCCTCGCGCTGAAGGTAAAGTTTCACCTGTCCCGGCCGATATCTCAACTGATGCTTCGCCTGGGGAAATTGGCCTAAGAGACATCCTTCGCCTGTCCCGGCGTTCACCTTCCTGCTTACATGGTCCGATACAATTCGGTGGGTTTGCGAAGACCAGCGCAATAGAGTGCGTGTGAGCCCGGTTGCTTACGTGCAGCTTTCCCGAGCATTCCAGAAGACCATGATTCGACTTTCAAGCTCCCTCATTAACAAGCCGGCGCTGTTTATTTGCGCGGGAATTGGAATCTCGCTCGCGACTACGGGAGTCACGGTCGCCTCGCTTTATCAAATGAGGCTCGATGCGATGTCGCAGGCTCGCGATGCCGCGCAGAATATGGTGGTCTCGCTGCAAAACGAGATCGAGCGCAATCTTGACCTCTACCAACTCGCCATGCGCGACGTTGCGACAAGTGTCGGGACGACCAGCATCTCACGGCTTCCCCCGGAAGTCCGGCAGCTCGTCGCGTTCGGTTCGGCCACCAATGCGAAGGAACTGGGTACCCTGTTTGCAACGGACGCAACGGGAAAGCTGGTGCTCGATTCGCATTCCATTCAGCCGCGAAAGCTCGATGTAAGCAGTCGCGATTACTTCCAGATTCAGCGACGCGAAAAGGATGCCGGCCTCTATATCAGCGCGCCGTACCTGCCGTTCACAGCCGCACCCGGACTACCACAGGCACATATCGCGCTAAGCCGGCGGCTCGAGGACAAGAGCGGCGATTTCGCAGGAATCGTCGGCAGCACACTGCGGCTCAGCTATTTCCGGCAACTTTTCGAACATTCGATACTCGGCCGGCACGACACGATTACGTTGCTGCGCACAGACGGAACGGTTCTTATGCGCCAACCGTTTCACGAGGGTGACATCGGCAAGTCTCTCGCGGGCGGTCACTCGTTTGAGCCGCTCGTACAATCCGATCACGGCACCTATATCGACATAGCCGTGCTCGACCACATCGAGCGCCTGTACACTTTCCGGCGAGTCGGGAGCTATCCGCTCGTCGTCGTCGTGGGCTTCGCAACGGACGACATCTTCGCGGGATGGCGGAAACGAGCGATCGCAATTGGTATCGTCAGCGTCATTCTTGACGGACTTCTCATCCTGTTGTCGCTGATGTTCAGCAGACAATTGCGCAAGAGACTGACCATGGAGCGGCACTTGCAACGACTCGCATGGTTCGATTCGCTAACTGGTCTGCCAAACCGGTCACAGCTTCAAAGAGAAGCTCACCGGCTTCTGACGAACGCAAAACAGAACGGGGCAACGCTCGCGGTACTCTTCGTCGATCTGGACCGTTTCAAACGCGTGAACGACACGCAAGGTCATGCCATCGGCGATCAGGTTCTCAGCGAGATTGCACGGCGCCTCCAGAGCCAGATCCAGACCGGTGACGTAATTGGCCGCCTTGGGGGAGACGAGTTTCTCGCCGTCATCCAGGAGTGCGACGTGCTAAAAGCCAAACATGTCGCCGGGCGCATCCTGCAGGCCGTGTGCCAACCTATCCTCATCAACCCGGAGCAAGACACCCGCATCACGATCAGCGCCAGCATCGGTATCGCGCTCTCACCGCACGACGGAGAAGAAACCGACATCCTGCTGCGCAACGCAGATCTGGCGATGTACAAGGCCAAGAGTTCGGGCCGCAACCAGGTGCGGTTCTATGCTCCCGAGTACGAGCGTCAGGCCAAGGAGCAGCTCGAGCTGGAGATCGCACTGCAGCGGGCGTTGCGAGGCAACGCCCTCCATGTCGCCTACCAGCCCAAGGTGGATGGCACTGGCGTGCTACGGGGTGTAGAGGCGCTCGTGCGGTGGGACAGCGACGCGCAAGGCAGCATTGCGCCGGATCGCTTCATCGCCATCGCGGAGGAAAGCGGGCTGATCACGGAGATCGATGCCTGGGTGATGGTTGAGGCCTGCAGGCAACTGGCCGAGTGGCGAGTCGAAGGTCTTGAGGTACCCAACATTTCGGTGAACGTCTGCGCCGCAGACTTCAAGCGTCCCAATTACCCAGGCTTCATCACCGACACGCTGCAGTCTCATGGTCTGGTTGCCGCAGATCTGACGCTCGAAATGACCGAGCGGGTTCTCTTCGATGAATCGGTCGACGAAATTCGCAAGACGCTCGATGCCATTCAGGTGCTTGGCGTCGCACTTTCGATCGACGATTTTGGCACGGGCTACTCATCCCTGAGCTACCTCCACCGGTTCGCAGTCAAGGAACTAAAAATCGACAAAAACTTCGTGCAGCGGATCGGCCACGACAGGATGGCAGAATCGCTGGCGCAAACACTGATCCACCTCGGTGAAATCCTGAAACTGACCGTTACTGCCGAGGGCGTGGAAACACATGCACAACGTGCGTTTCTGGGCACTCACGGCTGCCATCTGTATCAAGGCTTTCTGTTCTCGCCGCCGCTCGCACCTTGCGACTTCGCGCGCTGGGTGCGAACCCATCGGCCATGCTCTTCTCCTGATGATGCTGATACTCGAGCCATCTCATCCACGGCCACTCCGGCGTAGAAATCACATCCGGTCCAGATTTGAACTGCATGAAGCGACGATTGGCGTGGGGTCGACAGAAGTTCTGCCGCCCGCGTTCATCGGGCAGAGCCAGCTCGACGGGTTTGCCTGTCTGTTGTCAAGGCCAGATAGAAATGTCGGGGTTCCGGCTAGATAGAAATGTCGTGTTTTGACTTTGGTTTTGGTTTCGGGTGTGGGTGTGGGTGTGGGTGTGGGTGTGGGTGTGGGTGTGGGTGTGGGTGTGGGTGTGGGTGTGGGTGTGGGTGTGGGTGTGGGTGTGGGTGTGGGTGTGGGTGTGGGTGTGGGTGTGGGTGAATATTAATTTGTAGTCCTGGGGTGGGCGGGGCGTTCCAGGGATGTATAACGCGTCAAGGGCCGGACATCAGTCCGGCGCAGCTTCCCTTGACGCGCCGCCGGTTTCCCAGGCTGGGTAACGGTCGCAGGCGCGGCATCCGGGCGCTTGCGACCTTGCGAAGCCGGTTGCCAGTGTGTGGCCATCACCGCGGCGTTCAGGTCCTCCTGCATGATCTCGCGCGGCTTCTTCGTGCCCGGCTGGCGGTCCTTGGCGCGTACGGGCAGGCCCCGGTTCGTGCGGGAGGGCGAGCCCGAGGTGCGGCGGCTGTCGCGCTGCGCCTGCAGTGCCTGCAGTGCCTGCGCAACCTGGAGTGCATGACCGAGCCGTTTGTGCCCGACCACGGCGCCCTGGTCGATTTCCGCGAGCCTGTCGTACGGGACACAGGGCAGCGCGACGCCGTCGGCCCGGATCTCGAGGCGTCCGTCCGGATACTCCCACACGTCGATATAGCGGCCGATCAGCCGGCGGGTCGCCGGCGTATCATCGAGCAGCCAGATCACGCGATCGTTCAGCATGGTCAGCGAATCCGACACCTTGCCCTGGACCCGCCACGTCAGGATCGCGTCGAGATCCTCGTCCTCACGCAGCGGCCGGTGCGCGTCGAACGGGCTCCTGGGCGGCTTCGCGAAGCGTGCGTTGTAGGCCGCCATGAAGGCGGGCGCATACGCGTTGGCGGCCTCGATGGTGCTGATGCCGCGCAACCGCAGCTCCTTCACGAGCCGGTCCTGCAGCGTCAGGTGCGCGCGTTCCATGCGGCCCTTGGCGGGGCTGCTGTTCGCGCAGAAGGTGTCGATGTTCAGCTCGTACATCGCGCGGCCGAACTGCGTGACACCCTGGCCCGCGGTACTTGCCCGGTTCCTGACGTGGAACACGCTGGCGCGGTCGCTGTAGAACGCCACCGGCTTGCCATGGCGCTCCAGATGCGCGCGCGTGGCCTCGTAGTAGCTGAAGGTCGATTCGGTGACCGTGAAGTGCAGCACCATCAGGCGGCTGGTCGCATCGTCGACGTACACCAGCAGCGTGCATTCCGGCGCGCGGTCCTCGAACCACGCATGCTCGCAGCCGTCGATCTGCACCAGCTCCCCGAAACACGCGCGTCGCGCCCGCGGCTGGTGGATCCTCGGCGGGCGCTGGCTGCGCGGCACCCACAGGCCGGCGTCCGTCATCAGGTGCCGCACGGTTTCCTTCGACAGCACGAGCCCATGGCATTCGCGCAGCTTCTCGCACGCCAGTGTCGGCCCGAAATCGGCATACCGCTCGCGAATGATGGTCAGCGCACGCAGCGCCAGGCCTTCATCGAGCTTCCGGTTGCCTGGCGTGTCGCGTTTGCGCGAGGCCAGTCCCGCCGCGCCCGATTCACGATACCGCGCCACCAGCCGCTCGACCTGGCGTACCGTCAGGCCGAGACGCTCCGCGGCCCGGCCGGGCTTCAGTCCCATGTCCAAGCAAATTGGACTCCAGAGCGTTGCGGCGGCGATTGCAACCGCGCGGATTGCAGTTTCTTGCAGCGCCGGTTCCAGTGGAGTCTGCCGAGCGCCGCGGGCAATAAAACGTACAGATCTCAGCGGCCTCGGCAGCCCGTTTCAGACGATCTCGCGTCTTCTCGGCCGATTCGAGGCTTCACGCAACGTATCCGGTACCGGCCAGCGATCCCCTCGCCGACGTACTGCTGTTCCATGGTTGCATGGCTCGCCTGTGGTCGCGACTCGGGCATACACGGAGAACAGTCCGTTCGTCAGGGTCGTAGGGAACCGGTCTGAAAGTCTCAATGCCTGATAATGCTGACCGCGGCCGTGATACGGGCAGTTCGTCGGTGATGCAATCGATTCAGCGCTCGCCCAGGACTGTCCGTATGTGCGCGTCCTGGTCATCGATGACGGTTCGACCGATGACTCGCGACAGGTCATCGAAAGAACGCTCAACGAATAGTAGGAATCTTTAAAGCGAACGGAGGCCGAGGGCCGGGTTTGTCCTGGACCCGTCCTGGCCTACAGTCCTTGCGATTCCGGCCGATGACCTGGTATGCGCCTGGCAGGGCGCCAAACCGTGGGGAGGATGAAGAAAATAGCAAGCCTGCTGAGCATGTACGGCTGGCAGGGGCGGCGCGCTTTCTCAGCGGAGCCGGCATGCTTCGATACGGGCGCGCATGAACGGGTTCTGAAAAGGATTGAGCAGATGGGTGATCGGTTCAGCGTGCCCCCTGTATGGCGACTTCGGCAATGCGTTCATCAAGTTAGGGACCGCCGTTGGCCTGACCGTCACCGACTACTTCGTCATGTCCAACACGCTGACGGAATCGCAGGCGGACGAGGACCTGGGCTCGGGCGGGGCGCTCGTGCTGCCGGACATGACCGCTTCGAACGGAACGGTCCATCGCTTGGCGGTCGGAGCCGGCAAGGACGGGATCATCTACGTGGTCAATCGCGACTCGATGGGGAAATTCAACGCGGCGTCCAACAACATTTTCCGGCAACTCGGTGGCGAACTGGCCGGAATGGAATTCGGCGCGCCCGCTTACTACAGCAACACTGTCTATTTCGGCTCTATCGGTGACAACATCAAGGCTTTCGGCGTGAGCGCCACCGGCCTGACGGCGACGCCTACCAGCAAAACGCCGACGAGCTTTGGCACACCGGGCGCGACGCCGAGCATCTCTGCGGATGGCAGCGCGAACGGGATCGTGTGGGCCGTAGAAAACGGCGATACTGCTGTGCTGCATGCCTACGACGCGGCAAACCTCGCGACCGAGCTCTACAACAGCAATCAGGCCGCGAATGGGCGTGACCAGTTTGGCGCGGGCAATAAGTTCATCACGCCGATGATCGCAAACGGCAAGGTGTATGTCGGCACGCCGACCGGCGTGGCGGTCTTCGGGTTGCTAAGCGGAAGGTAGCTTTCTAAAGTATCCATCCCATGTCAGAGGTCCGAGTTTGGCCGGGATTAGTTTCTATCGTCTTCGTCACCTTTTAACGAGCATCCGTCTTCATCCCGGTGCACGCCTCGCCCCGACCGGAACGCGACTCCTCCAGAGTTGGCCGGACCGGGCGTGGAGTCCTCGATGATTTGAGACGGCGCCACATTGCCCCTGGCGCCCGGTGCGAACGCGAGTATGCGCAGTTGACTCGGATCAGCAAAGAAGAGCCGTCCATCCGGTGAGACGGCGATCCTGGTACCCGGCCGCGCCAAAGGTTGGCCGATGATTCCCGTCGCTGGACCACTGATTGTCCGTAACGGTCGAACGTCGCCATTCGCCTTGGCGGCGAAGACGCTCACCTGGGTCTGCGTCGCATCCGCAGTCGTGTTGTAGACGAACAATTCGTCCGTGCGAGGATCGATAGCGATCGACGTGGCGATCTGTGAGAAAAAAACATCGCGGCCCGGAAACAGGCCGGTTTTGGGACCCGTGAGGCTACGAAGAAGCGGTGGCGCGGTCACGCTTCGGCTCGTGCCAAACGTGTCGATGACCGCCGTTCCCTGTATGTCATAACCTGCGATCAGCAGATTGTCGTCTCCGTCGATCGCAATGCTCTGGTAATGGGTGATATTCGGATCAGTAATGCGGACCGGATTAGGTATCGGCCCTGAGCTATTGACGGGAACGACCATGACGCCCGCAGTCGATGGACGAACGCTCAGGACGAAGTCGTTCAAACGAGAGTCCACTGCGACGCCGGGCAGGTCATTTGTCATCGTCAACATGAACGAGCGCTCGGGTGCCTGATTGCCTTCTGCCTTACGCGGGAAGATGTCGACCGTACTCTGCCCAAACTGCGCAACGTGAAAGGAATGCTTTTTGTCGATCACCATCGCCCCAGCCGACATCAGGGTAGTGAGCGGCCCCTGCAGCGCCTGGCAGGGCTCGGTCGCTCCGTTGGCGCGCGCGGAGTAACCCCGAATCTGATCGTCGAAAGCGAGAAAGACGGCGTCGTTGCGACAGACGGCATGCGCCACTTGGACCCCGAAAAGCATGCTGACAATGGCGACACATAGCACCGGTTTCATGACACGCCTCCTTGGTCATAATGTGCGAATGCTCCGATCAAGCATAGATGGCCGCCTGAGATCAAACGAAGCTCCGCCAGCTATAACCTGTGTTTTGGCGGACGATGCAGGGGAAGGCCCAACGGGCGACGCGTTTTTGACCGCATCAGACGGGTCGACTGCCGCCTGACGCGGTCGACGGTTGTCGGGCCCTCAGTTGCGCTTTAACAGCCATTAAAAAATGAATAGGCGATGACCACTCCGGGGTCGAGAAGAACTCATTTATCGACAGTGACACGCGAAATACACGGTCGCACCGGTCCGAATTACAAAAGAGCAACTTAAAGCTGCCTTACCAACGAAGACACGTGAACGTCAGCTGAGGCCGACTTCCTTCGATCGGGCATCCGGAAGTTTCCGAAGTGAAGCGGCCATTGGAACGACGGCCTTCTGCGTTGCGCGAATGGCAACTGTTGGCCGAGAGCACCAGTCCCGTGAACTTCCTACAGAGCTGACGTTCGAGTCTCACCGACAACTTTCCGGTGACGTCGGTGTACGCGTACTCCCGGCCAACTCCGGACGGTCGACCTGGCAACATAAATCGTCCGACAATCAGCGCTGTCGTAGTCCCGGATTGACAGTCACTTGTGAGGCTCAGCGTGCCCCTTCTTTCGGCAGTGGGAAATCAGGCAACCTCTGTTAAAAAACCGGTCGTCCATATGCGACATGGGTCCATAACACGTTAGCACACCGGACTACCGTTCGATATCGATGGGTATTCCCTCGCATCGCCCGCCAAAACACAGGTTCGAACTGGCGGAACCCCATTCGGCCTCCGCCCGGAGTCTATGCTTGATTGGCGCATTCGCACTATATGACCAAGGAGGCGTGTCATGAAACCCGCGCTATGTGTCGCCGTCTTCAGTATGCTGTTCGGGGTCCAACTGGCGCACGCCGCCTGCCCCAATGACGCCGTCTTCCTCGTTCTCGGGGATCAGATTCGCGGTTACCCGATGCGCGCCAACGGAGCGACTGAGCCCTGCCAGGTCCTGCAGGGGCCGCTCACTACCCTCATGACGGCTGGCGCGACGGTGATAGACAGAAAGAACGCCTTTCACGTCGCGCAGTTTCTCACCAGCAGCACCGTCGACATCTTCCCGCGCAAGGCTGAGGGCAATGAGGCGCCCAGCCGCTCGTTCATGCTGACGACGACCAATGACCTGCTCAGCATCGCGGTGGATTCCCACCTCAATGACTTCGTCCTGAGCGTTCGCCCCTCCGAGGCAGGTGTATACGTTGTTCCCAAGAACAGCTCCGGGCCCGTAACCAGTCCGGTTCACATCACCGATCCGAATGTCGTGCAGTACGTGAGCATTGCGATCGACAGCGACGACAATCTGCTGATCGCGGGGTACGACGCCCGGGGGACGGCGTTGATCGACACGCTTGGCACGAGCCGGAGCCTGACCGCGCCGCCGCTGCTGCGCAGCCTCACGGGTAGCAAAACCGGCCTGCTGCCGGCGGGCGGACTCTTTGCCAGGAACACGATGACGCTCGCTGTCGATCCGGATACGGACGAATTATTCGTCTTCAACGCGACCATGGACCTGGCGCAGAGCCAGGTGAGCGTTTTCGCCGCGAAGGCCCACGGCGATGTGCGGCCGGTACGGACAATCAGTGGTCCAGCCACGGGACTCACTGCCTCTGGCTTGCCGGGAAACACGATCGCCGTCTCCTCGGACGGGCGGCTCCTGGTTGCCGCGCCGAACCTGCGCATTCTCGCGTTCGCGCCGGGAGCAAGGGGCAATGTTGCACCCTCTCAGGTCATCGAGGACTCCACCCTGGGTCCAACCACCCAGGGAGGGATCGCGGCGCGATCGCGCGGAGGCGGACAACAGAATGGAAATGACGACGCTCGTGGAAAGGACTCAGCCGGTAACAACTAATCCGATCGAACCTGGAGCTCTAGCGTCGAACGGCCGCTTTGGGTAAATCTGAAGGTCTGTTCAGGGCCTATTGCACCCACTGACCAGGAAGGTAGTTCCCGTTCGATCTGACTATGTGACCAATGACTGTTCTGCATCGTTGAACGGCCACTGCGCGTCGTTCGTTCAACGTCCGCTGAGGCCGATGACCTGCCCGTCAGCTCACGCCTGATGTAGAACCTTTTGATCTACCCTCTCACTTGCTGGCGGATTACGCGGGCAAGCATGGAAAGATGATCGAACGGATACCCCCTTACGGCGGTGAAGCTGGTAGAAGGACAATTCGAACGTCGACCAGAGAAATGCAGAACCTGTCCCGCCGTAAGGCTGATGGTGCTGCCTTGAACCAGGTGAAATGCCTTTCGTGCATCAATGGAGATTCGTATGCACCTTTCGCAGGTGCAAGTAGCGTGGAAGCGGGCGCTCAAGCTCAGGGCATTGATTAGCCGGAGCAACCTTCGTCGACCGAGCGCGGAGAGGCGTCGACGCGGAAACCACCAGCTCATAGCCCTGAGCCGCCTGGAATTAGTCTAGCAGATCGGGGCCATTGCAAGCCCCCGCCACCGGTATTACCGGTGCGGTCCGTCCAGCCTGTTACTGCAGAGACGGGGACGGCCATGTCAGTGTAAGTCTTGGCGGATAGGATCGAAAAAGTCCGCCCTGTCAATCACCTGGAAATCGCTCGATTTGTCGCGACTCTCATATTTGCAAAGACGACGCAGGCGGCTCGGCGCCCTGCTACCGACATGTTTTGCACCAGAAGGTCGGTCACCCCTCAATCCGCTGTCGAGATAGCTGACGCGACCGGCACCGGCCCGCCAACTGTGATCACGTACCCGATGTCGGGCGCGGGTATCGACGGGTCCGCATTCGACAACGCAAGCATGTTGGACCCTGCCCGAAGTGGCACATAGACGGTAACGGCGCCCACCCGTCCGTCGCCGCCAGTCGGAGGGAAAGCGAGCGTGGTCGGCCGTTTGCCATTCATGGCGAGTTGCGCGTAGGCGGTCTGTGCCCCGTCGTTGACATAGCCGATTTCGACGAAGCGCCCGCGCGCGGTAGGCGCGCTCCCGCGGAAATACGCCGTACCGAGCCGCGTTACTTTCTCGCCGCCCGGGCAGGCTGGACAACGCGAATAAGCGGCCGTCCCGGCCAGCGGGCCCGGTTGCCACGCTACCGGCACTGTATCGGCGCCGCTCACCGTGAGCATCGTCACGCCTCCGGCGGGCACGGCCGGCGCCGTATAGGACGCAGTGAATCGACCAAGGTCTTTCCGGGCCCAGACGTCGCGCACCGTCGCCTGCGATGACGGAACGAAGCCGAGTGCGTCCCATGTGACCGCCATCGGCGCATCCGTCGCCGAGTTGTTGAAGAGGACGACCGCTCTCTGTCCCGCCCCGGCCAGCAGCTTCGCCCAGACCTGCAGGCCGCCGGACTGTGCCACCAGCAGCCCTTGCAGGCCCAATCCATCCTGATCGATCGCAAGCACCTCGGGATTCGTCAGCAGGCTTGCCGTGTCGGCGGCGAGCGGCTTCGCCAGATCGTTGCCGAGAATCATCGGCGCGCCTGCAATCGCCCAGAGGCTGACGTGCGCCTGATCGTGAACGGCGGACATCCCCATTGCGGCGACCATCATGTCGGGGTCGTTGTAGTAGCCGGTATGCTGACCTTCCGGGTGATAGTTGCCGGCCAGGTTATAGATGACGCTGTCGAAGTTCGGTGTGATGTCGCGAGTGGTTCGCCACATCGTGCCCACCCCGGCACCCCACACCCACGGCCCTTCGCCGTAGTCGGGAAACGATTTGTCGGTGGGGATCGTGCCCCCGTCGCACAGGCTGAACGTCATCACCTGGCCAGTCTGCGAATAGGCCCGACGGATGGCCTGCGCGATGGAACGGTAGGTTGTCTGCGGATCGTAGTGTTCTGCCGCGCCCCCGCAAAAGTCGACCTTGACGAAATCAAATCCCCATTCCGCAAATTGCAGAAAATCGTGGTCGTAGTGCGCGAAGTCGCTTCCAACGAAATGCGTACCATCAGCTCGCTTGCCGCAGCCTCGCGGACCCGCATCGATATAAATGCCCGCCTTCAGGAGCTTGCCATGGATATAACGGGCAATGGCCTGCATTCCGCCGGGCCATTGCGTCGTGTCGACGATGAAATTGCCGCTTTCATCTCTCTGCCCTGAGCGCCACCAGCCTTCGTCGATGTTCACGTACTCGTATCGGGCTCCCGAAGTGATGTGAGTGTTCAGCGCCGCCAACCCGTCGGCTTCGTCCTTGATGACGTCATGGTTCACGCCTTCACCGAGGCTGTTCCAGGATGACCAGCCCGTCGGCGGTGGAGGCACGCGTATCTGCGTTGCGCGTAGAGCGGGCGCGGGCAGGTTTGTAGGCGTGGATCGTGCTACATCTGTTGTTCTTGACCCAACTGCGCGCCCGCAAGCGCATAAGCCCAAAATCAGCCACAGAACAATGAACACGCGCTGATGACAAGATGGTCGCATAGCTGTCTGGTTCGCATGGGGTCTGTTTGAACAATAGGTGTCGCGCGATTGCAGGCGCCGCGCGCCACGCCGCCGAGGATCATCACCTAGGCATTGGCGTCGCAGGTCGGATGCGCTGCCGTGTGCGTGTGCTCCCGCAGCGCACCCGGAATGAACGTGCGTTGAAGACCGCCCTCGCCTACCCACGCCCGCGTCTTCTCCGCCGCACGCTCGATCAGGCGATCACACTGTGTGTAGTCGTACGGCGAGACGTCGAGCGGACACAGCGGCGGCACGACGTAGATCGCTGCGCGGGTCGAATAGAACTCGAGGTCGCGCACGAGCTGCCGCGCGATCACAAGCGTCAACGCATGCATCGCCTGCCCGATTGCGCTCCCGGGCGGCTTGTGCAACCCACAGGCAAAGCCGGCGGGCAACACGATGATGCGCGTGGCGCCCAGCGCCACGGCCACTGAGACGGGCGTGTTGTTGGCGACGCCGCCATCGACCAGAAGCTGGCCGTCAATTCGTATCGGCGGAAACACGCCTGGAATCGCCGCACTGGCGAGCACCGCGTCCACGACCGGGCCCGATGAAAATACGATTTCGTTGCCGCTGAGCATGTCGGTCGCAACGATGTGCAGCGGCAGCGCCGCCTTCTCGATCTGTTTGTACCGCAAATGCTTTTCCAACAGCATCCGCAGCGCCGTCGCTTCGACGAGGTGCGTGCGGTTTTGCAGGATCATCCTGAGCAGTCCAACCATCGAGAACGGCATGATGTCCTGCCGCCGGATGCTGCGCCATAAGGATTCGAGCATCGCTACCCCGCCGCCATCAGGTTGTCCGGCGAAATACGCGGCGTTGATCGCGCCAGCGGACGCGCCGACCACGCAACCGGGCCGTTCGCCCTGGTGAAGAAGCTCGCGCAGCATGCCGACTTCAATTGCGCCGAGGCTGCCGCCGCCCGCGAAAACGAAGGCGGTCAATCCCGGATGAGCGGTTGGATCGAGGGACATGGCCGTCTCCCCTGCCGAGTGACCTGAACGCGGACCCTAGTCCATTGAACCAATGAAATTGCACTGATCTAAAGGTGCATGGGCAAAATGAATCTGAGTGAAGCCGAGCGCGAAGAACTGTTGTCGATGCAGCGCAGCCGAACGATGGCCGTTGGCCAAGTAAGGCGAGCGCGGTTGATCCTGCTGCTCGACAAAGGGGCCTCGCGCGGGGCGATCATGAACGAATTGCGATGCGATTCGCGTTTCATCACCACCTGGCAAACGCGCTTCGCCAGTGAACGTCTGGCGGGCCTGTATGGCAGGCACCCAGGTCGTGCGGCGCGCTGTGACCTGGCGCGTCTTGAAGCGAGAGTGCTCGACTACACGCTCAGGCGCAAACCGGCCGACGGCTCGACGCATTGGAGCAGCCGCAAACTGGCCGCGCAGTTGGGCGTGCCCTTCATGACGGTTCAACGTATCTGGCGCAAGCACGACGTTCGGCCGCATCGTCTCGATACCCACATGGTGTCGAACGATCCCGACTTTGAGGACAAGGCTGCCGATGTGATCGGCCTGTATCTGAACCCGCCGTTGCATGCGGCGGTGTTCTGTGTGGACGAGAAAACGGCCATTCAGGCGCTCGATCGCAAAGACCGGATGTTGCCGCTCTCGCCCGGGCGCGCCGAAAGTCACGGCTTCGAATACAGACGCAACGGTACCCTGAGCCTGTTTGCAGCGTTGAATGTCGCCACCGGCGAAGTGCTGGGCAAGACTGCGCCACGCCATACCAGTGCCCAGTTCGTCGCGTTCCTTACCGAAGTGGTATCGGCGCAGCCCGCCGGAAAGGAGATTCACGTGATCTGCGACAACGTGAGCAGCCACAAGACCGACGCCGTCCAAACCTTTCTGGCTGACCATACGAACGTCTCGATCCATTACACCCCCACGTATTCGTCATGGCTGAACCAGGTCGAGAACTGGTTTGCCCGCATCCAGCGCGACGTCATCACGCGCGGCGTATTCACCAGCACCAAAGATCTCGACAAAAAACTCATGCGCTATATCCGCCAATACAACAAGCAGGCCGCCCCGTTGAAATGGAAGTATTCCGATCCAACTCGACGCATCCGGTGCAATTCATCCGGTTCAGCGGACTAGTGCCCACATCATAGATTCGCACAGATCGTGCGGCCGCTCAATGCGTGCAACACCTGTCCGCGCCCCGTACAGACTGGCTTGAAGCGCCGCGTCGTGCGGATCATTGACGCTGCGCGTGCTGCAAGTATTATTTCCTCCACGGACGCACCGTGCGTACGGTTCCGCGAATCCAGGCCAGAGAAAGACCATGAAAACCTTCCGAATCGAAAACACGATTTCTGGAGTCATAGTTGGCGAATACCAGGCCAGATCCGATGGGGACGGACTCGACGCAATGGCGCGTGACGCGGGTTTTGTCGATCACGCGGATGCGCAACGCGCCGCGCCTGCTCGACATGGAGAACTGCGGGTGACTGATACAGGCGTCTGGCCCATGACGCATTGCGTGATGGAACGGTTGGGCTGTCAGGCAACCGAAGAGGATGCCGACAAGGTCATCACCTTCGCAATGATGCTGTGGAGCGAGCAGCTCGCGGACGGTCTTGGCGAACCCGGCGAAGAAGCGGCGAGCGAACGGATCGACAACTGGCTTTCGAACCGTACCTATGAATGGCGTGTTCTCTGGGATGCGGCAAACGGCAATGTCTCCGCACGGGATCATGTTCGCAGGGAAGCAGGCCTGCCCTTTGCATGCTGAGACGGCCGGTCACCGAATGGCGCCGCGTATTCAGTCCGCTGCCGCCTGACCGAGATTGAGTGGCAGGCGCACCCGGAATATCGTTTCTCCCGGTGAGTCAACGCTGATCGTCCCGATGTATGGGTATTTAGGCTTATGTAACATGCGTAGGATGACTGATTATAATGTTATGCGCCGTCGGGTGCCATTCTCATCCTGCCTCCCGTCGACTAGCGCATACGCAAAGGCAACCCGACGCGCACACCGAAGCCCCCATCTATTCCCGCCGTGTACTCCAGCTTCCCGCGCAATTGGGCCACGATGCGGGCAACGATCGACAGGCCCAACCCGCTTCCTTTCTCGACGTGGTTCGCGCCACGAAAGAAACGGTCGTGCAGGCGTGACAGGTTCTCCTCCGCGACACCCGGGCCATCGTCTCGCACCTCTAAAAATATCGTGTCGGCGTCGCGCCAGGTCGCGATTTCTATGCGCCCCTGCACGCGCCCGTATTTGATTGCATTGTCGACGAGATTGTCGAGCAGTATCCGCACCAGCGCGGGCGGCGCACACACGGTGGTCGCTCCATCGGCCCGCAGCGTCAGCGACATCTGCTTGTGGTCCGCATGGGCATGCTGGTCGACGATGCATGCTTTGGCCATGTCCGCGAGATCGACCCCCGCACTGGGAAGCGGCGTGCTTTCCTCAAGCCGCGCCAGCGCGAGCAACTGGTCGGCCAGGTGCGTGCTTCGGTCCACGGCTTCCACCACGCGCTGCATGGCGCGACGCTGACGTTCCGGATCACACGCGGTGAGCGCGACTTGTGCCTGGACCTTGATCGCGGCGAGCGGGGTCTTGAGTTCGTGCGCCGCGTCGCCGGTAAACGCGCGCTCGCGATCGAGCGACCGGCGCAGACGTTGCAACAGCGTATTGAGCGCAGCGACGAGCGGAAAGACCTCATCGGGAACGCCCTTGACCGCGATGGCATCGAGACTGTCGGGGGATCGTGCCTCGATCGCCTCCGACAGCGTGCGCAAGGGTGTCAGGCTCCTGCCGATCGCAAACCAGACCAGCATGGCCAGCACGGGCAACACGAACGCAAGTGGGCGGGCGATGCGCTGCGCGACCATCGAGGATAGCTCTGAGCGATGCGTGCGCTGCTCGAAGATTCGCACGGTACGGTCGCGTGCAGCATCGCCAAGCACGTAGACGCGCCACTTCGCATCGTCTATCCGCAGCAGGCCGGATGCGTGGGCCGGACGTGCCGGCAGGCCGAGCGAGGACAAGCCGGGGCTGGCGGCCAGTACCCGTCCGTCTGCAGCAGTCACCTCGTACAGCAGCCGCGTTGACGCATCGTTGTCTCCGTCGTCGTCGCGAGGCGTGAGGCTCGCGCCTGCAAAAGCCGGCAGATCGCGCGCGTCGAGCACGAGTAGCGCACGGGCGACCTGTTCGATACGTGTTTCGTCCCATTCCTCGACTTCATGGATTGCCTGGTGATAGCTCGAATATAACGAGTACAACCACACCAGCACGATGCCAGACAATACCAGCAAGGTCAGCCGTCGCCGGATCGACCGCATCACGTTGCCTTCTCCACCACATACCCGACGCCGCGGATCGTACGGATCAGATGGGCGCCCAACTTCTTGCGCAGGTTCGAGATATGCACCTCGATCGCATTGCTTTCGATCTCCTCGTTCCAGCCGTAAAGGCTGTCCTGGAGACGCGCGCGGGAAAGAGGACGGCCCTGATTCGCCAGTAGCTCGACCAGCAATGCACACTCGCGCGAGCTGAGCGCGATGCGCTCGCTTCCGCGCATGACCGTCAGGCGCCCGGGATCAACCAGCATGTCGCCGTATTCAATCGTGTCGGTGCTTCGGCCCTGCGAGCGCCTCACGAGCGCGCGACAGCGCGCGACCAGTTCCGTCAGGTCGAACGGCTTGCCGAGATAGTCATCAGCGCCGGCGCTCAGACCGCTCACCCGGTCGGCGACGGTGTCGCGCGCGGTCATGACAAGCACGGGAGTATGGTCACGGCGCTTGCGAATCCAGTCGAGTAGTTCGGTCCCCGACATGCGGGGCAGCCCAAGATCGAGTACGACCAGGTCGTATGGCGTGGTTTCCAGCGCCAGTTGTGCCTGCTTGCCGTCGCACGCCCAGTCGACCGTCATGCCCGCCTCGATCAGGCCGTCTTCCACGCCGCTGCCAATCAGTCTGTCGTCCTCGACGAGTAATACGCGCATCGTTGTCGTGCTCCTGTTCGTTCCGGCAAAGCGTCCCTGGCGGCAACGATACCCGTTTAAGCAGACGTGTATCAAGCCCGTCCGCCGGCATGGGTGGTCGTTAAGATTCCGTTAACCTGACCTGCCTATTCTCGCGGGCACTAACTGTCCTTACAGGATCAATGCCCATGGCGCCGCTGCCGTTCCACCCCCATTTCCGCACGTTACTGTGCGTCTCGCTGCTTGTCGTCGCGCCGCTGGCCCATGCGGGCGAGATCAAGACACTGATGAAGGACATGAAGCTGGCCATGCAGGGCGCGATGTCCAGTACCACGATGCCCGAGCTGCGCGGCTACGTGGCCAGGCTCGAGAGCGACGCGCAGCGCGTAAGCCGTCAGCCTTATCGCGGCGACCAATCCACCTACGACGAAGGCATGCAGGCGCTGCAGCAGGAATTGACCGAGGTGGACCGTGCAATCCAGGCGGACGACATGAACGCCGCCAAGCGGGCATTGCACCGGATTAACGGTACGAGGAAGCATTATCACGACCTGCTGAGCTGACAGACCTGAAACGCGTTGAACAGGAATCCCGTACCATGAAACACGTGTCCCGCTACCCTATCTCGATCAGCCTGCTGCACTGGCTGCTGGCCGTCGCGCTGATTGGCAATCTGATCATCGGTTGGATGCTCGACGACAACGAGAATCTGCTTGCCCTGCACAAGTCGCTCGGCATCATCATCCTCGGGCTGGTGTCGGTCCGTGTCGCGAACCGGTTGCGCGTGCGGCGTCGGCTGCCGCCCTCGACCAACCGGGCCGGTACGCCGGCTTACCTCGTCGAGAAGACCGTCCATCACTTCCTCTATGTATTGATGCTCGCCATTCCGCTGCTTGGTTGGGTGAAGACCAACGCGGCCGGACACGTGGCCAGTTGCTTCGGGCTCTTCTCGCTCCCAACGCTGGTACCGAAAAGCCGCGAATTGTCGCATTGGTTGGGCGAACTGCATTCGGTGACGGCCTATGGGCTGGCTGCACTGGTCGGGTTGCACGTGTTGGGGGCGCTAGCGCACCGGGTACTCAAGTCGGAAAACATTCTTCCCCGGATACTGCCTTTGCCCAGGCGCGTCGAACGGAAGATGCCAACGAGCGAGCGAGGTTGAGTCGTGGGTGCGGCCCTCAAGGCAAACACTGCCGGCAAAGCAGTCGGCGGAACGCGGCGCACTCAGGAACTCGCAATGGCTGCTCGCTGCCTGTTTCGAAGGTACCGGTACTCGTGCCATGTGAGCGCGATAATGACGATGTCCAGAGCGGTTACGAGCAGCAACCACACCGATTGCGTGAATGTGTATCGGTAGACCTGATACGAGATTAACAGGCCGAAGACGATAATCGAGACGGGGTAATACCAAAGCCTCTGTCGCAAGAGGCCGACGATCAGCCAGAGCTTTATCATGCCGTGCCCGACCAGGTAGATTGCAGCGAATTTCTGGACACCGATGGACAGATGCTGGACGGTATGGAGGAGAAAGTTGGCGACGAGATCGTGAGGATCTTCGACGAATTCCTTCCTGGTAACCCACAGCACGACGGTTAAAAAAAATCGCAGCGGAACATAGTATGTGGCAACGCCGGCGACGATTTCCGAAAGTGCGAAGACAGCTTTAGACCACAGGCTCACCTCAAAGAACAGATGGAGATTCTTTTCGTCAAGAAACCTGTTCAGGCTGACCACAGTCATTTCCTCAATTGTTCTCATAGCCAGTTGCAGTAGCCTCGTTCATACCCCTCTCACGATTCGGGGTAATCGGGCACGGGATGGGCTCCATGAGGCTACCTGGATTGCCATCGAAACGAGACTTTCATAGTGGCACGAACCATTCGTAAGGACGAATTGCTGCGGCATCCGTTCTTCACTCCGAAATCTCAAGCGCCGGCTCCAGAATGGCCCGACTCCTGTCAGCCTTCACGTTCGCCGTAATCGGCGATTCGATCACAAATTCGCTTGCACGGAACCATGGCCGCAAAGCAAAAAAGCGAGCCCGGACACGGTCCGGGCCCCAAATAGGCGGTCGTTGCTGATATTGCCGGGACAGACAGCTATGCCGCGGCAAGGTGCAACTTCACAACAACCACCCGCGTGGACAGGATTGATGCCGATTCACAAAAAGCGATAGACCAAGCTGATGCCCGCCGGTCAGTGCTACATCTCACGTGCCATTTTTTTTTGCAACGCCCCCATTGACGTTGCCAACCAGTTTCAGGCCGATAACCGCTACGCTCAAGCCGGTCCTGTCCTGCCTGTTACGGATCAGCAATTCAGCACGACATTTCGTTGCTACCTTGGCCGCAATCACAATCGCAATCGCAAGCCCAAGTCCACTCCCTGTCCCCGAGGTATTCCCGGCACGAAAAAACCGGTCGGGAACACGGTGAAGCTCCATGGCCGGTATCCCTGGACCTGTGTCGATGACCTCAACGTCCACCGTGTCGTGTGCGATAACCAGTCGGACGTCTACCCATGCCCCCATGTGGCGTGTACCGGATAGCGTTGTCAACCAGGTTCGCCAGCATTGATCCCAAAGATGTCTCGTCTCCCGCGACGTAAAGGGAATCAGACCCGGCTTCAATTCGTACGCGCTCAAGACCCAGATCGGCTCCCTTCTCTTCAGCGAGTACAGACAGGTCAGCAACAACCTGAGATGCAAGCTTGGCTAGGTTCGCAGGAGGCTTTCCGTCACTTGTGTCTGCGTCTTCCCGGGCAAGCGACAGCAACTGTTGAACGAGGTGAATGGCGCGGTTTGTCCGATCCTCCGGCTTCTGAAAGAGCGAGCCAGATTCAATACGTGCAACCTGAATCTGGAGCTTCAGTGCCGTTAAACGCGTTCGCAGTTCGTGGGCAGCATCAGCGATGAACACGCGTTGCGCGTGGACTGCCTTGGCCAGTCGGGTCAAAAGGTCGTTCAGTGCGTTCACCAATGGAGCTATTTCCGTCGGAATATCATCGGCCAGGTCGACGGGAGTCAACGTCTCCGGGGAGCGTGCTGCGAGAGACGTCGATAGCCGCTGTATGGGTCGTAACGCCCGCCTCACTACGAGCAATACCAGAGCGATCTCGAGTGGGACTATTCCAAGTAACGGCCAGAGCGTTCTGGACGCCACCTGCGACGCGAGCTCATCGCGCACCGAAACTGGTTGTCCCACCTGAACAAACCGCGAAGCCTGTTCGACACCAAAAACCCGGAAGTGACGCTCTGCCACTTCGATATCATGGAAACCAGTTCCTCGGCGCGGAAGTGGTGAGCCCAAATGCGAGTAGTAAGCCAGTTTGCCGTCACCATCCCATACCTGAATTGCAACACGGTCATCCCCAATCCGGTCAATATCGTGGGGTTCCGCGTTCGCGATGCTCGCATAAGATAGTGACTGCGGCAACGACACGGCGACGGAGCGAAGTTCGTAGTCAAACAGTTCGTTCGCTTCTTCCAACGCGCTACGGAAAATCCCATATCCCGCGACGATGCTCACCACCCCCAGTCCAACAAGCAACCCGGCTAGTAGCTGTGACCGTACGGACTTCACGCTTCCTCCGCAAAGCATACCGCTGATAGTTGATCGTCTTAGTGTATTGGCTATCTCAGGCAGGACATCTGTTGGCAGCGACTTTTCCAGTATCAGGCCGGGAAGCTTAAGATGCGCTTAACTTAACGGGTGCAACAACATCCCAGACTTCGTGCACGCTTCGCGTGACGCACTGCCGGCCAGTGGCGGACGGCGCTATCTGCCGACGCGCCATCTCGACGGCTGTTGTGCGTCATGTCGGGCTACTTCCCGGATGACATGCTTGAAAAGTCCGGGTCCATTGCAAAACACAATGTAGTGTCCCTGTTTGAGGGTGAAGCGGGCGACGCCACTGTCTCCCGCGGATCGAGATCCTCAACGCCCCGCAACCCGTTCAGTTTCTCTTCTTCCCTTAAGACATACGCATTATCCTCATGAAATGGTATTCAAGAACTGCCATTCATCTACGTGCGAACGCCGGAGGAGAGATTCCTCTGATGTTGATTCGGGCAACCGGAGCTTCCGCGTTTAGCCCATGACATCCTTCAGGAAGGGCGAACGATGGTTTTTTGAATGCGTTGTAGAACCTTTGCGTCTCTATCGCTAGTCTCGGGCCTTGCACCAACAATTGCTATCGCGGGCGGGCCTGCTCCAGTTACGGTTAGGCTTTCTGACGGTCACGATGGGAAAATGTCGCTGACGATAAAACCCGCGCAGCGATCTGCGCTGTCTTCGGGTCATACGGTATTGTTGAGTCAGAGCCAGACCACGGCAAGATGGAAAACTTACCTCACCTACGATCGCTGCTGCTGCTGCGTGATTCGGAAAGGACATCCGCAATAGAGCTGACCAGCAGGGGATATCAAAGCAACCAATATGTGCTCGAACATATGGCATGACACAGCCGGCGCAGGTTCAGGCGGCCCCGGTGGAGTTCAAGATCGTAAACCAGTCTCATGCGTTAAAGCATGAGTTCATGATCGATACCCGCAATTCTGTCCGCAAGCGCCCGAATTGCCTGAACCGCCCATACAGCATTCTGCAACAAACAGCTTCTTAACCAGCATTGGCAATATTTATGCGAGAGGACTCGACAGCGATGAGGCGAAACGGGTCGCTTCGCAACTCATGCGCGACAGACAAGGCACTCGACGTGCTCACCCGCGAGGAACTTGGCCTGGATCCCGCGGAGCTTGGTGGGAATCCGTGGTCGGCAGCTGCCGTTTCGTTTTTCCTGTTTGCCACGGGTGCCATTTTTCCTGCCATGCCGTTCCTGTGGACATCCGGTTTCCCAGCTATCACACAGTGCATCGCGCTTAGCATCCTTGCGCTGGCTGCGATCGGCGTTTTCACGTCGCTTTTCAATGGCCGTAGCGCAAGCTTCTCGGCGATTCGCCAGGTCATCATCGGTCTTGCGGCCGCTGCTTTCACCTTCGGTGTCGGACATCTGCTAGGTGTCTCTGTATCCTAGGGGCCCACGTCCCGTGACGGCCGTTTTCTACACGAGAAGTGCGATCACCCCAATCCTGAGTCCCAGCGCCGGGAACATTTGCTGTCGGAACAGTCACCATATTTTATTACGAATTGGTGAACAATCTATGTCAGGATCAGCGGTGCAAATGAAATGCGATTGAAATCTCTGCCTGATATAAACCTCCGAGATGTCGAAAGCCCCTTTTTTATCCGACCTTCATTACGATTGGGCAACGCGAAACCCGCTGGCTGCGAACCATACGTTCGTTGAATCCGTGGGGCTTCGCCTTTCTGATCGTCACATTTCCGGCGCCGTGGATTCTACTCTGCGCCTGTCTGGCTTCACGCTCCTGGAGCACTCATGAAAACCCTGTTCTTGCAGGCGCCGTCGTACGACGGGTTTGATGGTGGTGCGGGTTCGCGCTATCAGGCCAAGCGAGAGATCCGCTCGTTCTGGTATCCGACGTGGCTCGCGCAGCCCGCCGCACTCATCCCCGATAGCCGTGTACTCGACGCCCCTGCCGACGGCCTGTCCGTCGACGTATCACTCGAGATCGCGCAGCAATACGATCTGGTGATCATCCACACCAGCACGCCGTCCTTTCCCACCGACGCACTGTTCGCCGAAGACTTGAAGAAGCGCAAGCCTTCCGTGCTGATCGGCATGGTCGGTGCGAAGGTCGCGGTCGATCCGCACAATTCGCTGACCGCCAGCGAGGCGATCAACTTCGTCTGCCGTGAAGAATTCGACTTCACCTGCAAGGAAATCGCCGAAGGGCTGCCGTTCGCGCAGATCAAGGGCCTCAGCTATCGCGCGGCCGATGGCTCGATCGAGCACAATGAGGCACGCCCGATCCTGGAGAACATGGACGAGCTGCCGTTCGTCACACCGGTCTACAAGCGCGACCTGAAGATCGACAACTACTTCATCGGCTATCTGAAGCACCCGTATGTGTCGATTTACACGGGCCGCGGCTGCCGCTCGAAATGCACGTTCTGCCTGTGGCCGCAAACGGTTGGTGGCCATCGCTACCGCACGCGCTCGGTCGAAAACGTGCTGGAAGAAGTGAAGTGGATTCGCGACAACATGCCTGAAGTCAGGGAGATCATGTTCGACGACGACACCTTCACCGACTTCAAGCCGCGCGTCGAGGAAATCGCCCGCGGCCTCGGCAGGCTGGGTGTGACCTGGTCGTGCAACGCAAAGGCGAACGTGCCGTACGCGACGCTGAAGATCATGAAGGAAAACGGCCTGCGTTTGCTGCTGGTAGGCTACGAATCCGGCGACGACCAGATCCTGCTGAACATCAAGAAGGGCCTGCGCACCGACATCGCGCGCCGTTTCAGCGAAGACTGCCACAAGCTCGGTATCAAGATACACGGCACCTTCATTCTTGGCCTGCCCGGCGAGACGCAGGACACGATCCAGAAGACGATCGAGTATGCGAAAGAGATCAACCCGCATACGATCCAGGTGTCGCTCGCCGCGCCGTATCCGGGCACCACGCTCTATAACCAGGCGGTGGAAAACGGCTGGCTCGAGGAGAACAAGGTGATCAATCTCGTCAGCAAGGAAGGCGTGCAACTGGCGGCGATCGGTTATCCGCACCTCTCGCGTGCGGAGATTTATCACCACGTCGAGAGCTTCTACAAGCGCTTCTATTTCCGTCCGTCGAAGATCTGGGAGATCGTGCGCGAGATGCTGACGAGCTGGGATATGATGAAGCGGCGGCTGCGCGAAGGCGTGGAGTTCTTCCGTTTCCTGCGCGCACACGAAGCATGAGGGCCGTGCGCCGCTCCTGCCGTGCAGCGCAGAGGGGAGACGCATGAAGCGTTTGGCGTGGCTTGTCTGCCCGACTCTCCTGCTTCTCGTGATCGGACTCATCGATCTGCAAGGACCTCTGCGCGCAGTGCATATGCTTCGCGTCTGGTTGGCGGCGGTGTGCGGAACGGCCGCCGCACTCGGCATCGTTTACACGCTTCTGGCCAGCGCATTGATCGCGCGATTCTTCGCGAGGCCGACTTCCGAGGCCTTCAGCTATCCGCCTGTCACGGTCGTCAAGCCGCTGCACGGTGACGAGCGGGATCTGCTCAGCAACCTGTCGAGCTTCTGCCAGCAGGATTACCCAGGGGAAGTGCAGTATCTGTTCGGCGTGCATGATGCGGCAGACCCAGCGCTGAAATCGGTTGACGCGTTGCGCTCGCTCTACCCTCTGGCGCAGATCACCGTGGTCGCGGATGCTCGCCTGTACGGACCGAACAGGAAGATCAGCAACATCGTGAACATGCTGCCGCAGGCGTCGCATGATGTGTTGGTCTTTGCAGACAGCGATGTGAGTGTGAGCACGGACTATTTGCGCACCATCGTCGGCGAATTGCAAAAACCGGGCGTGGGCCTCGTAACGTGTATCTATCGCGGGAAACCAGCCCCCGGACTGTGGCCGCATCTGGCTGCCAATGCGATCAACTATCATTTTTTTCCCGGCGTAGTAACCGGCTTGACACTAGGTCTGGCAAAACCCTGTATGGGACCGACGATTGCAATGCGGCGCGCTACGCTGGAAAAGATCGGCGGTTTCGAGCAGTTTGCCCATCACCTTGCCGAGGACCACGCGATTGGCCAGGCGGTGCGTATGACCGGTGAGAGCGTTGCGATTCCACCGTTCTCCATTTCCCATGCCTGCGTAGAAACGAGTGCCAGGAGACTGATCTCGCACGAATTGCGCTGGAGCCGCACGATCCGCTCCATCGACCCGGCAGGCCATTTCGGCTCTGCGCTGATGCATCCGTTCGCGTTTGCCATCCTGGCCGTCGTAATGTCGGGCGCGGCAACCTGGTCATGGTCACTTGCTGCGCTCGCGCTCCTGACGCGCGTATGGTTAAAGTTCCGGGCGGACCAGGCGTTGAGCCACGTCCATCGGGGGCTTTGGTTGTTGCCACTATGGGACATTGCATTGTTTCTTGTTTTCGTCGCGAGCCACATTTCGACGCAGGTCACCTGGCGCGGCTTTACTTTCCGCGTCGACGGAAACGGCATGCTACATCCGGTACGTGACGAACAGGTAAAGCCGGGACGACAGCCAACATAATCTGGCACGTGTCCCGAACATCAGCGGACCAATTCGGAACTGGGAGGCGTGTCACTGATGGTTTTGATGTAGTGAGCGACCGCTGAGCGGCAAGAGATTCATCTCAAAGTCGACAGGTCGTGACGTCCACGGCAAAGGAGCCTTCTTTATGAATATGGCAACTGTTGGACCGGATCTGGCCAGGAATGTGTTGCAGCTTCACGGAGTGGATCCACAAGGCCACCCTGGTAATGCAGATTTACGTGGAAGGTTGCGCGGGTTCGCAGCAGCGGGCCTGCTACAGCACAGCGTTTTCACCACGGCCGCGACGCGGGACGAGCAGTGGACGACGGTGGCGGCATGATGAAGCATCTGGGTCGTATCGCCGCGCTGGCCGGGTTGATTGCGTCGCTCTGGCTGGTCGTACACGACAACCCGCGTACCGTGCTCGGACTAATGCGTGCCGCAGGCGCCGGACTGGTGCTGGCGGGGCTGGCCCATGTCCTGCCGATGCTCGCCAACGCGCGCGACTGGCAAAGCTTGATACGCGGCGCGAACCGGCCAGGCCTCACGGGGATGCTGCAGCTCGTCTGGATCCGCGAATCGGTCAACAGCATGCTGCCGGTCGCGCGCATCGGCGGTGAGGTGGTGTCGTTCCGCATGATGCGGCGGCGCGGCTTGCGCGGCTCGACCGCAGCGGCGAGTCTCGTCGTCGATATGCAGCTCACGCTGATCAGCCAGTTAATGTTCACGATGGTCGGCATTGGCTTCCTGTTCGCCCATGCGGCGTCCGGCACGCTGCGCCTCGCCGCCGGTCTGGCATGGGGCATCGTCGCGCTCACACCGCTGCTCGTGTTGTTTTCGCTGGTACAGCACGCTAGCCCGTTTGAACGCCTCACCCGCATGCTCAACCATGCGACCAGCGGCAAGCTGGCCTCTCTCGTTGGTCAATCCGCACAGATCGATCAGTCGATCAAACTGATCTGGCGCCGGCGTGGCGTGGTGCTACGCTATCTGTTTTTCTGGCAACCGCTGCAGTGCGTGCTGACCGCGCTGGAGATCTGGTTCGCGCTTTACTTTCTCGGTGTGCAGGTGAGCTTCGCCGAGGCGGTCGTGATCGAGTCGCTGATTCAGGCGGTCAGTAGTGCAGCCTTTTTTGTGCCCGGTGGCCTGGGGGTTCAGGAGGGCGGCTTCATTCTGATTGGCAGCGCGCTCGGTCTCGACCATTCAACCTGCCTCGCGCTCGCGGGCGCGCGACGGATTCGCGATCTGCTGATTTTCGTGCCGGGCTTGTTTGCCTGGCAAATTGTCGAGTCGTCGGGTATCGGTCGATGCGACCAGCAGACAAAAGTAGTTTAGCGACTGTCGTTACTTGCACTGCGGCCACTCCGCTTGCCGAAGCGTATGTCGCTTTCGGTGGAGTGCCTGACGGAGGCGGCAAGCAGCTATGTGCTGGTGGCGTGCGGCGGTGGGGGCGGCAGCGACGCCCCGACGCCTGCCTTTACGGTACGGTAGCGGCGTAACCGCAATCGTTGCCCAGCGCGCTTCGGTCTCGATGGCGTCGGTGTCATGTGAATCGAGCGCGTAGACAGTCCGCAGATCCTCGAAGCGATCCCGGTCGCCCTCTAGCAGATTCAGAAAATAGCGGACGGGGGCGTCGTTCGCACTGTATCCGACCAGGACAAGCGTCTCGCACCGCACGAGATCGAAGAGGAATCGCGAGGCCCAGCCTGACCGCATATAGGCGTCACCATATTCAGCGCTTGTCAGCACTAGCGGTGTTGCATCTAACCCGGCCGTCGCATCGTGGGTCCGGCCATGCAGATGGATGATGCCATGACACGCTTCGGAGCCAGGGGGTGGTAACGCCTGTCCTGCTAGGCTTAAGGCCTTTCCTCGCCCACGGCCCTCATTCTCGTCGACCGCACGTTCGAATAGACACTCGAAGTTGGTGGTGACAAGCAGTAACCGGTTATCGCGAGCGCGCGACAGCCGTAGCAGCGTCTTGTGATGGCCTAGATCGACGGTATCCCGGGTGAGAATACTGGTGACTTCACTAAAGATCCATGCAGGATTGGCCAGCCGACGCGAGACGGCGCCCAGTGCCTCCTCGTATCGCCAGTTATTTATCGCAAGCGCTTCGGCTGCCGTTCGTTCAACACCGATTCTTTTATACACACAATCGACCAGCCTTCCGAACGTCGGCATTTGCGGCGCGCTGACGCCAGCGCCGCAAAGGAACACAACATGGCCCTCGATCATGCGGTCGATAAGTTCGGTCGGAAAGGCGGGGCCTTCTTCGGGGAAATCCCAGGGTCATTTTTTGTCCTTTCTTTTTGCGCTCACATTCCGCACGGGCAACCCTGCGAGCACGTCGCGCGTGGGTGACAGCGCAGCATCCGCGCCCCCGAGGGTTCGGGCGTGCACAATCCCGACTCCATTAACGCCGATTGCCTCTCGTTCGCCAGCCGTCCTCTCGGACGGAAAAAATTGGCCGATCGCCCCAGCCGGACGCGCTTTTGCTTGCGAGGGCGCCCGAGCGCCATGCGGCACACCGCGTTCTTGAGGTGTACGCTGGAAGCCCGACTGACGCAATTTGCGCCCGGGAGACGATCATGCTCAGACTTTTCGGCATCCTGGCACTAGCAACTGCCGTCACGGGATGCGTGGCTGCTCCGCCGTACGGTTACAGCGATCCAGCGTACGGCCCAGGCTATTACGCGCCGGGCCCCAGCATCGGCGTGGGTGTGGGAGGCGGCAGCCTCGGCGGTGGGGTGGGCGTCGGCGTCGGGGTCGGGTTCTAAGCACAGCGCGGCCAGACCGCCCCTTGTTTCGCGCCACCGCGGAAGCGCTTGCCTCGCCGGAAGCACGTCCTTCACGCAGTCTGCTTCCCGCAACACGTCGCGCGACAGCGTTCCCGCGAACCGTTCGGCAACAACGAATGGCTGGGACATCAGCTACGCTCCGCCCCACGACTGGCGATCGCGCGCCGGTACTGGTCGTTGTCGACAATGAGGTGGTCGATCCGCTCGCGCAACTGCCGGTTCTGCGCGCGCAGCGCTTCCGCTTCGGCAGACACCTGCAGCCGTAAGGCGTCGTTCTGCGTCTTGAGGAGTCGCTCGGTCCTGGTGAGCTGCCCGGCCGCCCGGGCGAGCGACTCCGCATCCCGACCCGACGCCGCGATCGCCTCGCGCAGGTCCGCGAGCATGGCATTGACGTGTTTACCCGCGAGATCGCGCGCGGCCTGCGCGGCGCCGAGTTCGCGGCGTAGCTCCCCCATTTCCTTTTCCAGCTGGCGGATCCGCGCATAAGCATCCTCGAGCGCCGCCGTCGTCAGCTGCAGCTGGCGCCCGTCCCCGTCGCCAGCAACAGCGGACTTCCCCGGTTGGACGAGCAGCGCATGCACAGGCGCAATGCTCTCGCGCAGCAGCTCGCGCACCAGCGGCGCCAGCGCCCCGCGCAGTGCATCGGCGCCGAGGGCAACGGGATAGCTGGCGCCTTCGCCTGCCCCGCCCTGTGCTGCCGCAGGGCGCATCGTGCTTCCACCCATCGACGCGAAACGTGACGCAACCGGAACCAGCGCCGTTGCTTCAGCCGCTGCCTCGACCGCGCCGTGCTCGAGGGCCTGTGCGCGCAGCACCGCCGCCTGGATGGTTGGCGTGCTCGGCCGCCGGGTAACGCCCGACTGCGGTGCGACATCCCGCAGCAGCCGGCCGTAGGTTATCGCGCCATACACGCGGCCCGTGATCGCACGCACCGCGGCGACCAGCCCGTCCAGAAAACGCGCATTGTCCAGCGGGAAATCCCGGTCGAGCGCGGCAAGCGCGCCCATGATCGCGCGCAGCTGTGCGTCATTCCACTCGATGCGCGGACGCCCCATGTTCGCCTCCTAGAACAGCGACGCCTGGCGCGGATCGCGCGCGGGCGGCCGCGCCGCGTTGGCCGCCTTGCGACTGCGCGCCGACGCGCGGCGCTGCGCCACCCGGCGCAGATGGGCGATCAGCGACACGACCTGCGCGCCCGCGGTCAGCGTCAGGGCAAACAGGCCAACCTCGCCCGGCGCGCTCGCGCCACACAAACGCACGGCGCGCAACGATGGCCGCAGCGCGTGGCGCCGCGCGCGAGCGACGAGCTGGCCGCGGCTCATGCCGGGCCAGCAATCGGCGACGAACTGCCGGACAGTCGCGGGCAGCGACTCGGGGGCGGTGTCGCCAGGCAATGCCAGCGCGACCAGTTCAAATGCATCAGCCATCGTGAAGCGAACTCTCCCAGGTGACGTTGCGTTGAGGCCGGACCGTCCCGGGTGGGCGGGTCACGCTGGCGCGTAACCCGCGGGTGCAGCCTCCCTTTCATCGGATTGTGCCATAGTTAGAGGTATAAATACGTGTGTATCTATACCTGTGAAATCGTCTATTCCACAACTAACCAAGCGCCATAATGTTGCCAGGCGTCCAATAGCTCCCGGAAATATCCGCGCGCGAAAGATACGAAAACTACCTCGCTACCCGGATTCGTCACCTGAGCGTCTTGAGTCAATGCGGAGAAACGAAATGAAGAATCCCGCAATATCGATTGATTCGCTTCACGACATCGATTTGAAAGAAGGCAAGTTCGAAAAGACGACAGCCGCGGATATCCGCAGAGCCTTCGCAAATCTCAAAGAACACGGCCCATCCCAGCACCTGTGCGTATTTTTCCACGGCGGTCTGGTATCGGAAGCCGACGGCCTCAAGACTGCCGATGAGTTGCTCCGAAACTACACGAGCGGCGGCGCATATCCCTTCTTCTTCATCTGGCATTCCGATCTCATTACCACGGTGGCAGCGAAACTCGAGCACTACAGCGACGATCCTGGCTTCGTGAGCGCCGTTAATCTCACAGTAAGAGCCGTAGCTCGGAAGCTCACCGTTGCGCTCGACACTGATCGATCACTCATGAGTCGTCGGCCTTCGACGAAAGTCCGCAAACCGCCGGCGATGACCCTGAAGGAGTTGGCTGCATTTTCAAAGCCTTTTGATATGGCATGGGACAAGCGCACTCGCGCGCAACTCGCCTGCTCAAGTAGCGAACTGGATCAATTCGCACAATGGTTGACGGCGGCGGGGAAATCAGTTCCGCGCAAGCGGCCACTATTTCCCGTGAAGCGTCTTCGCGGGCTCCAAAATCCTCTTGCAAGAATTATCCGACGGCTGAATTCAGGACACGGTCACGGCGTATATACGACAGTCGTCGAAGAGCTCTTGATAGCTGCGGGAGTTGCGGATGAGCTTGGCGCACCAATCTGGAGGAGATGAAGCGATTTATTGAAAACTCTTTCTCGAATGACGCCACGGCTGGTGGTACCACATTCCTGAACCATCTCTGCGAAGCATGGCAGGAAAACCCGACGCTTCGCGTCACGCTCATTGGCCACAGTGCCGGAGCGATCTACGTGCAGAGATTCATAGAGGCGCTCGACGCACAACTTGCGGCATCCTCCACCCTGCAGATGGAAGTGGTCCTGCTCGCAGCGGCGATCACATTCGAACGGATGAATGCCGGATTGCCAGCACTCTACCGGCGTGTGAGCAAGCTGCGTGTCTTCGGGCTCGACAGCAAGACCGAAGGCTCCTATTGGGAAGTGCCACCGATCTACAACAAGTCATTACTTTATATAGTCTCATCGCTCTGTGAGGCAGACCCGAATGCCGATAAACCGCTAGTGGGGATGCAGCGATACGCGAGTAACAGCGCACCCTATACCCATGCGGTTATACGGAAGTCATGCGCTCTCCGCCCGGAGGGCCTGAATCATGAACGCGGCATCCATGGTTCGCTGCAAGCCGATCCAGATGGTTTTGGCGCCGGGTTCGCCATCGCTCTTGCGGCCGAGGAAACCGCCCAGTGAAGCGATCAGGCGAATCACCTGATTGAGCGTGGCTGGTTTCTTTGGGTGAGCCTTCTTCGCGAGTAGATACGCGCCACGTATCTCATCGGCGTCGAAGAATAGTGACGCGTGCAGGTCAGGGCAGGTTCTGCCCAGACGCATCAGCCGGGCAATCCGCCATGCCACGACCATGTACAACACCAGAGCTCGCTCCACGCGGTCTATATGCATCCCATTACACATAAGTCTGTAGGCGCCGAGAAAGTCGTTTACGGTCAATGACATAGCGGGGTGGGTTGTAAACTGCTTCGGAGTGTCGTTTACTGTCGCATTTTGGGCGGCGCATGAAGCAAGAGGCAGCGAGCTGGGCAGCGGCAGAATTCAAGGACATCGACCTGGGTGATCAGCGTCTGAACGCGCGCGCCGTGCTGCTGGCGGAGCGGCTCGCGCAGAAGCCGACGGCAAGCATACCTAACGCATGCGGCGGCTGGGCGGAGACGGCCGGGGCGTACCGGTTTCTGGCCCAGGATGAACTGGACTGGCGCGATATTCTGGCGCCCCACTGGCAAAGCTCGGTCGAGCGGATGCGAGCTTGCGAAGTGGTGCTATGCATCCAGGACACAACGGAGCTGGACTTTAACGGCCAGACGATTACGGGTCTGGGGCCGCTGTCGTATGAGGCCCAGCGCGGGATGTATCTGCACCCGACTTACGCGGTCACGCCATCGCGCGAGCCGCTGGGCGTGCTTGACGCCTTCATGTGGGCACGCGAACCCAAAGGCGCGGATGGTGTGCGTGCGGGCCTCAAGGAAAGCATTCGCTGGGTCGAAGGATATGAGCGGGTTGCCGAACAGGCTGCGGCACTGCCTGCCACGCGGCTCGTCTATGTGGCTGACCGGGAGTCGGACATCATGGCGTTGATGCTCAAGGCACGCGAGTTGGACAACCCGGCCGACTGGCTGCTGCGCTCGCAACACAATCGCACCCTGCCCGAAGGCGGCAAACTGTGGAACAAGGTTACGGCGGCCAAGCCCTTGGGCACAATTCACTTTACGCTGGCGGCCCGTCAGGCTCAGCCGGCGCGTACGGTCCGCCAGCAGGTGTGGGCGCAGCGTGTCGCGCTGCCTGATGCTGCAGGCGACGTGGTGAACGTCACGTGTATCGTCGCCCGGGAACTCGACCCGCCGGCAGGCGTCAAGCCGCTCGAATGGCGGCTGCTGAGTAACCGCGATGCGAACGACCTTGATGCGGCGGCGCAGCTGATTGACTGGTACCGGGCGCGCTGGGAGGTGGAACTATTCTTTCACGTACTCAAGAACGGCTGTCGGGTCGAGGCGTTGCAGCTCACATCGAAGGCGCGGCTTGAGCGCGCCCTGGCGCTGTACATGGTGGTCGCGTGGCGTATCGCCCGGCTGATGCGACTGGGTCGAACCTGCCCGGACCTTGACGCGCAACTGCTGTTCGAGCGCGATGAATGGCGCGCGGCATACATTCTGAACAAAAAGAAACCACCCAAGACGTCACCGCGACTGAATGAGGCCGTGCGTCTGGTCGCCATGCTGGGTGGCTTCCTGGCGCGCAAAGGCGATGGCGAACCCGGAGTCAAGACCATCTGGCAAGGTCTGCAGCGCGTGATGGATTTCGCCGCCGGACTCAGGTACGCACGAGAACTTGACGAATGAGTTGTGTGTAATGAAATGGTCTATATGGGATAACTGCAGGGCTTCTACCTTGCATCCGTTCTTCAGGACATTGAAAAACATTTCTATCTCCCACCGGGCTCGATACCAATCGATCAGTTCGATCACGGCATCAAGATCTTGCGCTTCCCGGTTGGTCAGCAGTCGCCACACGACAGGCGTAACGCCAGCCGGAGCACCGACCTCCTGGGCCACAATGCAGGTGATAGCCAGTCCTTTCTGACCCGGTAGCTTCACGCGTTGGGCACGTAACTCCTGCCTGACCTCCCGCGCCTTCTGACCAGCTCGTCCCGGCAGGATGAAGGCGATCTCCCCCAGCACCTGACTGGCGTCTACCATATCCCACAACTTGGCCCCAGCCCCAAGGCTGCGGTTGTGCTGACAACGTATTAACCAGTCAGCAGGATGGCCGAGCTCATGAGCGCGCTCCATCAGCGCAACGATGTCGCCTTCCCGATCCGCCACATAGACCAGGCGGGTCGCTGGCAACGTCGCCGCCTGTTCGGCGACGCGCTCATAGCTCTCTGTCCACCGAACACTCTCCTTGATGCCGCCGCGTTCCCCGTTCGCATCCAGCTCGCCGCAATCGCCAATGCACTTCTCACGAGCACGTTAAACGATGCGCCCTGTCTGGGCCGCCGGTTACTGGAGCGCATTGGCGTGAATCGCCATCCAGCCTGGCGAGTCGCAATGGCCATTTCCCTGGTTACGCCAACAGGCGGTGAGGCAGACCTCGAGAGAGGTAACGCGATTCTTGGGGACGTAATGAACGATGAAACCGCGGAAGGTCGTTTGCGCGGCATGGCGGCCGCCGCGCTTGCCGATAGCGCGCGGCTCGGACGAGGCATACAGCTAGACGTGAGCCGCGCGCGCTTGCTCTACGAGCAAGCCGTTGACCGGCGGCACAAGGCCTCGGCGCACAATCTCGGACTTTTCTGGGAGGGGTGTGGGGAGCAGATGACAACAACGTGATCCCAGACCGCGCGAAGGCCATGCAGAGCTATCGACGCGGTGGAGATGACGTGCGCTGCCAACGCCGTTTGCAAGCGCTGCGCTAAAGCAGTCCCTGTCCGCCTTCCAACGTCGCGCAGGCCGACTGGACATGATTGTCTCTGCTTCACTGCCAGGCCGTGTCTGCACAAAACCATCGCCGGCTAACGGACTGTGCCCAGGCGCGGCCGAAGTCCGACCTTTGCATATCGCCCGGAGAGAATCTGTGGCGTGTCGATGGTCTGCGACGCTTCAGAACCGGCTGCCGTGCTCCAATCGAATCAGTCTCCGCGGCGACAGGGAACCGTTATCACGGTGCCTCAGGATTGCGCAACAGCGACGCAGCCACTGTCGGCCCTGAACCCGATCCGGACCAAGGAAAAGTGGACCAGGTGCCGTCCGTGGACGTGCCGATTGGCAGGTATCATTCCGGCGTGGTACAAATTCTTCTGTCGCGGGCGGTCGCTCTGCGGTACTGCCGTCGCGAATGCGACTTTCAACGTCTACAGGTTCAAAAATGGCAACTGGTACAGTGAAATGGTTTAATGATGCGAAGGGCTTCGGTTTCATCACGCCGGACGAAGGCGGCGAAGACCTGTTTGCCCACTTCTCCGAAATCAAGACGGAAGGCTTCAAGTCATTGCAGGAAAATCAGAAAGTAAGCTTCGACGTGAAGATGGGTCCAAAGGGCAAGCAGGCCGCCAATATCAAGCCAGTCTAAACGGCGCGCGCATCGTCCTGACAGGTGCCCCGCCCCGCCTTGCGCGGGTCAAATTTTTTGGTTCGGCGTGTCAGGAGTCCGTGCATTGTGTGGCATTACGGTGCGCCGGTTCGAGCAGGACGGACAAGTCCTGCTCATGGCCAGTCACCCCACCGACAATCAGGCCGCGTCAATCAGGCGGCGACGGGCGCCGAGGCGCTATCGCTGGCTGGTGCAGCTGCTACCGGGTTCTGCGGCGCCCGCTTCGCAGGTGCCTTCCTCGCCACCGCTTCTTTCGCCGCAGTTTTCCTGACGGCTGCCTTCTTCGCCGGTGCCGGGGTTGGTACTGCCTTGACTTTCTTCGCGGCGACCGTTTTTCCCGTCACCTTTTTCGTCGCGGCTTTCTTCGCGGTTGCCTTACTGGGCGAAACGGCCTTCGAGCCCGAGGCGCCCTCTGCCGCGGCGACAATCAGAAACTTCGAACGATCTTTGGCGCCAGCCAACCATGCCGGTGCCGGGCCGCGGCCACTCCATGTCGCCCCACTCCTTGGGTCGCGGTATTTCGGCGCCTGGGGGCCCTTCACATAGTTGCCCGCCATTGCTGGTTTCTTTGCAGCAATGGCCGGTTGTGCAGCGCTGCCGTCGATCAGGAACTTCGTCCGGTCACGTGCGCTCGCGATCCAGGCCGGCGCGCGGCCGTGCCCCGTCCAGGTGGCCCCCGTCTTCGGATGACGGTACTTTGCCAATGCTGCTGGCCTGGCAACCGTGTTGGCGCCTGGCTTGCGGCCACGCTTTTTACCGCCGGTATGTGCTTCGATGTCGGCAATGGTCAAGCCATGCTTTTCCATGAGGTCACGAATCTTTGCGATGACGCTGGACGACTGCTTCGCGGCAAGCGCTGTGGCCTGGGCCTGCAACCTGGCGATTTTCGCCTGCACGTTTTCGAGCGTAGCCATTCTTTCCTCTTTCTGTATGTAGTAGTGGCCGAACTATGCCAGCAAGTAAGACGCACGTCGATAGTGGCACGCTACAATTGAGAGAGGCTCAGACGCCGAACGAACAATTCGGATGCTTCGTCGGCTTTTGGTTAAGGCACGACTAAGGGATGAGCGACGACGATCGCGACGATACGAAAGCCGATATAGCCGGATCGCTCGCACCCGGCCTCACTCAGCCCCGGCGCCGAACCGCGACCTTAAATACGCGGCCTGACGAGATAACTGCTGCTTTAATCTTCTGCTGGAAAGCGCCGACAGCTTCAGCAATAGCGGGCGATCAGGTAACGCAGAAACCAGCCCGGTATCAAAATGCGACGGGGGATACCTGGACAGGCGACGGGGAAATGCCCCAGTGGTTGAAGCAGGCGATTAGCGCAGGACAAAGACTCGAGCATTTTGAGACGCTATCGGCGTCACCGATGCAGGATTGCCAGCGAAAGACGATCGACTGGCGCGACGACCCTTTCGCCGGGAGTCCACTCGCGCGGCAGCACACTGACTGACAAGTTCACCTTCTTGTGCTGGGCGGACGCCGGCTGCGACAGGTGGATTCGATAGCGCGGTCCCTGTTGCCTTCCAGGCCGCGGGAAAAAGCAATGATGGAAAGGCTGTTCGATATATCGCATCGCGAGCATCCCGACTCGCCCCGATCTCGAGGTTAGAGCCGGCGCGACTCCTGGAAATCCTCACCTTTTATCGACCTGAGCACACGGAAGAGTGCCTCCCCGCGCAGCGGCTCAGAAAAGCGCCGCCCGACATCGCTCCCGCTGAACTGCCTTCCCTCTTCTGACCATCGCTGCGGGCTTCGGAGAATCGCGTCCGACGGCCCTAAAAATTCTGTTCGCCTTCCCACACCCGATCCTGATTCAAGCGACTACATTTATATTGTAGGAAGACGATCTTGCGCATGGAGTGGCCCTGCCTCCGAATTGCGGTTCGCAGTTCCGAAGTGAGAATGACATGAAGAAATTGATCTGCGCACTGCTGCTTGCGGCCACGTCTCTATGCGCGCGTGCTGGCACCCCGTCGCTCCACTCCCCTAGCGTGATCGTGTACGACGTCACGCGTGGCGAAGTCTTACTGGAAAAGAATGCTGACGATCTCCGACCCATCGCGTCGCTGACCAAACTGATGACCGCGATGGTCGTACTCGACAAGGCACAGGAGATGGGAGATACCCTGACCATTGACGAGGCTGACATCGACCGGATCAAGCACTCGGGTTCCCGGATACCTGTCGGTACGTCGCTCGAACGCGAGGCGATGCTTCGGCTTGCGCTGATGTCGTCCGAAAACCGTGCGGCGTCCGCCCTGTCACGCTCGTTCCCCGGGGGCCAATCGGCGTTCATCGAGCAGATGAATCTGAAAGCGCACAGGCTAAACATGTCCGACACGCATTTCGAGGATCCGACGGGACTTTCGCCGAACAATGTCTCGACCGCTCGCGATGCTGTCAAACTGGCAATCGAAGCGTCGCACTATCCGATGATCAGTTCATTTACCACGCTGACAGCGTACGAACAGACAATTGGCAGCCGGACCCGTTTCTATCGCAACACGGATCCGGTTGTCCGCTGGACGGATTGGGACGTTCAGCTCGCAAAAACCGGATACACGCGCGAGGCGGGTCGCTGCATCGTGGTCGACGTCGCGATGCCGAGAGGCCCGGTGATCATTGCGCTGCTTGGCGCACGTTCATCCAGTGCCCGCTCCGCTGATCTGGCCACGATCCGCAACTGGGTGAACGGCGATGAAACCCCCGTAGCCGTACCTTGGCTGTACCACGCCTCGGCGCATTCGCATTACAGCCACCCGGTCGTCGCCAGCCAACCGCATCGCGTGAAGGTGCGATTCGCGCCGACCGGCCCGTCACATCGCCACGCGTCGCGCCGCGTGATCGCCAGTCGCGCCGGTGCGTAAGCGCGCTTGATCCGGCAAGACACGCATCGCCGTCGACACCAGCGGTTTTTATGTCAAGCGGCCGCACTCGACCTGCCACACCCGCCCTTTCCCGCACCGCCCGCTATGCCCGCTGATCGGCCGTGCCTGACCTTCAAGTAGCGCTCCGTCAGGTTGCTATGAGTCGCTTTGCCGACATTCGCAGTTGGGCTTCGGCAAACGTTAGCGTTCACTGCTAGCGCACGGGTACTCGCGAGCCTTCTGAGGCGTCCGGCGCGCTGCCAGGCGAACGGCTGGTCGCAAGTGCCCTTCGGACTTCCATTTATACGCCGGTGCAGTAGTCTATGCGCGCCGCGGTGCTCTGAGATATGCGCACTCTCGCTCGGTCTGGGACATGCCGCGCTGCGTCGTCCCATAGACAAAATGATGCCCTGTCGAAATCTGGACCTTCACGATCAACGCGGAACGGCCAGGTGTCTTTTGCGCTCGACCGGGGTACGCGCAGGGCTGCGGCACCAGGCCGCAGTCACCCGCCGTTATGGTACCGTCTCCGGTTCGACTGCCTGAATCAGCGTGTCCCGACAACCTTTACGCTGAAAGGTTGACAGCTCCTGCATCTTCTTCTTCACAGCTTTCCATGCTTCGAGCAGATCAGCACGTGCAGTCTCCCACGCTGCTGGATGGTGATAGAGCACCACGAAGCGGTACTTCTCGTCGGTAGACGCAAACGCGGCCGCTCCATTTGCAGCCTCGCCTTCCCACACCTGCGGCAATGCGTGCGGAAGCTGCTCGAACGTCGAGAGTTGCAACTCCGGCTTCTTGCCTCGCGTGGTCGTGCTTGCTACCAACTCCCAGACCACTTTCGGGCCGGATATGACGTGCTCACTGCAAATTGCACCATTCAGATCCAAGTACGCCTGAATACGAAAATGTTCCTTGCCTGCCGCGCGCAGATGCAAGATCCCGCCATCCAGAAGGGCCAGCGGCATCTTCTGCAAGGGACGCTCCGAACTGTCCTCCTCTCCTTCGTAAAGTGCAGCCAATACTTCATCGAAAACGTCACCAAACCATCCCTGAACACCAGCAAGCAAGTTGCCGCATGCCTGAAGATCAACGTTTTTCATGCTTGATATGTTTCCTTCTGCAAGGGTTTTTAGAAGGCGTGAAACGCGCAGATCCGCATCGCCGCCGTACGCTTGACTAACGGAAGCAAGCGCCGGAAATGCAGTGCGGGCACGATATTCGCGTACTGCATGTTCGCCGGGATGCTTAACCGTGGACCGGTAGTAGAGCGCGATTCGCCCCATCTCCTGCGAGAGCCGCGTCAGAAGGGGCGCGTCATCGCCCGATGCGGCACTGACTACGACCGCGAACCACACCGTGTCGGCATCCGCCATCAGATAGCCCCAACGTCGCCCACTGTTCTTCGCCGCGAGCCAGCGCTGCAAGTTGCGTCCATCCGCCGTCGCGAGTGCCGCGGCCAACGAGCAGACCGCCGTGCGCAGCAGCAGGAAGTCGTCGCCGATCGACTCCAGAATCACCTTGCCGCTCAGGTGCTCCCGTGAGGCAAACGCGTATGACATGTCCATCTCGCGGCTGACAGTATTGGTTCGTTGATCGAACGCAAAGCCCTCCAGGTCGACATGCCCGACCGACGTCTGATCGCCCTCAGCCAGCGCGACGCTCAGTGAGCGCCCGGTTGAGCAGGCGCCCGGCACAAGAATCTCCTCCGTGCAGACAATGGACGCATCTTTCGGAGCGGACCGGGATAGACGGAGTACACCCACCGCCATGTCCAGCATGCGTCGCGTCAGACGGGTCGCGCCCGGTCCTGTCGGCACGATGCGCGTCACGCGGAGACAGTTGAACGCCGGCAGATATGCCGCCGCTTCGGACGCACTATCGACCGTTTGCGTCGCAGGCACCCGTTCGTCGCTGCCCTTGCGGCGAATGCCGTCGGGCAATGTGATCGCGGCAGGCGCTGCATTTTCCGCAACCAGTGCCAGCGCTGAGACAGGAAAGAACACCCCGTCGGTGTGCGGTGAATTGCCCTTCGCCGCAACCTGAATCGACTCGTCATCGTCGAACGTCGAGAGATCCAGTTCGCCAATCTCATCCTTCCGTTTGCCAAGGTCCATGCGCAGATCGCTGACAATCTTGGCGCGAATCACGCGCTCGACCTGGAAGTGATCGAGCGTCCCGTCTAGATACGGAAAAGCCACACCCAGACGCGGCAGTTCGGTTAGCGATTCGCCTTCGATGCGTTCAAAGCGCTCGATCCGTCGTCCAATCAGACTGCCCAACCGGTCGATCCGCCCGATGCGCTGTTCCAGATCGCCCGAGGTCCACGCGACGCCATAGTGCACGACGTTGTCGCAGAAGAGATGCATGTCGACGCCCTCTTTCAGCACGTCCGTACAGATCAGCACGTTCGGATGCGTCGGAAACTTGAACTGCGTCACCGCGTTCTGATTGCGCAGCCGGCTCGAACGCCCAATCACGGGCGACATCTGGCGAAACGCAAGATGCACGCGCTCGCGGTAAATCTCCTCCCAGCTGACCGCTGCGCCGCTACGCAGGCATTTGTCGACGATCAGATCGAAATGCTCGATCCAGCGACGAAACATTTCTTTCCAGTTATCGATGTAGGCGGATAGCCCGTGACCTTCCGTGCTTTGCCGATCGCATTCGAGCAGCCACATCAGCTTCTCGGGCAACTCGGTCGCGCCATCCGGCGTGCGGTTCAAGTGCGTATGGAGAATGAACAGATCGACGAGGAAATCGGTCTGCCTGATCGATTGCAGCACGCAGAGCTGCAATGCCGCCAGCTTCCAGGCATCGTCCCGATGATCCGCGGCCCCGTTGAACAGCCAGCCGCGAGCCGGATCAGCGGACAGTTCGTCGACCCGCTCGCGACCCAGAACGATCTGTAGAAAGCGCAGCCAACGTGCGGCATTGTTCTTCCAGTGCTTCTCGTTCGCCTCGCTGACGAGTTCTTCAGAAGGTTCTGGCCGTTTCAGAAGGAACCCTCGCAGCGGATTGCGCGACGCGTCCTTCGTACTGAGCAAACGCGAGCCGAACGACACCAGCATCCCGTGACGCCCGCCTTTTGCCGCCCGTTTCAACGCCTCGAAATAGGGAAGATCGAGCGCGTCGCGATAGGCCGTGCGGTGCGATTCGGCGCCCGAAGGTTCGTCGCTGCCGGACTCCTTCATGCTTTCACGCTCCGCCTCTTCGTCGGCCTTTCTCTCCGCTCCGATCACCTCTTCGTCGGCGTCATCCATCGCGCCCGCTGCGCCCGTTTCCCAGAACGCATCCTTGACCCATGGCGTTTTGCCGTTTGCACCCAAGGCAGGTTGCATCAGGATGCATCGCCATGTCTCGATTCGCTGATCGAGCTGTCGCTGGAACTTCACGTTCAGCAGATCGCGGATTTCTTCGACGGTGTCGATACGGCGCACGAAAACGAGTGTCTTCTGATAACTGCCGTTCGCGAGGCTGTGTGCAAACAACGCATCAGCGGCACGATTCAGTTTCGCGTGCGGCAGCGAGGTCGTGTGCTGCGTGGTCCCAAGGCGCACATCCGGCACATTCATCGCGTCGACGAAGCTACGATTGAGTTCGTCGATGGCGGTGCGATCCACCGATACGCCCGGCTCCTCCTTCGTGCCTTGCTTCGCGTCGCGCACAGCCTCGTATTCACGCTCGACGGCCGGTTCGGCAACGTGCGCCTTTTTGCGCCCCAGCAGACGCCCGACAGAAGTCGACAACGATTCAAACGAAGCGCACTCGCCAAGACGGAATCTGTTTCCCTTTCCCGCGAGCACACCGACGAGGCGTTTCTGCACGAGCGCCATCGTGAGCGAGAGGAACGGATCATTCGACCCCGCATAGCGAACGCGCTCGTACTTGCGGTACTGGATTTTTCCGTAGTGCCTGTTGTGCCTGTCCGCATAAGTGCGTGTCCGGCGGACCATGAAGTCCGGCAGCAGCGGCACCACATCTCTCACGCCTTCGGGCTGCGCGCGCAATTGCCAGGTCATGCGGCTGCACGATGTCTGATACTGGCAGTCTCCGCAATCACGCGGAATCTCCAGAATGCGATTTTCGCCAATCTTGTGCGCAGGTTGGCGGCAAAGATAGGTATCGAGACTGCGAATGTCACTCGCTCTCGAGTGCAGCGGAGTCGCACTCATGAACAACCAGCGTTTGACATTCCGGCGAAAAATGCCGGCGATATGCCGATTCTGGAAATTGGTCGTATGACGCAGATACTGTGCTTCGTCGAAAATGACCAGATCAAGCGGGTGATTGGGAATGGGCTCATCGTGCGCGTCAAGGCTCGAACCATTCGTCATCAGCGCCGCGATACGCTTGCAGTATGCCGCGCTCAATGCGTGCGTGAGCTCGCCCTTCTGCGTCTCTGACAACGTTCCGCGCGTCGTGCACAGCGCGCGTTCGTCGTCTTCGAGATCGGCCAGTGACGACACGCCGACCAGCGACCGGTATTCGTCCAGTATCGAGGCCGCGTCTTTGCCCTTGAAAGTCAGCGGGCGACTAAACGACGAATAGCGCAGCAAATGAATGCGTGCATCGCCAAGACTCAGCGAACGGACGAAATCGCGCAGGCTATGGTGAAGATGCAGATCCTCGACTTGACGGGCATTGACTGTGTCGAGCAACCGGTCATCGAGCAACCGGTAACAGGTTCGCAAAAATTCCGACCACTCGCTTTGCCACTGACGCTGCAGCGTCGCGCTCGAACAAACAATCGCCACGCGTGAGTCGGGATTGCGCAGGAATTGCGTCGCGATGACACCCATTGCTTGCCGGGTCTTGCCCATGCCGACTTCATCAGCCAGATACGCGAAGGATTTTGTTTCCAGCAAATGCCAGAGTGCGGCTACCCCTTTGCTCTGAAGCACGGCTTGCGCGCTTGGCGTCGAGCGCGTGGCGTCATGTCCGTCGAAGTCGATGTAGGAACGAACGGCCTGAGCGGTCAGCCCGTCTTGAATGATGTCCGTCTTATCGACCATGATTGCCTCCCGCCTGGTGACTCACTTCCCGCTGTAGCTCCTCATGGAACCAGCTCAGGAATGCTTCGATGCGTTCGGGGGTCGCCTCGCCGAACATCGATCGAAACGATTGCGACTCGCCGAGCAACTGCGTCATCTCGGCGCCAAGCACGCTGATTTCGGTCTCGATGTCGCTGCGGAATGTTTCAGTCGATTTGAACTTCGTCGTCTTGTCCAGACGCGCGACAACATCGCGCATTTCCGACAGCTGGATATACCGGCCGATCTTCTCTTCATGCGTGATCGCCGCCTGCCCGGTGATCGCGCGATAAAGCGTCACTGCACCATAAGGTGCGAGCTTGTCGTAAGGGTCGCGCTCAGCCGCTGCTTTCGTCTGGTAGTACTCTTGCAGCTTCCAGGTAGCCTGGAAAAGACCGAAAAAGTCGAAGGTCGGATCGGCGGACTCTTCCTCGCCATCGCCCGTGCCATCTGCAAGCTCGGAAAGAACGCGCTCGCGGGTCTTGCCGGTCGTCGCAAGTGGATTGAGGCTTCGCAGCAGTTCGAGAACCCGGTTGAGGCGCGGACGCGGCAGATAGCCGAGTTGATCGTCGCCGGCGTTGAGCTGGGTGATCAATCCGCGAAACATCGCCGGTTCATCTTGAGCGAGGCGGTAGTGGACCGAGAACGATCGCACCGGTTGTGCGCCTTTGTAAACCCAGGGTTGCATGACGCACGTCTCGCCGGCGGCCGCAGTAGCGATCGTCCAACTGTACGCACCGATCGAAAGAACGAGATCACGGACCGGCTCGCTACCCGTGACGGTCAAATGCGCGCGAAATTCACCCGCCGTCCAGTCATATAGTACCGTCGCATCGAAAGGCGGAAGCGGCGGCGCGCCGTCCTCCTCATCATCCTCATCAACCGACGCAAAGGAAGGATCGGGTAGCAACCGCAGTTGCGCTTTCCAGGGGTCGGGCGCAGCGCCGAGTTCGTAGCGCAGCATCGCCTCGATATTCGTCAGCGTCTGATTCCCGGCAGAAAGCATCGCCGCCTGAGTGAAATTCGCCGAGCCGATGCACAGTACCCGCTCCTGTCCGTTCTCAAGCAGCAGCGCCTTTGCATGCGTATAACGTTCGCTATCTTTCTCGAACGCCGCGAACGTTCGGTCCGTCAGGTTGACGGTATCCACAGGGAAGCGGTACTTCCCATCGGCTGTCAGCGATGGCACGAAGCGGCATGTCTTCACGCCAAGCGCCTCGACCAGTTGATCCACGGCGCTCCAATAAGGCGAAACAACCGTCGCCGCATGCCAGGCTACGTCGCCCTTCAACGCGTCGAGCATCGATTCGCTCCCGCTCTTCTGCGGCAACGACACATGTAATGACGGTGTAGCGCGCGTATGCGGCACAAGGTTGTCGTCGCGAAGCACGGCTTCGTGCAATACGCGCAGAATCTCGCGGACGCCGCCCTCTTCCTTGTCCTCTGATGTCGATCCGAACTGAAGTGCTGCCTGGCCGCGAAGCCACTCGAACAGGAGATTCAGTTCCGACGCGTGACGAGACGTGACTGGCGTCATCCCGACGACCTCGCGATTGACGCCCCACCCGGACAACGTCAGATTGCCGCTACCGACCGACATCCACAAGCCCGGTTGTTGCGTGTCCTTCAGCGTACCGAACATCAACATCAGCTTTGGATGAAAGCGGCCATCGGCAAGGCCGACGGGCAGCAAACCGTAGCGCATGTCGCCTTTTGGTTCGGGACAGGTCGAGCGATCACACACCACGAGGCATCTGAGCGTCTCGAGGTCAGCGTTGATCGCGTAGCGTGTTTCCGAGGCGCCTTTCAGATCGTCGACCGTGTCTCCGACCAGCAGCGGCAAGACATTCGATTCGAAAAACTGCGACGCGAAATTGAACGTCGTGAACAGAACATAGCGCGGATGATCGGCTGAGAAACGGTCCCGGATATCCTCTAGCGTCGCGCGCATTGCCCGGTCGATGCCGGGTTTCGATATTTTCATGGTGGTACTCAAAATACCTGCCCGTAGAGGTTCGACGCGGTGTTCATGTAATAGTCATTCATCCACGGGTGTCCTTTTTCGAGCCGCGCCGTCGCATCCTGCACATTGCGATCGCCGGCGACGGTGACCAATACGACATCGCCCTCGATCACCACCATCGGGTCACGCCCGCGTTCTTTCATGCATCGCGCGTGATAAGCGGCCAGCTCACGCAAGAACGCCACCGGTACGGCATGGTTCGCGGCGCCCGCTGCAGATTCAGTGTTGGCAAGAAGGCGCGCGAGTACCTGCATGTGCTTCATCCGCGCGGAATCCTGTTCGGCCCCAAGTGGCAGGAAGCGGGTGGCGCGCTTGCCCATCTCCGGCTGATATCGGCTCAATTCGCCTGCTATGAGTTCCAGCCTCTTGCCAGGTGAGCCACGCATATAGTCGAACACGTCCTGCATGACCAGGAGAAACGGCTCGCATCGAAGGACACAGTCAATCTCGTGATCGAGCGACGGTGACACGAGTCTTTTGACGCGGCCCTCGAATGTCAGTTTTTCCGTCTCGTCCGCTTGCCGTAGCGCGAGAAAATCACGAGCCAGCGATTGCTGGTCCGTGTCGCCGAACAAACAGTTCTGCAGCGTGTCGCGAAGCGTGTTCGGATCGAACACACGCGTCAGCGCATTGTTGAGCGCACCATTGAGATGTTTTCCGGGGAAGAGCCGCGTGGCTGAGGATTTGAGAGGCCCGGCAAGCGCTTCGATCAACTCCTCCGTCGCCTTTTGCGTCCAGCACTTGCACAATTGACGAGCAACGTCGGCCTGAACGGTCCAGGTATCATCGACGAGCCGGGCGCGCCGGCAACTGCCGCGGTAGTACTGATAGAGCCCGTTCGCAACGGTCTTGGCCGACGCCGCCGTCACGTAGAAATTCTCTTCTGCGGCGGCCAGCGCGTTGCTGCCGAAGCAGTGGGCTGCACCGTCTTGCCGGTATAACCAGTACTCGAGCAGCCCTTCCATGAGCCGGAAGAAACGTCGACGCGCGCCCTCGCGTTCCAACAGCCTTTGCATGCTGTCCTGATCCGCAAGCCATTGAATCAGGACCACGGCCTTGATGCCGGTGACCTGTGCGACAGGCGACGCCAGATTAGGCACGAGCCGGCGTCCGAACGCGCTCCATACCGGCAACAGGCCAAGGGGATCGCGACCTCCCGACGATCTGCTCAGCGCAGGATCCACAGCCGTGAAGTACGGAAGATAGATGTCCGGTGTACGGGTATCGAGTTCGGTCATGCACATTCCTGGAAGTCGAATCGCTTCAGAGAGTACATATTCTGAAATGACAAACGGACAAAATTTGTCCCAATAACGCCGCTCGCGCTAACCACAACATCGTTCGCAGTGTCGCACGTGCTATTCGCTATAGATTGGGGGTGAGGCATCGCACGTCGTAACCGATCATAAAAAGGGATGCTTCGAAGGCGTGGTGCCGTGAATGCGGCTGGGAACTCAGCAAGTTCGGCGCTCGTCTGAGCACGTCTTCAATGATCCAGCCAAGCCGTAGCTTTGCCGATGCCCAGCGTGCTGACATATCGGCATCCTGGTAGCGCATCACTGTGCCGGTAGAGATGAGTGCGTCCGGGTGCAGACCAATTAACATCCGGCGAGATTCCGCGGCCATCGTCGGGAACAAGAGCTTGCCTGGCACCTGCTGCCAATCGCGGTGCGTCTCGATACGATATACCTCGACTAGCGATGCGATTGCAGCGGCGACGCGTGAGTCATAAATGGGCAGCCCGTCGCCCGATGCCAATGCGTAGATTTTGGTCAACATGGAGTTCACCAGCTCGATCACGTGAAGCTGATCAAGTCTTCCTCGCTTCAGGCTAAACGCTTCACGTGCAGCGACGAGGTAGTCGACCAGTTGCCCGTTGGCATGCTTTACGTTAAGGAAGGGGCGCGCGCCTCGACCGGAATTGCGCTCGCCGCCCCAGCGGAAAATAGCCTCACATGCTGTCATAACGGCGTCGGCAGATTGACTTTCCAGCGCCGTACGCAATTTCTTGCCGAGACGCGCAAGGCTCTGCGCCGTACTATCCCAGCACAACGAGTCCACCTGGGTGCCGTCGTCGTCCTCCCAGTTCGCGCGCCATACATACGTATCGGTCAGGCTATCGAAACCCTGCACGTGCCTGACAACGGCAGTCGGCACGCGTGCCGATCTGTTGATATTCAGATCCACCAACAGTCGATCGGCAAAACCAGCCAGCCATTCGACAAATGCGTTGACCTCGATGTCATTCAGAAATTGCTGCTGGTTCATAAGGTTCGCGTGTTCAATCCGGTACGCCACCATGCAGGCCACCCCTGCGGCGCACATATCCCGCCTCGACAGAGCACCCACACAGGTTTTCTGTCTAACAGGTCTTCGTTCACAAGTCGCGACGCAAGCGTGCCATTGCATCAGCGAGGCGCGCTTCATTCGAAATACTTTGGGCCTGCTTCGCTTCCAATATTTTTTCCGACTCGCGCAGCGCACGCCTGGCCGCATCGGGCCGCATGATGCGCTGAGCGCACGCAAGCGTGTCCTCGTAGCCCTGCGCGATCCACGAGGGAATCCGCGTTGAGTCGAAGCCGAGCAGATCGCGATGGTCGAGCAAGCTAGGGTCGCGCGCGATTGCGCGCTGCGGGCGGATTTCCAGCACGGTCGCCTGCGGGAAATCGCGGCGCGACCACGGCGAGTCGTCGGACAGATGCACGACGATCAGCATGTTGCAGCCCGCATCGAGTAGCGCACCCGCAGGCGTATTGCCCTGCATCGTGCGCCAACCTCCGATGCCACCATCGGAATAGCGCTTGCCGTCGATCGTTTTCGCCGCGTAGATCACCGGAATCGCGGCGGACGCAAGCAACGCTGCCTTTTGCTCGGTTGCCGGCAAGCTTTGCACGTGCACGTAGGCGGACTCGGGTGTGTCCATAACTCCGGCTTCGGCGGCAGCGATGCGAAGCAGATCGTCGAAGGGGGACTGCGACCGGAACAGCGAGACATATAGTGGCAAGCCGGCCTTCAGCGCCGCCGGATCGAGATACTCGTCCATCAGCGCCTTGAGAGGTGCATCGCTGGCGAGGCTGTTTTCCAGCCTGTCGAGCGACTTTGCCAGATCGACGTCGAGCGCTGCGGCGGCGAGCCGCGCCGCCTTGAGCACGCGGTCGAGCGCGTGCGTAGGCGCCAGCGCGACACCCGCCGAGGACAGCATCGTCAGATAGCCGAACGCCTGAAACTCCACCGGCGAAGCCTGCGCAAGCCGGTCCCATAGCTGGGCCAGATGCGCATGCGCCTTCTGCGGGGTAACGGCAGACGCCACGATCGCACCATTGAGCGCGCCGATACTCGCGCCCGCGACCATGTCGACCTGCGCGCCGAGTTCCGCCAGCGCGCGCATGACGCCAACCTGATAAGCGCCCTTGGCACCGCCCCCCGAGAGCACCAGACCTACCTTGAGTTTATCCACGTGCAGGCTCTCCAAAGAGTTCGCGTACCAACGCATCGCCGATGCGCCTTGGGGTCGCGCGCAACGGCATTTCGAGCGGCAGGCGGTCAGGCGTATGAGCGATGGCGAACGCGACCGGACAGCGCGCCGGGTCCAGCGTGTCCCCGAGGTAGGAGAGTGCCGCCGCACCTTCGAGTTGCTCAGGCGCGCTGCCCGACGTGAGCCACCATGACGAATCGACCCGGTCGTGCGTCCCGCATCGGGCATCTTCAGCCAGCTGAGCGGTCACGCGGTTCATCGCGTCTTCGACAAACGCATGGCGTTGCGGCCCGTTCTGATAGCGGCAGTAGTCGCCAAATGTGCCCCACCACAGACATTCGAGCGCCGCATAGGCCCGGCCGGCCGGTGAGAGACCTGCAAAGCGACCCGCGCGCCAGCGGTTGAACACCTGATCCAGATTCAACTGCACGCGCTGAATGAAGTCCACGCGTGCGAGTTCGCTGGCGAGCGCATCGAGTCGCTTCTCCAGACGCGACGTGCTCATCCGCAGTTCATCCCTGACATTCGCCGAGCAATCCGCCACATCCGCGAGCTCGAGCATCATGCGGTTGACCGTGTCGTGCACGCGACCAATCGCGAGATTGCTGTGCGCGACGGATTCCGTCAGCTCCGTCAACCATTGCAGCGTGACGTCGAGACCTTCCGCGAAATTCTGGTTCAGGCGCCATTGGCGCTCGGCGCTGCGGCCCGTGAAGCCCTCCCAGCAGCGCGTGAAGAAACCGTTGCGACCAGTCTGCCCGGCCAGCCGTCCTGTGGACTCGGCGACGCAATTGGCGAAGTCGACCACCAGCTTCTCAGGAAGGCAAGTCAGCGTCTTGCAGACCGCCGACTCGATATCGATGGGCGCTCTGCTCATGCCTGCTCTTCCACCTCATCGGACAGCCAGTGCTGCGTCTCGCGACGCAGCTCCTCGCTGTCCTCGCGCGCGGCCGGCACATTCTGCATCAAGACAACCAGCTCCTCGATCAACCGGTCCTTCTCGGCCTTGTCACGCTGCTGGTCGCGCTCGCTTTGCATCAGCGTGCCGCGAATCTTCTGGACTTCGCCCTTGAACACGGCGAAGAACTCGCCCGTCGCCAGGTTGACTGGCTCCTTGACCGATGCGTGGATGCGTTCTGCGAGACCATCGAAGCTCTCGCCGATTCGTCTGGCGACCATCTCCTTCACCGTGCCAAGATGGATCTCCGAGTATTCGACCGAAACGCTATAGTCTTCCCAGCCCCAATCGTTGGTATTGAACCAGCTGCAGACCTTGCCCCATGTACCCGATTGGCGGCGCTGGCGCGTGACCGTGCGCGTCTTGTGCTGAATCGCATCGGCCAGCATCTCACCACTCGAAAACTCGATGGTGTCGAGCGCGATCATCGGGATGACCAGCTTCACCGTGAAACCGTCTTCGCCGAGGCGTTGGTTCAGGTCGCCGATAATCCGGTGAGCTGGCGCCTCGACGTGGTCGCTAAAGCGCTTCCTGAAGTCCTCGATCAGTTGCATCAGATCGTGCTGCATGTCGCTTTCCGCATGCGCCATGACTTCTTCCACCCGCGAGCGGATGGTATCCATCAGTTCCGTCGCCTTGCTCGCGTCATCGAACTGAATCGTCTCCATGTTCGGATTGAAGTCGGTATCTCCGCCGGGATTGAACGCCTCCCCGACCGCCTTCGCGAACGATGCGAGGATGCCGCTCAACCACGGCGCCGACTCGCCAGAGCGCAATGACTTCTTGATGACCTTGCGCGATCGCGGCTTCTGCTGCTCGATCGCCGCTTCCAGTTCGGCCATCTTGCCTTGCTGGAAGTACAGATCCACAACGGCCTCGACGTCCTTCTGGCTCCTCGAGAATCGCTCGTCGACCGTGCCTGCCATATCGGCCAATGCATTCTCCGTCGCCTTCTGAGCCGTCTGTTCCAGCTCGCCAATCTTACGGATGTCCTCGACAATGGCGTTGATCTGCGCGTGCAGCTTCTGTGCGTCCTGCGCAAGGCCGGTTTTGCGAATGTCGAGAAAGTTCGACGCGTCGCCAGTGAGCTTGATGAGCTTCTGCGCAGCCGAGTCGATCGCAAGCGCCGCCGCACGTGCGTGCGCGTATTCGATCACGTCCGTGAGTAACGTCTGGAAATTCGACTTCTTCCAGAGCTTCCCGGCGGCGCTCTCGACCTTTTCGGAATCGTCCAGGTCGTCTTCGTCCCAACTGCTGCCCATGGCCTCAGTGGCGAAGTCTTCGACCCAGCCCTCGGTCTTCGGGTCAGGCAGGTGCCCCTGGGCGGCCAGCACGGTCCGCGCCCGGTTCGCCAGATAGCCGCGCTTCGACGAAACCGGGAAAACGTCATCCGGGCGTACCACCTCTGGCAGCAGCTTGCCGGCGACGAGCGCACGCACGTCGTCCGCATCGTCGCCGTTGCGGTCTCGCTGGTCGAACTTGTTCACGAGCGCATAGGTGCGCGCGCCACCGATATCCACCAGTTCCTTGCGCAGTTCAGCGTCGGCGTCAGACTTGAGCTGCGTGAAGTCGAGCACCGCGAGAATCGCCGATGCGTTACGCAACTGCTCGCGTAGCATCTTGCGAAGATGGGGTTGACCCGCCTCGTTCGGTCCCGGGGTATCGAGCAGCGCGAGACGCCCCTGAAAGTCCGACCTGCCGCGCAAGTGGCCGAATTCCACCTCGATCACGGGAATCGCTTCGATGTGGCTGTAGCTGTCGAACGGGAAGTCGACGCCCATTTCGCCAGCAAGACGAACCAGATCGTTCAGGCCTTTGAGGAAACGAAAGATCTCGTCTGCGCCTTCGTAGCACTGCTGGAACTCGCCGCCGCTCTTCACGAGCTGCAGCAGGGCCACCATGTCCTTGTCGTCCTGCAGTCCTCGAATGATTTCGCTATGCTCGGGACGCGCAGCCGCTTCCGCAAGCGTGCGCATCAACGCATTGATTGGCTCTGTGCGGTCAAGCTTCAGGACCGGTACGATCTTGCCAGGCGTGTGACGGATCAGCGTCGGCAGCGCGGTCATCGGGCGATTGCGGTTCGGCAGCACTTCCGCGCCCACGATCGCATTGATCGTCGTTGATTTGCCGGCCTTCATGGTGCCAACAACGGCAAGCACCATTTCGAGCTGTTCAACCTTGCACTGCTCGCTATGCATCTCGCCGATGCGAATGCGCGTCGATTCGAGATCAAAGATCTGCGGCTCGTCGCGCTTCGGCTCCGCCACGATGCCTGGGTTCAGTGTCATTCTCTCCAGCAGCTCGCTACCGTACTGGAGCAATCGCGTAGCCTCTTCCCGAAGCGTTTCAATGTTCTTTTCGTGCATATCTGTCGTTAGCTTTTAAGCGAGAAATGGTAAGCCCACTTCACGGGCAACCATGTGAGTTAACTGCTAATGGTTCGTCTCGAGCCTCGATGTGCGTGATGCGCGTGGCGCCTCCGGCCACGACAGTGACCAATGTAACAAGCCAGATGAGCCGTATCCTGAGGGCCGGCTTGCGGCTCTTTCACTCTCCCTTCGCGAACCTTTGCACATGCTTCACACCCTCCCGCGTACGGTTGCTGAAAAACACGAACTTCAATTTCGCGGGAGCGGCCAGCTTGCGCCGCAAATCGCGCTCGACCGCGACAGCCTCTTCCACTGTCAGTGATTCCGCGAACGATCGGGCAATGCACATCGATTTGCGCGACTCCATTGCACGCTGAAACATCAGGCAGTCGGCATCATGCAGCTTCCCGCTAATGACGAATACGAACGCATCGAATGCTGCGAACGGGAAGTTCGGCGCGAAGGCATTGACCGGGTGGTTCAGCGTATCGTGACCCGGTGCGTCGACGTACACTTCGCGCTCGTGAAAGCTGAGCAGTTCGCACGCCGGATCCGTGGACCAGTCGGTCGCGTCGGTTTGAGAGCCGATGCACGGCAGGGGCCTCACTTGCGCATCGGTCATGTTTTTCAGAAGCGAGGATTTGCCCGCGCCCGGCTGACCGAAGATGGCGACCTTCCGACCGGGCACGCGAGCCAGTTCCTTACCGAGACGCTTAATGTTGAATCTGAGAATGGAATCCGGAGACACTACGGGTCTGCGCCGTTCTAACAGGCTAGCGATCGCCGCCGGCAGGATAGCCTTCAGCATGGGTCAAATCACAAGCTTGTTTTCGATGATCTGCTTTGCAAGTTCATGACAGTCGTCAAGATACATGCTACCCACATTGCTCGTGATGACATAGCCGAGTGTCGCCGCTACGCCCTGCCCCACAAATGGCACGTACTTCGAGAACTGTTTGAGCGCCTCTCTGCCGATGCAGCGCTTCAGCAACTGCATCAGCCCTTCACGTGCGGCATAGGAGACCACGTTGCTGGCAAGCCTGCCTACTACGGGAATAGCCGATTGCTTCAGCTTGTCTAGCGCAGCTTCATCGAGTCCGTAGGCTTGGCGAATTCCCGCAAATAGCCCGACGAGAATCGAAAGATCGACTGCGATGTCGGCGCCAGGAATCGGATTTATCGCGTTGACCGCCGAAGCTGCCGCTGCCGTCACGACGTATTTTTCGCATGCCTCCTTCTTCTCCTCAAGGAACCTGGCACTATAGGCCTTGGCATCGCGCAGCCATCGCTCACGTTTGGCGCCGTCGAGGTTGTTCTTGATCTCAGTGTTTAATTGATCGAGACCTTCGGAAGTGCGACAGCTCGTGAAAATGGTTTTTACTGGGACCTCAAGGTTCTTGCTGATGTCCCTTTCCTTGCGCGCCTTAAGTTCCTCTATCCCGACGCCTTCCTCCCACAATTCATCTACCTTGTTTACCACGTAGATACACACCTTACCTTGCTTGTGCAGTTCGCGAAACAGTTCCGTGTCGGCCTGATGGAGCTTACCGCTGGTCACGCAGAGAAAGAGATCGAAGTTCTGGAGCTGGAAATCGCTGAAGTAGCTGGCCTTCGGAAATCTCGATGTGCCGTAACCCGGCAAATCCACAAAGCGCAGGCCATTTACCTCATAAGGCGTGGCATCGACAGTCTTGTCCGTTTCCACCCCGACTTCTGCCACTCGCTTGCCGACGATCTTGTTGATCAGCGACGATTTGCCCGCGCCGGGTTGACCAAACAACGCAACGGAAACTGTCGTATTGCGATCGCGCTCAAGTTCTTCGCGCATCTGATTTGCTTCGTGATGAATCGACATTGCTTTGTATCCTGTTTTTGTTAGTGTGCGACCATGCTGCTATCGATCCGGACTATACGGTACGCTCCGGACAAACGCCGTCCCGTGCGGCGGCGCGCAATCGCGACTTCGTGGCGACGGATGAGATCAAAAGTGACGGAACGGCTGTGATAACGGCATTCCAGAACAAATATTTAACGCGCAGAGGCGGGCGTAGTGCCGTTGACTTCTGCCCGCAGGATGCACCGGCCATGTTTGAGCAGCTAACTGGTGCACTTTTGATGCTACCGGTGTTCAGAACGACGCTGATGGGAGGGTAAGGGTAAAAACGTCGGCGAACTGGACGTGAAACCGTGAACGAAGGCGTAATCGTCCGAATCGCGCAGGTTCTCGCGATCTTCACGAAAATCTTTCGACAGATCAGTGACTTGCGTGACTCAGATTGAATCGTGTCTTCAAACACGCGTGTACAACCCGCAAACACTCGGTGCCAAGCGTCGCGGTCCGCGTGTCGATCCGACAAACGATCGTCAAGATGACATGGCACGATGCCGCCCGCTCCATTCACATGGCCGTCAGGCGCGACTCCAGCGCCCGCACCGCAGTGTCCGAAATGACGACTTCTACATGCATCCGCGCCCGGGTCAACCCAACGAATAACAGTTGCGGCCACAACGCATCCGAGCGATCAAAGTCGACTTCAGTGAGCACGATTGCGGGTGCTGATTGCCCCTTGAAGCGTCGAACCGTCTCGATCATCAGCTCGCCGTCAGAGTAGATCGGCTGTCCCGCCTCGTCATACTCGCCCGTGAACTTCCTCAGCTTCCATTCCGCCAGCATGTCGTCAGCCAGTAGCGCAGAATGGCCCCGCCCGCGCCAGCACAACACGACGATGTCGTCCGGTGCATAACCGGACTGGATGCATCGGCGAACTGCGTCAGAAGTCGCTTGCGCAACATTCCGAGCAGCGGGGCTGTAGACCGTGAATTCCGGCGGCACGCCGGCGATCGGCGCACAGGGCGCGATCGGCTCTTCGGTCAAGCGGAGCAGGTTGATTGTTTCCACGATCTTGCGCGGGCTCCGGTAATTCTCCCGGGCCGTCATCATCACGGCGTCGCTGATTTCGATCTGCACTCGATCCGTGTAGACGCATTGCTCGGGATCCTCGAGCAGATAAATGCGGCCGTTTTCCTGCACGCGCGAGATCAGCGCCTGCACCCACGCCGCCTGCATGTCCTGCAGTTCGTCGATCACCAGCACATCGAGATGAGGCACGGCGCGCTGCTGTTCCTCAAGATAGCGCTGTGCAAGTGCCTCGAAGTCTTGTGAAACTCGCGGTCGTCCAGCAGCCTCCCAGCACAGCTGATGGAAACTGCTGACCTCGACGTCTGACGGCGCGAACACGCGCATCTGATCGGCCAAAGGGCGGTTGAAGCATACATACGAAGCCGCTTTCAGCGCCACACGCGACTGTCGAAGCAACGCGAGCGCGAGTTGGGTCTTGCCTGATCCGGCCGTTGCCCGCACGTGGATGACGCCGCTCACCACATTGATGCGAGGCACCCAACGCGCCAGCCCGCCGGAAATCTCGTCGACACGTCGCTGGAGCGTGCCCCTCAGCGCCGAGATGTCGGGCTGGACGCGAATGCGGTCGAGCATGAAGGCGCACACCCGTTCTTTATTCGGATCGGGCCGCCCAGCGCCTAGCCGGCGTTGGATGAATCCTGTCATATCGCGGCAATCTTCCGCGTCCGCGATACGTTCACGCGGGTAATTCACCGTCCCGTGATCGCCAATTCGATAGTGTGGCAAAACGAGGCAATGCAGCAGGCGCACGTCAATGCCCTCAGCTTTCAAACGCTGCAGAAGCGACCTGAACTGCCAGCTCGCCTGCCGACCGACGTCCTTTCGCTGCAAGCCATATTGCTTGAACAGACCGTCGCCAGTCATGTCGACTTCGCCCGCTTTCACCTCAAGCAACGCGACGTCGCCAGCGCTGTTGACGACAACGATGTCGAACTCGCCGTGACTGTCGCGATGCGGCTCGGCGCGCGTCCAGTCGACGCTATGAAACAGCTCGTAGCTCTCCGGCAGGCCATCAGCTAACTTTCTGAGAATGTCGAACTCGGCATGCTCGCCCGCGGACGCCACGCGAATCTCTGTCAACGGAGGGTGGACTCTAGCCATTCTTGTTTCGTTGAAAGCCGCGCTCGACGCACACATGCTCCACGATCCATGCCATCGAAAGGCGAAGCACGACGCGTCATGTCATGCGCGGTAAAGCAAAAAAAAGGAATAACGGCTTGCGGCGGATGAATCCGCATCGGGCGACCTGCCTGACACAAGAATATTCAAGCGATATGCCCGGACCGCACGCCGTTCAGCACGCGGCCTCGCAGAAAGTCATACAGGCATGTTATCGGCATGTTTGGGGGGAACTTTAGTGCGGGCGGTTAATCTGCGTATCGCAATACGATGAGTACTGGAATTCGCGACGGCCATAGAGCGTGTCATCGCAAACGTTTGGTGCCACGCAGATCTGATACATACGCAATGGCGTCAGACCTTCCTTCATCCCCCTTCTTCGCTGAAGTCCCAGGCGCTCCCCATTCACCGACATCGAAAGTACAAAGCGCAACGAGCGTGATCACGAACGAATCCGCAATGAACCACATCCCCAAAGCGCCGACAAGCAACGGGTTCACCTGCTGCTCCGGGTTGTGCCAGCGCGCGTACAGGTTGTAGAGCAAGCCGATAACGACCCAAACCCCGAAATAGAGCTGCATGTCTTGCAACAAATGCTCGGCGAGCCACCCCGACGCCAGACCGTAAATGCACATGGCCGGCCAGAGCACCTGTAGCGCTCCAGGAATCAGCAGGCCTTCAGATCCGCTACCTGCTGGATCGCAACCTGTCTGTCGACCGACGGCAGCCCCGTATATGACGAAGCGATCGACATTCAGCGTACGGCTGCACAACCCACACTCCAGCTGCGCAGCCCGCGTCGCTGACATGCCCTGAAGATGGCGGGACAGGCTCTTCGACAAGCCGACCACGACTTGCGCTTGAGCGACGGATTCGAATCCGATTGACCGAGGCGGCCGATGCCGGCGGCGAGATCAGAATCGACTGATGCGAGCATGGGCTTCACATCGGCGGCGGCCTTTTCCGTTTGCATCGAGTCGATGTACTTGCGGCCGAGTGCGGACCGCATGTCGGCTTCCGTCAACGCGAGAGCATGCGACTCGCTGTGGGCCGCCGCATCGAATCGTTCGATGAGTGCTCGCGCGTCGGCCATCTGCTGAGTAATGACGCGGTGCTTCTCGGTTGCCGTCACGAAATCTACACGATTCTTCAGCAAGGCCACTTCTAGCGCCGATAACTGAGGCTGATACGCCAGCACTTTTTCCTGTGTCCGAAAAAGTACGATAGGCGCCGACCAGTTGCGGTTGACGGCGTAATGCCCATCAAAAACAGATACGACATCACGCCGACAACGATCAGCAGAAGAATCGATGCCATCGTGATCCGATACGTGGAAACAATAGTGTTTTGAAAGCGCTTGAAGTTCATAGACTGATTTATTTTCTTTTTCTCGCCTGTTACGTCTTCGTTCCTTCGAACGACGAGGCGGCACCGTAGGTGCTCGCATGGACAAAACGTGTCTCTATTGATCGCTTCACGTAGCGACACGTTTCGGGGATTGTAGCGAAGCGTGTGGATCGGATCGATACGTCCGCCGTCGAAGGCCCGAGCGAAATTTAAAAACCGGTCGGGACAATTCGTGTCCCGATACGATTGCGAATCGCTACGAGAATGCGGACAGCATTTGTCTCAAGGGCCTCCCACAATCTCGATCACGCAATCACTGGGAGTGCCCGATACCTATGACGAAGCCGACGAACCCGATTCGCACGAACATCTCACACACGCCGCGCGATAACGGGCGGACGCTGAGCATCGCATTGCGGCTTTGGGGATTCGACCAACTGGAGGTTCAGCCGTGGATGGGCGAGTTGCCCGATATGAACGGCACGATTGTCTGGAAGATTTCACGTGTCAGGCGCGAGACCGATGCTGACATCGTCGTGCATCTGGTCAAGCCTGCGCGCCGCGCCGACGATGCGTTTTGACCTGAGGGAACAGACGGCGTCGTGAGGCGCGACGTGCTGCGCATGATCGCGCAGCAGCTTGATGCGGAATAAGCGTTGCCGCACGCGTTACTACATTTGTTCGATCAGTTGCGTCTGCGCCCGGTTCGACATCACGACGACAAGTTTCGTCGTCACGTGTGTCGCACCGACGAACAGACGCCAAAACACCGTATCGTATCGTCGAACTGTTCGACTCCGACTTCGGGCTTCATTGCCTGGCGCGACCTGCTATTTGCTGTAGATACTCGCAAGCTCCGCCGCTTCCGTGGCAAGCTCCGCGCGCAGGTTGGCGGGTCCGAGTACTTCGACGTTCGGGCCGAACGAACGCAACCACCAGCGTAGCCTCTGACTCAGCATGACAGTGCCTTGTACATGCAGCGCATCGCCTTTGCGCGTGTTCTTCTGGTCCGTCGACATGGGCGCTTCGAGCAGATGCTCTCCCGCGCCGCTAAAGAACCTCAGCTTGAGCAGCACTTCCTTCTCGACCATGAAGTCAAAGTTACGTTGCTGTCGAACATAGGTATCGAGTGCAAACGACTCAGGATAGGCGAATGATTCGAGCATAGCTTTGGCGTCGGTAAGGCGATCGAGACGATACATCGTCGGATTGGCCTTGCCTTCCGTGCCCGCGACGAGATACACGAGGCCGCCCACCTCTACGAGACCGAACGGAAGGACGACCTTTGCCTGGTCGTTGTCCGTCTTATGACGCGGACGATACACAATCTCCAGCTTGCGCTCCTCGAACAGCGCTCTCGACACCGCGGTGAAGTGCTCGCGTTTGATCGGGGGATAGTGCAGCGCGAACCCCCCGCTCTCCACCGCAACCTTGCTGGCCCAGCGCGAATATTTTCGCTCCGTTTCGCTATTCGTCTTCTTCAACCGCGTCTCCGCGATCTCGAACAGCGGCGTCAGCGAATCAGCCACCAGTTCCGGAATCTGCCGCGAGGAGAAGCGCTTGAGCGTCTGGAGCGCCAATGCCTCATCGAAATTGATCATTGTGCCGGCCTTGGCCGCAAGGCCGCTCGCGCCTGCCCTCCTGCGCCAAACGGAGGCCGTGCCGCGCTGGTCCATCTCGACAAGACCCTCTTCCTCGAGGCGCGCCAGATGCCGATAAATCGTCTTCGACGAGGGCAGGTTTGGCACGGTGCTCGTCAGACGCCGGTAGACATCCGGCGTGCTCAGGTAATCGCTTTGCGTGGCTGCGTCGGGGAGGACGCGCATGATTTCGCGGTCGATGTCGGACATTGGACGATATTCGCGTGAGTGGATGGTCCCGGGTTTATCGGCACTTTTTGTCGCTTTCTTGAGCTTGGCTTGAACGCCAGTGTGCTGCACGAGAATAGCCAGCGGCCAGTCATCCAGATGATGCGTCGAGACGCGCGTGCGCCTCGACGTAAGGGTCCCCTGTGTCAGTTTAGAGCGAGCGCAGCGTCGATAGCCGACAGCACGTCGAGTGCAGTGCCGCGCAGACCAACACCCTCGCCCACCACCTCGGTTTCGTCGAGATTGATGCGAATCAGCGGGCCGCGCACGGACTCCGCGAACATGCGCACGCTGGGAACGGCGGTCCCCGCGCCCAGTTCGATCACGGCGGGCCGTAGCACCGGACGCAGCCAGATACGCAGCCGTTCCCACTGCGCCGACGTGCGCGTCTCGACCCAGTGGTTGTCGTCGAACAGCAAGAAGTTCGGCCGCGCGAGATGACCGCACTGTGGACATCGCGGCAGGGCGGGAGATGTCAGCGTGTCGACATCGACGTTATCCATCAGACTGCCCGATGCCCAGAGCCCGTCGCTGCACGGCCGGCCGCACTGCATGAAATTGAGCGTGCCATGGCACTCCAGCACGCGCGACTCGTCATAGCCCGCCGCCTGAAAATGGCCGTCGACGTTGCTCGTGAAGACAAAGGCGCCGTGACGCGCGCGCTCGGCCCACTGCTTGAGCATCGCGTAGCCCGCGTGCGGCGTGCATCGCCGGCAGACCTGCAACGCGCGTCCGTAGAATTGCCACGCGTCGACGGGCTTCTTCACGAAGCAGTCGCCCTGCGTGAGCGAGCCGACGTCGCGCTCCGTCATGCCCGCCGGCAGCAGCGAAGTCCACAGGCCGCCCGTGCCGCGAAAATCCGGCAGGCCGGAGTCCACGCTCATGCCCGCGCCAGCGGCGATGATGATGGCGTCCGCGTGGCGAATCCAATCTGCGGCGCGTTGAATGTCGGTGTTATCGATCATGATCCGTTCTTCTTGTTGTAGTTAGAAGTCTTCGGCCCAGCGTTCCCAGAAACCCGGTTCATCGTGATGCGCATTCTTCTGCGCGGACTGGAGATCGAGGATAAGAAAGCGCATGTGCGGCATGCGCAACGAGCCATCGGGGAATTCGAGGAACGCTTCGAGCGCGCGATACGATGCGTCGTTCCGGTCGTACGGCACGTCGAGGTAGATCGAGCCGCGATAACTCCTCATGACGGTTTCGCTGGCGACTTCGCCGCACGGCTGCCATGCGTAGCCGTGCGAGTCGAGCCATTCGACGATCGTCGCCCGAGCAGGATGCGCTTCCCAGTGATGAGGCGAACGTTCGCCATTCGGGTCGTCGAAGAACGTGACAAAGAGCACGTCCCGCCGCTTTTGACGCGCAATCGCGTCGATGTGTTCGATGATTCTCGGCATGGCATCCTAGGTGTGTGATGGATGGCATGTATCGTCACACGTGGCCGGGACATATCCTGTCCCGGCCGCAGATGCCATCAGGCAGCGTCGAATCCCGCCGACAGACCGCTCGCGCGCAGCACCTGCGCACGCACCGCCCGCTCGATCACCACTCTGCCGCCCGCGCTTGCAATCGTCAGGAAGCGGCGCGCGCGCGTAATGCCCGTATAGACGAGCTCGCGCGTCAGGACGGGGCTCATCGTGTCCGGCAACACGAGCGTGGCATGCGTGAACTCGGAACCTTGCGATTTATGCACGGTGAGCGCAAACACGGTTTCGACCGCTTGCAGGCGGCTCGGCAGCGCCCACTTGATGCGGCCCGAGCCGTCGCTGGCCGCGAACGCCACACGCAGACTCCAGCCGCCATCCGGCGCGGGCAGCGCGAGCGTGATGCCGATATCGCCGTTCATCAGGCCCAGTTCATAGTCATTGCGCGTCACGAGAACGGGACGCCCGAGATACCACTCGCCCGTCGCCGTAATCAGGTGTTCGTCCTGAAGCAGACGCGCCACGCGCCGGTTCAATCCTTCGACACCCCACGCCCCACGCCGCAGCGCACACAGCAACTGGAATTCGCCGTGCGCGGCGAGCACATCGTTCGCCCATGCGTCGAGCATGTCTTGCCCCGAGCCGTGTGCCGGCTGTCTTCGGTGCAACGTCTCGAGGTAGTGCCGATAGCCCCGGCGAGCGCTGGCCTCGCCGCTCGTTTGGCCGCCCACCTGCCCGTCGACGACGAGCGCCTTGAACGCCGCGTCGCCCTTCTCCGCGCTTTCAAGCAGCGCAAGGTCCGCGTGATGGTTGATCCAGACGTCCGCCACGTTGCGCGGTTCGCCGCCGTTGACGGCTTCGGCCAATTGTCCGATGCCGCTTTCGGCGGAGAAGCGATGGCTGAAACGCAGCATCGCAATCGCCTGATCGAGCGCGCCGCCGCCGTCGTCGACGAGACGCGGCTCGATGCGCTCGCCCGTCGCCTCTTCCAGCCATGTCTGCGTGGCGCGCGTGTAGTGTCCGTCGCCGGCGCGGCGGCACAATTCGCCGAGGACCGCGCCCGCCTCCACCGATGCGAGCTGATCCTTGTCGCCAAGCAGAATCAGGCGCGCGCGTGCCGGCAGTGCATCGAGCACGGCATTCATCATTTCCAGATCGACCATCGATCCTTCGTCGATCACCAGAACGTCGAGCGCCAACGGGTTGCCCGCGTGATGACGGAAGCGCCGCGTATCGGGCCGTGTGCCGAGCAGCCGGTGCAGCGTAGTCACCGCGACGGGAATCGCTTCGCGGATCGCCTCGCCGTTGGCGAAGCCGTCGAGCGGGAGACGCTCGACGGCATTGGCAATCGATTCGTTCAGCCGCGCCGCCGCCTTGCCCGTCGGCGCGGCGAGCCGGATGCGCAGCGGCTTGCCATCCTCGCCCGTGAGCGACAGCGATTGAAGCAGCGCGAGCAGCTTCACGACGGTGGTCGTCTTGCCCGTACCCGGTCCGCCCGTGACGATGCTGAAGGCGCTTCGTGCAGCAAGCGCGCAGGCCAGCTTCTGCCAGTCGGCGTGCGCCTTGGGTTGCGTCTCCACCGACGGAAACAGCGAGTTCAGCGCGTGGCGCAAGCCGCCGACATCCAGTGTGCCTGCCAGTTCGACTGACGCTTCGAGCCGTTGACGAATCGCGCGGCACACGTTCCGTTCGTACTGCCAGTAGCGGCGCAGATAAAGCCGCGTGCCGACGAGCACCAGCGGCGTACTGCCCTCGCCGTCGCCGACCAGCGAGGTATCGTCGAGTGCCGCCTGCCAGCGCGCCAGCGTGACACCCGCCAGCACCTGCGACGGCAGCAGCACGTTCTCTTCGGCATTGTCGTCGGTACGTGTGCTCGGGCCATCGGGCGGCAGCGACAGTGCGAAGGCGGGATCGCGAAGCGTCGCGACAAGATCGAGACACGCGTGACCGCGTCCGAGCTGATGGCTGGCCAGCGCAGCAGCGAGAATCAGCAGTGCGTGAGCGTGCGGCACTTCACGCGCGAGAAAGCGCGCGAACGCGGCATCGACTTCGCGCAACCAGCCGCGCTCGACCCAGTCCGCGAGCAACTGCCCGACCTGCTCGCGATCACCCACGCCGCCCGACATCGCGATCGTGTTTTCAGACAATAGCGCGCTCATGCAGCCTCCTGGTCGGCGAGTTCGAAGTCGCCCGTAAACAGATCGTCGAGCCGCTCGATCAACTCGCGCGGCGGTCGCTCGGCATGGATGCCTTGTGTCGATGCGTTCAGGCCGCGCAGAAACAGATAGACCGCGCCGCCGACATGCGTGTCGTAGTCGTAGTCGGGCAGCCGCGCCTTGAGCAGCCGATGCAGCGCGAGCAGATACAGCACGTATTGCAGGTCGTAGCGCGAGCGCAGGATTTGCGCGCGAATGCGCTCCGGCGTGTAGGCCGCGTCATCGGCGCCGAGCCAGTTCGACTTGTAGTCGGCGACGTAGTAACGGCCGTCGTGTTCGAACACGAGATCCATGAAGCCCTTGAGCATGCCGTTGAGCTGCGTGGGTTCGATCGCGGCACGCTCATTGCCGCCGACGGTATGTTCACTGACGAGCCGATCGAGCGCCGCCGTGTCGACATGATGCGCGGCAAGCCAGAACTCCATTTCGGCCGTCGACGTGCGCAAGTCCGACAGCCTGATCGATGTCGCGTCGACGCCGCCCGCCGCCTTCAGCTGCAGCGGCGTCGTGACAATCTGCATGATCCATTGCGTCAGCGGTTCGATCGAGCGCTCCCAGCCGCGCACGCTGCAACGGCGCGCGACCACTTCACGCAGCGGCCGCTCGTCCGCCGCGACCTGCGCAAAGCCATGCTGAGCAGCCCATTCGAGAAGATCGTGCAGAAAGCTGCCCTCGTCGGAACCGCGCGGGAAGTCGTGCAGCACGGACGCAATCCGTTGCCCCGATCGGCGCGGCGCTTGCGCGGGTTGCGGTGCATCGTCCTGATCGATCTCGGCCTCGGCATCGCGGGCCTCGATGAAACCTTCTTCACGCGGCGTCTCCGGCACGACATTCACGCCGTGGCTCATCTTCTTCAGACTCGAATAGCTCGCGACCGACCACGGCTCGCGCAGCACGCGCACCGAGGCGCGCGCCTCGCCTTCTCGCGATTTCTCGTCGAGATGCGCGAGACGGTCGTCGCGAGGCTCTGGCGCGGGTGTGACACCGATGTCGTCCGCCGCGCCGAGCGATTCGTGAAGACACTTTTCGAGTTCTCCCGACGCCAGCATCTTCGCGCCGTTGAGCAGATAGCCGATTGCGCTGCGCTCGAATTCCTTCAGTTCCGCGATGCCAATCCACGTCGCGTAACGCGCGCGCGTAAGCGCCACGTAGAGCTTGCGCAAATCTTCGCCGAGCCGTTCGCGGTCGACCTTTTCCAGCACGCCGCCGTCATCGTTGAGCGCGACCTGCACGTTGCCCTGCGCGTCGTGCCATTTGAACGGCACGTCGTTCGCACCGGCGGGACGGTGCGCACACACGAACGGCAGGAACACGAGCGGATATTCGAGGCCCTTCGACTTGTGAATCGTCACCACCTTCACGAGATCGCCGTCGCTCTCCAGACGGAGTTGCCGCGCGTCGCCGCCGCCATTGCCCTCTTCCGCCGCCTCGCGCTGTTCGACCAGATGACGGATCAGGCCATGTTCGCCTTCGATCATCGTGCTGGCCTGTTGCAGCAATTCCGCCAGATGCAGCAGATCGGTCAGGATGCGCTCGCCGCCCTGCACGCGTTGCGCGCCACCCGCCCGCAGGCCGAGCAGGCGCGCGGGTACGCTGAAATCGTTCAGCAGGCGGCGCAACATCGGCAGCACGCCCTGACGCCCCCAGCACTCGCGATAGCCACGGAACCGCAGCACGCACGCTTCCCACGCGATTTCGTCGCTGTAGTACGCGTCCAGTTGTGCCCAGCCGAGTCCGAGTGTCGGTGTCGCGAGCGCGGTTCGCACGAGCCTGCCGTCGTCGGGCGCCGCGCAGGCCGCGAGCCAATGCTGCAACTCGGCCGCTTGCGGGCTTTCGAACACGGAGTCCTTGTCGGACAGATAGACCGTGCGCACATTGCGCTTCGCAAGCGCCCTGCGAATGGCGTCAGCCTCGATCCGGTTGTTGACGAGCACGGCCATGTCGGCGGGACGCAGCGGCTTCAGCACGGCTGCATCGCCCCCAGCGCCGAATCCGGCGAGGCCGCGCTGGCCGAGATCGAGCAGACGCACCATCTCCGTCGCGCAACTCTGCGCCATACGATCGATATACGCGGTCTTGCTGAGTGGCTTGCCATCGTCGGACGGCGGCAGCCACCATGCCGTCATTGCACGCGGCGTGTCGCCATCGACGACGAACGCATCGTCGCGGCCCTTCGCGCTCACCTGGATGAAGGGAACAGGATTGCCATCCGACTCGCGGAAGAGAAACGCACCCGCGCCCGCTTCCCGCTGCTCCGCCACGTTGAAGCAGTGGTTGGTCGCGGCGACCATCGCGTGCGTCGAGCGGAAGTTCGTGGCGAGCGTGTAGAGCCGCGTGCCGCACGAGCGGCGCGCCGCGAGATAGGTGAAGATGTCCGCGCCACGGAACGCGTAGATAGCCTGTTTCGGATCGCCGATCAGGATGAGCGCATGGTCGGCGCTCGCCTCCGATGATTCGCTGCCCTGGCCGTAGACGGCATCGAAGATGCGGTACTGGACGGGATCGGTGTCCTGAAACTCGTCGATCAGCGCAACGGGAAACTGCTTCCGGACGATCTCGGCGAGACGCTCGCCATTCGGCCCATCCAAGGCCGCGTCGAGGCGCGTCAGAAGATCGTCGAAGCCCATCTGCGCGCGCCGCGCCTGTTCGGCCGCGAAGCGCTTCGCCACCCAGCGGGCCGCGTGCGACAGCAGATCGTTGCGCGCATCCGGCAGCGCGGCAAGCTCTGCGCGCAAGGTGACGAGCGCGTCGAAGCCGGGATGCGAAGGTGGCGTGCCATGCTGGCAATGTTCCGCGAGTTCTTTGGGCGTCAACCGGTTCCAGGCGGTATCGGTGAGAGACGGCGAAGCCTTCTCCGGATCGCCGGCCCATGCCACGAGTTCATTCAACCAGCGTTCGCAATTCGCCTTGCCGAACGCAGTCCCGACGTATTGCTTGCTGGCGCGCGCCGTATCCAGCAACGCCTTCATGTCCGCTGGCCACGTATTCCAAGGCGCCTTCAACTCAGCAAGCCGCCGAACCGTCTCGGCGCGCGCCGCCTGCAGCGCATCGGCGGGTGCGGGCGCGTCCGGCAGCAACGGCGCAACGTCGATCAGATTGCGCAGCTTCTTCTGCAACTCCGGCGGACCTTTAGCCCATTCGCTGGCCGTGGCCGCATCCACTGCTACGAGCGGCGCCATGAACGTGCGCCAGTAGTCGCGCACGACTTCGGCGAGCAGCTCACTTTCGTCGGTTTCGAGCGTCTGCGTGAACAGGCTGTCGCTGTCGAATGCATGCTCGCGCAGCATCCGGTTGCACCACGCGTGAATGGTCGACACGGCCGCTTCGTCCATCCATTCGGCCGCGAGTTGCAGGCGGCGCGCGCAAGCCGGCCACTGCTGCGGCGGATATTCCTCGCGCAGTGCGTGCAGCAGGTCGACCGCGCCGGGCGCAAGCGGCTCTACGTCATGCGGTTCCGCCTGAAAATACGCGGCCGCTTCCGTCAGCCGCGCGCGGATGCGATCGCGCAGTTCCTTCGTCGCGGCATCGGTGAAGGTAACGACGAGAATTTCGGGCGGCGTCAGCGGACGCGCGTGCGCGTTCGACGGGTCGTGTCCAAGCACCAGCCGCACATAGAGCATCGCGATCGTAAAGGTCTTGCCCGTACCCGCGCTCGCTTCGATCAGACTGCGGCCCGACAGCGCGAAGCGCAGCGGGTCGAGCGGTTGCGGCGCGTGCATCATGCTTGCCGGAAGGTTGGGCGCGTTCATTCTTCAGCTCCTGCGTTGTTCTTCACTACGTCGATCAGCGGCTTGAGCAGCGCATCGGCCAGCACCGCAAATTCGCCGCTCGCGGACAGGCTCTCGAAATCGGGATAGGCGCGGCGCAAGCTCGCGCTCTTTTCCACCTCTCCGGACGTGAAGCCGCTGCCGTCGCCTTCGTATTTCCGGCGCGCGGCATGGCGCGCATCCGTCATATCCCGCGATGGCTCCGTGTCGTTGCGTGGCGCGCCGCCCGCAAAAATCCATTCGAACGCGGACTCGACTGCAAGCGGCAGCGGCCTGCGCATGCCTTCCTCCCAGGCGCGCAGTAACGCGCCGAGATACGCGGCCGCCTTGCCCGCTTGCATCGGCGGGAACTCGACCGTCCCCTTCTTGCTGACGATCACCGTCGATACTTCACGGCCATCGAGGTTTGCCGCGAGATGCTGCACCCACGGTCTGACGAGCTTCGCATAGCGATAGCGCCGGGTTCGTCCTTCCACGAGTTCGCTGGTTTCAAGCAGCACGCGCGCGAGCTTGCCGTCATTATCGGCACGCCAATGGCCAAGCCAGTCGGCGATGGCCAACTGGCCGTGCTCGCCCGCCACCGCAAAGCCGATTTCCTGTTCGCGCTCGTGCACGACCGGCCAGCGCGCGAGTTGCGTCCGGTACGCGTCGAACAGCTTGTCCATCGGCTCGATCAGTCTGTCGCTCGCGAGGTCGCCGAATCCGCCCGTCGCGACGTCACCGCGTCGCCGGATGACGGCAAGACGCGCGTCGCGCACCGCGACGAGCGTCGGGTCGTCAGCGTCTTCGTGCACTTGCGCGACCTGCGCGCCGATCAGTTCGTCCTGCAGTTTCCAGATGTCGAGCGCATCGAGCTCGAACGGCTCCTGATCGTCGCTGGCCGTTTCCTGGATATCCAGCGCGATGCGCAGGCGTTGCGACAGAAACGCCTTCACGGGATTGCGCAGGAAATCGGCGACTTCGCGCAGCGACAAGGGCTCGTCGCGCACGACAGCATCGAGCGGCGCGTCAGCCGTGGCAGGTGTGGCAGGTGTGGCATGGGGCGTCGCCGTTTCGGACGGCACGTCGCGCCATTCGGCGGCATAGGTAAAAAGCCGCGACGTATCGGTGTCGGCGTTCGCGGAAAAATACTCGGCGCTGAACGGCTGCAAGCGATGCACGACCGTCAACGCATCGACGAGCGCTTGTCGTTTGTCCGACGGTGCATCGGCAAGCTTCCAGCCGGAAACGAGATGGTCGCGCAACTGCCCGATCAGCACGGACGGCGGCCGCTCGCTGTTGTCGTTGATGCTGCGTCCGACCCAAGACACATGCAGATGATCGCGCGCCGACAGCAGCGCTTCGAGCAGCAGATAACGATCGTCCTCGCGACGCGAACGGTCGCCGGGCCGGTGGTAGCCGCGCATCAGGTCGAAATCCATCGGCACGCGGGTGCGCGGATAGTCGCCGTCGTTCATGCCGAGCAGACACACCCGGCGGAACGGAATGGCGCGCATCGGCATCAGCGTCGCGAACGTGACCGAGCCCGCGAAGAAGCGTTGTGCAAGACCCGCGTCGTCGAGCAGGCTCAGCCAGTAATCGCCGACGACGGAAAGCGGCAATGTGTCGTCGAGTCCCGCTTCCGTGCAGGCGTCGAGCCACGTGTGCAGGATGTTGTCGAGCCGCGCGAGCGTATAGGCATCGTTGCCGTCGTCGGCACTGAAAAACGCCTGCTTCAGCGAGCGCAAGCGCTCGCACCATACGGTGGGCGTTGCCGGCTCGCACATCGTGCGCCACGCGTGGTCGAGTTCGTCGATCAGCCGGACGATCGGACCCAGCAGCGCGGCGTCGAGTCCACCCACTTCACCGAATGGCTCGATGTCGCCCCACGCGTCCGTTTCGCCGCCCACCGCATAGCCGAGCAACATCCGGCGCAGGCCGAACAGCCAGGTGTGCGGCGCCGCCGCGTTGTCGTCGCGCGGCAAGCCGAGGCTCGCACGATGCTCGGCGTGCAAGCCCCAGCGCACGTTCGCGCCGCGCATCCACGCACGCAGCGTCGGAAGATCGCTCTCGTCGATGGCGAAACGCCGGCGCAGCGCCGGGACGTCGAGCAGATCGAGCAGATCGCTCACCGTCAGGCGCGAATGCTGCAAGCTGAGGAGCGTTTCGAGCGCGCCGACGAGCGGGTCCGCCTTGCGTTGTCCACGGTCGGCGACGCTGAACGGAATGTAGCGCCGATCGTCACGGTCGAGCAGCCCGAAGACGGCCTGGATGTGCGGCGCGTACGCGTCGATGTCCGGCACCATGACGATGATGTCGCGCGGCCGCAAGGTCGGGTCGGCGTTGAAGGCGGCAAGCAGCTGGTCGTGAAGGACTTCGACTTCGCGCTGCGCGCTGTGCGCGATGTGAAAGCGGATCGACTCGTCGGCAGCGGGATCGACGGGCGGCCATTCCTCTTGCGTCTCGCGCAGCGGGCGCAGATCGCGGATATCGTCCTGCAGCTGTTGCAGCAGTGACGTCGCTTCGCGCTCCTCGAACAGGTCGATGCGCTGCCCGATGCCCGCGAATTGCGGGCGATAGCGCTCGCGTGCCTCGGCGCTGTCGAACTCGTCCAGCAAGCCGATGAAATCGCGTCCCTGCTTGCCCCACGATGCGAGCAACGGATGCGCATGCAGATGCAGTTGTTCGGCAGCCAGTTCGGCGGGCGCGCCCACGCGGCGCTGCTGCCGCGAATGTTGTGCGCGCAGTAGCTCCTTGTCCGGCACGATGTCGGCCCAATAGTGCGCGCACGGATTCGGCACGCACATCAGCACCTGCGTCCAGCGCGCGATGGCGGCGAGTGCCTCGAGCGACTGGCGCGGCAGGCTCGAAATGCCGAATACGATCACCCGACGCGGCAAGCCTGGCGGCCGCGTGTCGCTGTCCCACGCTTCGACACGCGCAAGGAACGCCTGATGAACGGCGGCGCGTCCACCATCCGACATCGCTTCGGGCGCTGCGGCAGCATCCGCCGAATTCGCGACGTCCGCGACGAGTTCGCGCCACAGCGCCGCCTGCCAGCGTTGTTCATCGGGCAACGGATGCACTTCGCCGCGCGCATCGAGCACGCTGTCGTTGCCTTTCGCCCAGCGGTCGAGCCAGTCGGCGCGATACATCTGGTACTGGTCGAACAGATCGGCGATACGCTCGGCAAGCTGAAAGCGCTTGCGGCGATCGTCGTCGTGACTGATGAAGCGGCGCAGCGGCTCGAACGCCGGAAGGTCGATGAGCGTGGGCAGCACGCGCATCAACCGCCACACGAGCCGCGACTCGTCGAACGGCGACACCTCGGCCACCGACGACTTGCCCAGCACCGCGCGGTACGCCTGCCAGATGAAGGTGGAAGGCAGCGAGATTTCCAGTGCGGCGGCGATCCCGCAGCCACCGGAATCCGTCATGGGATCGTGGTCAGCCGCGAGCGCGAGCTTGAGCCATTGGGCAATACCGTTGCTCTGCACGAGGATCACTTCGTTCTCGAGCGGCGCGAGCGGGTTGCGCTTCATCCATTCGACGAGCAGATCGCGAAGGCGCTCGGAGCGATTGCCGTGAATCAGCATCAGCCCGGGAGAAAGGGAATTCGATGTCAAGAAAGACTCCATGAACGCGCGAAAGCGGAAGCGCCGCGCGTGGGTAACACGCGCTCGCGTTCCGTTCGCGCAATGCGCGTGGTCGTGAGTTGAGTGGCGGCTCGCACGTCGGCGGAAACGATGAGGTGTGGCCGGTCAGCGCTTGGGCGCACCGTTTGCCTGATCGAGCGCGTGGTCGAGTGCGACGAGTGTCTCGAGCGCGCCGCCCTGAATGCCGATGCCTTTCGCCGGATCGATTTGCGGCTCCCGCAAATTGATGCGGATGACGCGCGGCCCGTGACGTTCGCTGAACCGGCGGATGGTCGGCAAGGACGTGCCCGCGCCGAGTTCCACTGTGACGATCCGGCGGGTGGAGTCGATCCAGCGCTGCAAACGCGCTTCCTGTGCGTCGGTACGCCGCGACAGCCAGGCGGCATCGTAGAACATCAGCACATTGGGGCGTGCGATCCCGCCGCAATCCGGGCAGCGCGGCAACGGTCCGACCAGCCGGCAAGCCTGCTCATCGACCTGCGGCTCGAATTCCGTCGCGGGCCAGATGCGCGAGCAGCACGGCAACACGCATTGCAGATGGTGAATGGACCCGTGGCACTCGGCAACAGTCTCTTCCGCGAATCCCGCGCGCTGGAACTGGCCGTCCACGTTGCTGGTGCGGACAAACGCACCGCGCGGCATGCGTTGCGCCCAGCGCTGGAGGATCGCAAACCCGGCGTGAGGCACGACCTCGCGATACAACTTCAGGCGATGCCCGTAAAATCCCCACGCGAGCAACGGATCTTCAAGGAACGACGCGGGATTGGCGATCGCCTGAAAACCGATCTGCGCCGCGCCCAGCGCCGGATACGCGCGCCAGAGGCCCTCGTTGCCGCGAAAATCCGGCAACCCCGAATCCACCCCGATGCCCGCGCCTGCCGTCACGAGCAGACCGTCCGCGTTGCGCAGCCAGGCGGCGGCCTGCTCGATTGCCAATTGTTGTTCTTTCATCCCGTACGGCCCTCGTTGTTCTGTCTGCCTGTCGGCTATGGTCTGGGTCATTGTTATGTAAATGTCCGCACGCGCACGCCGCTAAAACCTTGTGCGCGAACGGCCACTGAGACGGTCCAACAACCACATGGCCAAGGTGCCGAGACTGTCGAACGGCCGCGCCGGCCTGATCTCCAGATCTTCACTCCCACACGCCTCACATACACCGAGGATCAACAGCACGTCGCTGTGTGGCCGATAAACGCGGTGCCAGCCGCAAGCGCGGCAGGTCAATTTCACCGGAGGTGCTGGAATCGGCATGGAGCGAACGCATGCTGGAATGAAAACGGCGAGGCCGGTGCGTTAGATGCTCACGCTGCGCCAGACGCAACATTCTGGGCGTCGCGGCGAACCTTTTCAATGTACTTACCAAGCGCGACCGTCGACAGGATGCCGGTGGCGAAAACGATGGCAAATGCCGCAAGGCTTTCGAGGGGCGAATTGTTGTTCAACATGTTGAGTCCTCTCAGGTGAATACAGCGAGTCTGTGTCTCCAATGCCGCCGTGCGCATGGATTCACTTGTACAGTTTGCATCGCGCTCGAGACAAACGACGTCCCGATTACACGCGCGGTCGCCATGGATACACCATGGCAATTACGGCACGCGCTGTACTTTCTTTAAGCATTCGCTGACGATTTGCGCCACCGAATGACAACGCGCACGTCGCGGCTATCTGACTGCACGCCAGATCAATGCCGAAAGCTGATTGCCCGTCCCAAGGATCCGGAAAGAAGCGTCGCGGGTTTGATCGGTCCGGGGATCGTATTCGCCAAGCCGGTTGTAACGCGCATCACGCGCAATCTGTTTGCCCCTCGAATCGGTCTCGATCGAACCGATGATGTGATAGTGGTCGTCGCGCAGATATTCAGTGGCCATTCGTGTTCCCCGTGGTGTCTGCCTGGTGTGCGTTCTGCAACGACAACACTGTAGATACGGGTTGGGACAATTCACGTCCCGATGATCGCGACGAGACACCGCGGTCCTTGGTCTGGACCAAAAACGTTTGCGTATTGCGATTCGCTTTGCTAGTGGATATCGCCTCAGGAAAAAGCAAAAGCGGCACGGCGCGCCGGAATTCCGGTGCGCCGTACCGCTAGCAACAACGAATACTCAACGTTGTGTGGCTGAACAGGGACATCGTTAGCCCAGATATCGCACGTTCGCAGAGGCGCCGAACACCCCGTTGACGATCTCGACGAGGTGATCGTGATGGCTGAGAAATATCACCTGCATGCGTGTGGCCAGTCCCGCCAGCACGCGAAGCCCGGCCTTCGCCCGTTTGTCGTCGAAGTTGATGAACAGGTCATCAGCGACGAAAGGCAACGCTAGGCCACGCTCGCAATGCAATTCGAGCGCGGCAAGACGCAATGCCAGATAGAGCTGATCGCGCGTCCCTTCGCTCATGCCCGCGACCTCCACGCGTTCGCCACCCGCACGCACTGCGGCCAGCGCCAGCGGTTGGCTGTCGTAATCGACCGAAAGACGTTCGAACGCGCCTAGCGTCAATTCAGAAAAGATCGCGCTCGCGCGCGCCAGCATCGGCCCCTGGCGACGCTCGCGGTACCGGTCGACGGCCCAGCGCAGCAAGGTCGACGCCGTCTCGACCTTGATGAAGCGTTCGGCCGCTTCGGCCATGGTAGCGAGCGCCTCCTGGCGTTTCGCCTCGGCAATCGCCGCGTTCGCGCCGCCCGAGATCGCCTCCAGTTGTTGACGCGCCTGCGCCACTTTCGTCGCCATCTCGGCACGCGCGTTGACCGAGTCCATTAGCGCGGCGCCCACGCCCAGCAGATCGGCTTGCACCGTCTGCAGGTCGGTCGCATCGACTTCCTCAGCGAGTTCATCGATGCTCAGTCCGTCGCCATCGTCGACGAGACTCCTGCGCGCCTGGTCGATGGCCGCCGCCAGTTCACGCTTCCCGTCCGAGCGCGCGATCAAGGGACGCAACAGGTCAGGCTTGTCGACGGCGGCAAGCGCGTATAGCGGACGCAGTTGCGCGCTCGCCTCGTCCACCTCTGCGCGGGCGAGGCGAACGCGCTCCGACACATCGGCCCGTTCGTTCGTCAGGCGCTCGGCTTCGGCCTTTACCGCACGCGCCGACGACAGACGCTGCGAAAGTTCGATCGAAATGGCTTTCGCGTCCGCTTCCGGCATCGATACGCCGAATCGGGCCGCGAGCCTGCTGGCCTCCGTGGAAAAGGCCGCCAGGGCGGCGCGCATGGGATCGATCTGTGCGTTGCGGATAGATGCGATCTGATCGAGCTGTTCGCGAACCGTCCGGGCGATTCCGAGTGCAGCCTCCGTCGCGGCATCTGACTCCGCGACGGCGGACAGGCCCGCCTTCACCATGGCACCCGCCCACTGATCCTTCCAGAGACGGTGTGCGGCGTCATGAACGTCGGCCTCCCGACGCAAGCTCGCCACGTCGGCCTGAGCCGCTTCGATCTGTCCGGCGAGCAGACTCTGGGTCGCCGCCGCCTGCCTGCGTTCGCTCACGTAGCGCTCGGCCATCGCGCACAGGCCTTCGAGGTCGACCGGCAACGGGCCGCTCATCCCCGCCTGGACGAGGCAACGGGCGAGCCGTGTCTGGCACGATTCGACCTCTGCGCTTTCGCGCGCCAGTTCATCGGCAGACTTTTCATGCGCCGTGGCGGCGTGCAGTGCGCTGTCGCGACGCGTCATCCACGAGGCGATATCGTCGAGCGCCATGCCAGCGAGTTCCTGTTCGGATACAAGCAACGCCCAGCTTGCGTCGAATCGCGCCAGCGCCGCTTGTGCGTCGGCAACACGCTGGCCGTGCCGCAACGCCGCTTCCTTCGCTTCGAGAGCCCGCTGCTTCAGGTTCGACAGTTCCGACGCTTGCGCTACCGTGCCAACCTGCCCGTCAGACAGATCGTCCGCTGTGGCCACTGCCGCTTCAAATTCCGGCGCACCGTCCGCAACGGCCACCGCGCCATCCCTGATCGCCGCCCAAGCCGCGTCGCGGACTTCGCGGGCTTGCAGGACGACTTCGCCCGTCACGATCTGGTGAGCCTGCTCGAACGCATCGTGTTCGGCAACGGCCAGACGCTCGTCCTCGCGAGCTTCATCGAAGCGGTCGCGTGCGCGCATGTAACGCGAGACGAGATCGTCGCGCTCGGCACGCAACGAGGCGACACGTTCCATCGACGGCAGGGTCATCGACTTCAGCGCCGGCAACGGGCGGTTCCATTTGCCGAGCGCCGCGAGACTCGCATCCAGCGTGCGCTGCGCGTCGGCGGCGGCCTCCTTCAAGCGTCGCTGCGCGGGGTCGTTTTCCCTGTATCGCTGCGCGGAACGCAGCGCAGCCTGGACATCGTCTGGCACGTCCACGGAGGGCAGGCCCTCCAGCTTGCGGCCGAGGTCGGCGATGTCAGCAAGCTTCCTCTGAATCGCCTGCTGTGCGTTGATGACTGACTGCTCGAGCTTGCCGCGCTCGCGCATCAGGCTCTCGACGGTATGCAATGCAAGCGCCGAGGGTACCCTGTTGCGCGCCGCCCGTTCGTCCTCGGGCCAGTCGAGTTGCACGCACGCATCCGCGACCTGACGCACGAGCAACGCGACCTGCTGCTCGAGGCGCGCGACGTCCGCCTCGTGGTCGCTGCATCGGTGGCGTGTGCTTTCGAGCGCCTCGACTTCGCTCTGGAACGCCAGCGCGGTCTGATCGACGTCCATGTTTTCGAGCGCGCCTTGCAGTTCGCTCGCGCGTCGCAGATGCACCTCAAGCGCGCTTTCGGCGGCAGCCAGTTTTCTCAACGCGCCTTGCAGCGTGGCGTCGGCATCGTGAGGCAGATCGATCACGTCGCCCAGCGCGCGCAAGTCGGCCGTCTTTTCGCGCCATACGGCAAGATGATGCGTGACGCGGCGAATGCGTTCGAGGCGGCTGCGCTTCAGTTCGAGTTCGCCGTGCCGGCGCTCAGCGGATGCCTTGCCTTCCAGCGCGTCGTCGACCGCCTCCTGCGCGGCCCGCCATGCCGATGTCCGGACGGCTGCCGATTTCAGTTCGGCGCTCGCGTCGTCCAGCTGCTTCTGCCCGACGTAGTAAGCGCGCTCGCCCGCCTTGCGCTTGCTCCACAGGCGGTCGGCCTCTTGCGTGAGCCGCTCCCGCACGGGACCCAGACTCGAAATCCCCGCCGCCGACTGGAACAACACCTGCCCTACGTCGCTTGACGCGTCGAGAATGCTCTGCCCGCCTCTGATCAGCGACGTGTGATCGAGGCAGAACATCTGTTCGAAGAAAGCCTTGTCTGCTGCGCCGAGAAACGGCACGAGTGCCTCTCCCGCGAGCGGTTCACCCGTCGGTGCGGACAAGGGCGTTTTCCTCGCCTTCGACCGATGAAACGCCAGCGCCTGATCCGAATGCTCGATCATCGCGCCCAGCCGCAATTCGCTCTGAGGATGAATGAAGTCCAGCGGCGAGCTGTGCGGCATACCGAACAGCAGTTCGGTGATGGCCGTCTTGATGGTGGACTTGCCGGCTTCGTTAGGGCCGACAAGAAAATGAAAATCGTGCGACGAGCGGGGAAACGCCACCGCTTCGTCGGAGAACTTGCCGTAACGAATCAGTTCGAGCTTGCCTATACGCATATGTCAGTTTGCCTTCGCCACCTGTTCGACCAGGCCGGAGCGCACTTCACGCACCAGTCCCGTCAGATCGCCGTTACGCACATCGAAGAGCGCGGGCACCATCTCCTGCAGTTCGTGAGGCGAATGGGTTGCCAGCCCGATCAGCCGCTCTTTTAGCATCGCGAGAAAATCGGGATCGGACTCGGCTTCGACGAGCAGGTTGTGCAGATCCGCTATGGCATCCGCGCGATCGAGCACGGCATCACTATCGCCCGGCGGGCGGGTCTCGATGCGCACTTTCTCGAGCCACAGACGGTCGTGGCTGAGACCGGCAATTTGCGCGAGTACTTCGGCGCGCAATTGCGGCTCGAGCCCGAACAGTTCGCCATGCGCCGCGGTCGTTCCCGTGACCGTCACGCGTACGGCATGTGGCACGGTTGTCGACGCCGACCCTGCGAGCGTTTCCAGATGGATCCCTACTGTGCGCGCCACATCGTTGAGCGTCGCGCAGGCCGACGCATCGACTTCGAGCGCTTCCCAGCGCAACACATCGACAAAAAGACGGTCCACATCGATCTCGCCCGCATTGCCGACCGTCACCATGACGGCGCCGCGGCGCCCCGTCTCGCGAATATTGCGACCTTGCAGGTTGCCAGGGAACACGATCGTCGATCGATCCTGCCACATCGCAAACTCGTGCACGTGCCCGAGCGCCCAGTACTGGTAACCCTTGCCGTGCAGTTCCGCCAGCGAACAGGGCGCATAGCTTGCGTGCGCGGCATTGCCTTCGAGCGCCGTGTGCAGCACGCCGATATTGAAGTAGCCGGGTACAGGCAGCGGGTAGCCCGTGACGAGGTTCGCCGTGGTTTCCCGTTCCTTGAAGCTGTGGCCGTGCAACGCAACTTTTAGCGCGTCGATCTGAAAGGTCTCTGCCCTGCGTGTCGAAAAAGTGCGGACGTTGTCGGGCAGTTGCAGCTGTTTGGTCATTTCGCTTTCGGCGTCGTGATTGCCGAACAGGACGAAGACAGGAATCTCCGCGCGTCGCAGCCGGCCCATCTCCCTGCAGAAGAAGATACCCGTGTTGTGGTCACGCCAGGTGCCGTCGTACAGATCGCCTGCGATCACCACGAAGTCGACCTTTTCGTCGATGGCGGTCGCCACCAGCGATGAGAACGCCTCGCGCGTCGAATTGCGCAGCATCGCCGCGGGCGCGTCCGCATAGGCGCTCAGGCCGTGAAGCGGGCTGTCGAGATGAATATCCGCCGCATGGATAAACCGCATGTTCACTCCCCGATTGAACGATGGGTCATCGACGCGCGCACCCATTGGCCCGCCGATGCCGGACGTCGATTCTAAGCGAAACGCCGGGCGCGTCGATGATAGCGAGGCGTCGGGACAAAGCGCGTCCTGATGACGCGCTTCCATTCGTTCGCAGCGCCAACCCGGGTTAGAGACGCGAAATGTCCCGATGCCAATCGAGGATATCGGCTTCACGACGGCCGACCGGAATCAGATGCCCGCTCTGAGCAAGCAAAAACAACGACCCGCGAAACAGGCATTGACCGGGAGCACCAGCCCCTACACGATCAAGAACCTTGACGCGGCGATCGCGCATCTGGAACAGGCCGTTCGCTTCGATTGCACGACGCCGGTTTTCGGCCAGTGTTACTGGCATGCGCGCGTGCGCCAGGCATGCGGCACGCCTGGCATCACGTCCGCGCAGTTGCGCAGACTGCAGCGGCTCCTGGCCATACTGAAAGCCAGTTGATCACACGTGCAACACGAGGTCGCCGCGCGAAAGAACGACCTGCAGGTCATTGAAATCGGAGTTGCGCTCGTTCCACACCCGTTGGATGGCTAGGGCTTTCGCACGATAAACAACGACTTGGGCCATCGGCCTGCCCCTATGAATAGCCCCCAGGCCTTGCACTCTATGGTGCTTGTAGCCTTGCCCGAGCGCCCCGCATCGGGCGGCAGCGAGTTCGTCAGCCGGATCGCCCAAAGCCTTACGCGCCAGATTTCCGGGTTGGCCCGAAGGCGCTTTGCATCCGTCAGTGCAACCGGTCATCGCCGGCTGGCCCTGCTGCGACCGCCGCCATCATTCCTGTTGCGGCTTCGGGCTCACCAAAATCGATTAGCCTTTCGTCGTTGTAAGTGTGAACGATGAAGTCCAGCATGGACGAGAATCGATTAACGACGGATACGAAGTTCCCGGCAATCAGGCCGTGCACGTAAGGCAGCACGTAGCCGATCGTCAGGTCTCCGTCACGGTCTATGGCAAACACGGGCAAGAACACTTCTTCGTTCAATCGTCGCGCAAGCCCTTGCTTCTGGTCAGTCGGGGCCAGCCTGCTCAGCGGAAGGTAGGTACTAAAGCGAATGAACTTCCGCTCCGACACGAGCGAAACGCCATAGCCGATACCGTTTTCGGTCCGAAGCGAGATGTGATCGGGCTCTACCTTATACGGTACCAGGCCGCTGTCGCGGATGTGTGTGTCGAGGGTCTCGATGCTGACGTCGGATTCAGCGAAGATTTTCGTCAAGCGTTTCTCCTGATAGTATGTTCTTTATACGGACGCGAGCCGGCAGGCCGACACGCTGATTCACGGTTCTAAACCGTTTTGCGGGCAGAGTCCTAGGCACGAATTTCTGCGAACCGGGCGATCAACGGTTCTGCAAGATCAAATCCTCGAAGCTGTTGAAGCCAGCGGTCAGGGATGCCGTCCAGGCCGAACCTGATTCCGGCCAGACCGCACGCGACCGCTGCCGTCGTATCCGTGTCGTGTCCAAGGCCGATCGCGGTCCGGGTCACTTCTTCGAACGATTCTTCTTCCAGCGCCTTGCGTGCTGACCAGAGCGTGTCAACCACGTAGCCGGTCCCACGCGCTTCGCTCGACTTCGAAAAGCTCCTTAGTTCGTCGAGTTCTACCAGAAACGCTAGCTGTTCATGTGGATCAGACCAGTCCCGGTAAATTTCCTCGAGGCGCTGATCTGCCCAAGACCAGGGGTCCGCTAGCTTCTTCAAATACCCGCGTGCGATGAGGCAGTAGAACGCACAGGCGACCAGCGAACGAGGGTGTGCATGAGTCGGCATCGATTGCAGATGAGCGTACCTTGCCAATTCACGATCGGGACCGGTATGCCAGAGTGCCAACGGAAGCACCCTCATCAGCGAACCATTGCCGTTGTCCGATTCGGCTGCGCCGCCTGATTCAAGCGGTGGTGCGCCATCACGTAGGCGGTCCAATGCGCTAGCGGTCTGACTGCCAACATCGAAGACATCGCCGTCGACTGCGAGGTAGCCCTTATACAGCCACCGCACCAATCTGTCCGCGACGTCCGTTAGTGAGAACGAGCCTCGCTCAATCAGGCTGGCGAGCAGGCACAGCGCCTGCGCCCCGTCATCCGACCACGTTCCGGACGGCACATGAGAATAGGTCCGCCTGAATGTCGCGGGCATTGTCATTTCGATCTCGGCGCGCGGCGGAATCTGGCTCGGGTTCTTGAACTCGAATCCCACGCCGAGTGCGTCGCCGACGAGCAGGCCGACAAGTCCACCGATGGCCGCATTGGATTTGTGGTTCTCTAGCAATGCCGAGAACCCACCGTTCTTTTTCGCCATATTGATCTCCTGCGATTGATTATCGGTTTATGGGTGACCCAGATACCTGGTCATGGCTTCCCCAAGCCAATGAACAGTGCAGGCCATGTATAAGCTATCGAAGCCGAAGATAGGCAACAGCGTGTGACAACGGCTCGCCTTGCGTTTCGAGATCTCCGGTGACCGTTAGCTGAATCGGTTCGCTGTCGAATGTCCGCCGGTAGAGGTAGCCAATAATCTTTCCCGTGAAGTACGTTCGTCCCTGGTGTTTTGCAAAGTTCTCGGGCACAACCTGTTTCAGGTAGGCAAGTTGGTCATCCCACGGCCATGCGGAAATGTCGTCGGGCAGTCGGCTGCCAAATCGCTGATTGCCACCTGAGAGACAGAACAACGTTATCTGGGTCGGGCGCGACAACTCCGGAACGACCTCAAGGCGGGGTTGGAAGGCGGTTCTTGCCTCATCTTCCTCACGCTTGGCTACAGCCTCACGCTCCCGCTTCACCAGGACATCGTTTTCGGCCATCACCTGCTTCAACAGATTTCCATCGATGGCGAACCGGCTGGACTGCAGTCTTTCTAGCAGCAGGGCGTTACCTTCCCCATGTACGAGCCAGCTATCCAGTCGTTCGATCGCCTTGGAAAAGTTCGTGAATCCAAGTTCTGCAAAGAACGCTTTCGGGTCCAATCCTGACTGGTCGATCAAGTGCAGAAGCGGTGTGCCAATGGGATAGTTGGAATGGCGCGCTTTCATTGTCCGATCCTCCCTTTGCATTCGAACCGCTCATGTTCGGCGTATGGAACAAGGGCAGCGAAGAAGCTGGCGATGTGAGGCGGGTCGTAGGCGTACACGGGAAGCAAACCCTGTTTCATCCATTGTGCTGAACGGATTGCGCGAAATCCGCCAATGACGCCATTCGTGCAGCGTGCTGCGACGGCCTCACGCACGTCTGCGCGCGGTCTAGCGAAGAGGAATGAGCCGGTACGGACAGTGCCGGGAAGTCCGGTCAACAGTACGTGATTCTCAGGCGTATCGATTTGGAACTGAAAGCCGTCGAACAGGCTGTCCAGCGAGGGCAGAATGCCCAGTAAAGGTTGCGTCATGCTTTTCTCCATCCCCGTTGGTTCGGCGTTCACCGGCCTTCGGGGTAGAGAGGCGTGGCGACGCTTTAGCAGAATTTGTGAGTCGCGCTGCAAGTTGTGCTTTAAATCCGCGACATGAAGCGAAAACAAACCGTCCAGCCTGCGCTAAGACGGTTTCACTTCGCTTTAGCTGCATTTGTAATGCCCTACCTACTGAAATCCGTCAGATCACGTTGAACAGCGATTCAACGCAATAGCACCAGCTGAGGCGTGGCGTCGTCTGCGGACCAGAGAATCGCGTTCTGACGATATTGCGTGCCAAGTGCCTTTGCGGCCTCGAGCGAGAGTCCGGGTACGAGAAAACTCGGCTCGCCAGGCCACTTGCCCGACGGGTGCTTGCCGATACCTTCGATCGCAATCAAGCCAAGCCGCTTTAGTTCACACGCCAGTGCTTCCTGACTGGCGGCGTTGAACTCATCACTGCAATTCTGGCTAAAAGGATTGCAGGCAGTGACGAACGCGCTGCAATTGACGTTGTGAACCTTGTGCAGCGCGGCCAACTGCGGATTGGTCTCGCCAACTCTTAACGCCGTGGAAGCGTCGCCAAAAGCAAAATATTCAGTTTCCAGGTAAGCCTGGATCGTTTCACTAGGAATCTTCGAGTCTGAAAACAAAAAACCCTCCGTTAAAGGAGGGTCGACGCGTTACCCGCTTGGTTGCTCTGTTAAGAGCCACATTCGCTTTCGCGCTCCACCTTGCCCGGGGAGGCAGGTTGGCATGGGCGTCGTCGACCCAATTCATAATGCGGGTTGGATTTAATCATACGGCCGCCCCTTTTGTCAAATAAAAAGTGATGGACCACCTTTGTCGCGCGGTCGGTCGCGTTGGGGCACTTCATCCATTGGCTCCGCAGCGGGAAGCAGGCCCATCATCACAGCTCGCTCTCAAAGCAAATGTCCTGTCAAGCGTCAACCGTGAATGCGCCGGACAGGATTCATTGTCGGCGCCCACGTCGAGCGCCTGGCACCCGTTCCAGATCGAGATCAAAGGGCATCACATGGCGAGGCATGTTGCTGAGTGCGAGAAAGAAGAGGAGCGCGTCAGGAAAGCCCCCTTCCAAGCGCAACGGTCGAAGGCTCGCGGCTTCACCCGCCTGATCCCACGGGGCGTTGACTGTCCGAAGGTCGTGCATTCGTCCAGACTGCTGAACCAAGTTCCGAGCGTGTGTGAGTCCCTGCAAAACAGACGCCGGCACATGAGCGGAAGGCCTGATGATGGGCCCGGGACAAGACCGTTTGCTGTCCGGAGCCGCTTCTCCCGTCCCAAACGGGCGCATGATATGCCCAGAGCATATACGCGATCCAATGTCCCGCATTGGAACAATCGAAACCGGCGATCGCAATTCGAACCGCACGCGACAAGAACGACGTCCGATCTGTGGCCGACAGGTTTCGGGCGAAGTCTATTTGTTGGCAAAGGGACACCGGATGTCTTCTGTCCAAAGCAAACTGTTCAGAGCGGCGTCATTCGGGGGTACGGTGTTGATCGAACGCGGTGTCTTGCAATCCATCGAAGTCATATACGCACGGGAAAGACGCTTCGCCCGGCGCCGCCAGGTGTCCAGCCATCGCGCGCCGCGTTATCTCGTGCGCTACCGGCTGGATAATCACCCGAAGAAAGAGGTCGTAGCGATCGAACCGTTTCCGTACTACTTCATCGCCGACATGCGCGGCAGTCGACCCGGCGATGAAATCGAAGTACGGCTATCAGATAACGGAGCTTACATCATCGACTGGAATAATCTCTCCGCGCAGCGTCTGCTCGAAAGCATGGACAGAACGTGGGGCGATTCGGACTAACCCGGCCACACACCACCATGCGGAATAACCCGGACGCTCGAACAAAGTTTAGCCACGAGCACATCCTTCATATCGATTCGATGATCGATATCTATCGGATGGGCGGCCCAGCAACCAAGATTATCGAAAAAGATTTTGCGGACGTCACTCTGACGCTCATCCGCCAAATTTCTTCAAGTCTGCGAGCGTCCGGCCCGTCGACTATCTCGACTTGCTCCGGATCTTCGCGACCCGACGGAGGCGCGAACCGTGGGGTCTTGGCTTCCCTGTCAAGGCCTGGCGGGAGACCGGAACGCGCAACCGTCGACCGATTTTTCGATGGTTCTACAGCCAGTTCTATGAGAACGTACTGGCCGCTGTGGCCCGATGGGCACGACGCCCGACGCAGTGGTCCAGCTTAGACGATGCGCAGCGCAGTCCGTTCGTGAGCCTTCGAGCCACGCGGCGCCCACTCCTTCAGAAGGCGCTCGTAAACCGCACGGTAATCACGCCCGCGAGCGACGAGGATCTCGCGCTCCGCATACGCGAGATCAAGATTGTCCGTATGAAGGTACGCCGCATAGAGCGCAGCGCGCAGTTGAATGTAGAGGAGATGCGTTTTGCTGCCGGGTGCGAGCGGACGGCGGCAGTCGGCCGGATAGATCTTGTCGAGTTCAGCGATTGCCGCCCGGCCCTTCCAGTCGACAAGTTCGTACTGTTCATCAAGCAGCCGGCATTTGACGACCGTTGCCGCCGCGGAAAGAAGCGAAGGTCGCTCGACGGTTTCGTTCTGCGCCGCGTCGCCTTGAAACATGAGCTGACGTGAGACGGTCAGTGCTTCGAACTCTTCATCCTGCTGCCGTGCAGCGGGGCAGGGTTCGAGGTGCGCATACTCTTCGCCTTCGATGACCTTCACACCGTACGAATACAGAGGCTCCACGATCGGCACGAACAGCTTGCGTCCCGCCATTTCGAGCCAGTTGCCCGCGCCCATCAGTTCGGCGGTCAACTGGTAGGCATGAGGTGCATCGATGGCAAGGGTGTCGGCAAGCCGGTCGGCAAACGCGCGCATGACGACGCGCGGCAGCACCGCGAGCGGCTTATCATCCGCGGCCGGCTGAAACCAGGCCGCAGCGGTGTCTATGAATTGCCAGGCCTGATCCTTGAAGTCGTCCAGCGTTTCGATCTGTTCGAACTCGGCTTCGAGGCGCTTCCAGTCGAGCATGACGCTCGCACGGGCAATCGCTTCGCGACTGCTCTCGAGGCTAATTCCCGGCAAGAGTTCCTGCAGGCGGACTGCCTTCGCTTCCATACGGGATTTCATACGATCCATGAACTGACGGATTGGCGTGTTTTCCCAAGACGGAAGACGCAAGGCACTGGCGAGCATACAGAAGCGATCGTACAAGCGGTGAATCTCCGGGACTGAGTGACTTGCAGTATGCATCGCGGCCGGGACAATTGTCGTCCAGTTGCAATAATGCTGACGCTATTCTGATGAAGACAGGAACTCAACGCTTTTTCGACGGATCCTTTCGAAAACTTCGCGCGTTGAATCCATGCTGTGCGATACGGTCCTTGTCGCTAATGCTTAGCGTCGGTCTGGATTCAGGAGCCAGTACACCTCCCCAGAACATATCGAGCTCCTGAAAAGCCTCGACCGGACCAAAGAGTCGATAGAACTGAAAATTCTTCAGCGGTGGATTGATCTTCAAGACCGATTTTTCGAAGCGGCCGCCGACGCGCAATACGGCGATCGCAGTCCGATTCTCGACACTCCACTGCATCAGTTCGGCGCTCCCTTGTTGCTGGAAATATCGCTCCAGTCGCTCAGTCAGCGTTCCATTCGCAAGGGGATTGTCATACTCGAGAAACGATTGGCGCTTCTTCTTCATCCAATGCGGGCCCAAAAGACCTTCGAGGTAGTGTCGCGCCTCGCTTCCGTCATAGAAGACGCGCTCCTCTACTTCACTCGGCTTCGAGCCTGAAGTAGATTTCATCGCTTCACTGCTCAATCGATGAACACGAAGCGCCTTATAAATCCGTCCACAGAAAAGGACGACGCACGCATCGAGACAAACGCCGCCGCGCCGGAGCTCGAAGGCGTCCGCGATTCCGGCAAGTTGACCATATCTGTCCCAGACGCCATCGCCATCACGATCGAGCTTCAGTTCGCTCGTCTCCGGATTGCGCACGAACACGCGCGACTGGTCGCTGCCATGTGCCATGGCAGTGTCGTAATAGTCGTTGAACGGACTGAGAATTCTCAAGTGCCCTTTCCCTCGTTATCAGATGCTAGCGAGATGCTCCGCTCCCGAGACTTTGCACCGGATCGTCGAGCGCGCCGTGCACACTCGCAGGGATTCACGCGAGCACGTCACTCCCGGCCGTCGCGCTCCCGGTCGATATCGTCTGAAAGCGACGGCGCCAGCCAGTCGCAGACGAACGAACTCCTCTCGCAGCTGCTTTTTGAACTCGAGGCAAGAGGCAATCGACAGCCTGGTAGCATTCTTGAAGAACGCTGGGCTTTCGCACTCGGAAGCGAGCATGAAGACTTGCCAGTAGTACTTGCACACGCGTGTTCAGAAGCATAACCAGACGCCTTGGAGGACCTCGCATGTCACGGTAAGACCTTTCATGACGGTTCTTTGCACAAACTGATTATCAGTGGTCGAGGAAAGCCCAACGGTTTGGTTCGAATACGGCACGCACAGACCGTGCGATAAGCACAAGGAACGGAAACGCTGCTCACGTTGAACGCATTCTCTCAGACGGGGAGGACAAACGCTGTCCCATTCGGATACCACGACTTACAAGAGAACGTCGGCTGCCTCCAATACGCGATCGAACGACTCCGCCCCGATCCGACCATCGCTTTCATCCGCTCGAGAGTGCGCTCGAACTCGCAGCACTCGAAAGCGAATTTGCGTCGCGCGAGCGCGCTTCGTTCCCGATGGGCGTTCTCGCACCGCTAAAGAATGCCGCCCGCGTGCCGATATATCCGAGGCGACTCGATGCCCTTTCGCTTGCGCGCGTCACCGCGGCCGCGATCTATCACCCACGATTCTGGAAGACAACAACAACGCCATGCCCGATTTCGCCGATATCAAGAGTCTCCTCGATGTGCTCCATGACCCGCTCGCCGTTGCGCTGCGGGCGCGCTGGAAAGCCTTTAACCCGTTTCGCGTCCTCAAGGCCGAAAAGCGCGAACTGCGCCACACGACGACGCTCGCGTGGCTCCTCGATCCCCGGGAGAACCATGGTCTGGGTGACCATTTCCTGCGCGGGTTCTTGAAAAACGTTTGCGAGGCCGCCGGCGATCACACCACACTGCTGAGCTACGAGACCGACAACGACGCCATCGTCCGGGTGCACTCCGAGTTGCAGATGCAGAAGATGAAGCGCAATCGCATCATTCCCGAGTTCGAAGGCGACAATGATCCGGACGCGCATGCAAACGGTGGCGGCGTGCGCGGCAAGCGTCGTATCGACGTGCTCGTGGAAGGCCAAGGCTGGGCCGTCGCGATTGAGGCGAAGATCGGCGCCGGCGAAGGCGACGGGCAGCTCGACGATTATCGCAGGACAATTCAGGCGTGGGCTGAGGAATCGGAGCGCAAGCTGCTGCTTGTGTTCCTGACGATCGACGAACAGGAACTCGAACGCGATGATTGGGTCAACGCGCAATGGAGCTCGTCGGTCGCGCAGCCGCTGCGCACGGTGCTCAATGCGTCGGGGGCATCGGCCCAACTGGGTGACCAGCAACACGCGTTTCTCGCGAGCTATCTCGACGTCCTGAGCGATATTGCCGAAGACGACGACGGTTTCGTGAGGCGCAACCTTACGGAACTGGCGACCCGACATGTCACCGGGTTGCGCTTCCTGAAGGAAACCCTCAGTTCGTCCTCGAACCTGGAGGCCCCGCAGAACGCCAACTGGATCGTGCTGTACGAGCGCAACAAGCTCCTGCTGGACCGGTTGCTCCAATTCGTCAATCGGGAGTTCGAGGATCGGGCCACGTTCATCCGCAGTCAGCTTGTGCAGTTGAATCTCGTTCCCGTCAGGAGCGACAACTCATATTTGCTCTTCATTGCCTCGGACTGGGCGCGGCGGTTCCCGCAAATCTTCGAACCGTCAAACCCGAAACAGCCTCGCTTGCGCTTCGAGATCTACAACAATTCGAATGATGCGAGCCACGTCTCCGTGAGTCTCAAGGTCATGCATCTCGGCGAAGAGCGCTACGGACAAGAGCACTATCGCGAGAAACGCGTCGCGATGGTTCGAGACATTCAGAACGACAAGCTCGTCGCCCAATTTCCGAAGCTCTTTACGAACGGCATGGCCAGGAATCTGAGTCCAACGGTGCAGGCACTCGTGACCACCCGGATTGCATGCCCTATCAACAAGCCCACCGAAGCCGAAGCGCAGCAATTCGCGCAAGCGCTCGACGCATTCGTCACCAAAACCGCGCAAGACATCGAGCCCTGGCTCCAACGCTTCGCACACAGCGACGACAAACCCGCAGCCTGACGAGCCGCACGCAACGCGCCGGCCTCACCGCGAGGCCGACGCTTTTTTCATCCCGACAGTGAGGAAAGCCGTCATGGCTCGCAATACACTGGTAGTGCAGGACAGTCTCGCGGCGCGCGAGGCCCGTCTAGCGGCGGCGCGCGAACAACGGCACGGCACGCAGGTCATGACCATCGAGCAGTTGGCTGCGCGCCTTGCAGGCGGCTTTGCCAGGCCGATCGACGGCGCAAGCCTGCGTGGCGCGCTCAAGGCCGCGTTGCGCGCAACGCAGATCGGAGAGCTGGAGGGCATCAAATCGCTGCCCGGCATGATCGACGCCGCCGCGCAGACTCTGCAAAAGACGTGGCGCGCGGGCATCGACCTGGCGGCAAGCGCGCAGGCCCATCCGCGCCTCGACGCCGTAGCGAAACTCGAGACCGCCGTGCTGGCGCAGCTTCCGGCAGGCATGTTGCGACCAGCAGATCTCGTCGCGGTGGCTACGCGGCGCATCGCTCACGCCGCTGCCGTTCTCGGGCGCGTGGAAATCACCGGGCAATCCGATCTCGCACGGTGCTGGCGATCGCTGGTGGTCGCGCTTGCGGAGCAGATCCCCGTTCAATGGACCAGCGGCCCGCGCCCGACGCCGACGTGGCTCGAGGGCAGCGCCATCGCCGTTTCGCATGCGGCGCCCACCGCACCCGCCGTCACGGCTGTGAGCGCAGCGACGCCTTACCACGAAGCGATCGAGGCGATGCGCTGGGTGCGTGAGCTGCTCGCATCGGGGCAAGCTGCGCCTTCGGAGATCGCCATCGCCAGCGCGTCGACGGCGGAGTACGACGACTTTTTCCTGAGCTTGAGCGCCGACGCCAAGCTCGATCTGCATTTTGTCCACGGTGTGCGCAGCGTCGCGACACGCGACGGCCAGGCTGCTGCAGCATTGGCCGAGATCGTCGTGCGCGGGCTTTCGCAGTCGCGCCTGCGCCGCCTCGCCACCCTGTGCAGGGACGCCGCATTGTTCGATGCGTTGCCCGAGGGGTGGATGCGGATCATGCCGGTCGACGCCCCCCTTTCGTCCCTGCCCGCGTGGCAGCGGCTGCTTGCACGCCTGAAGGCGGAAGACTGGCCCGACAACCAGGATCATGGCGCGGACGTGCTCGCGCTCGTGGGGCGGCTCGACGGCGGCCCCATGGCGGCTCCCGAAATCGGTGAGGCCTTGCTCAAGGGGCGCGCGCTCGCAATCTGGCGCGAAGCGTTGCTCGCCGGTCCCGCCACGTCGATCGACGTCACGCTCGAAGGTCTGAAGCGCAGCGACGAGCGCGAAGCATGCGCCAACGTCGCGTGGATGCCCGCCAGCGCGCTCGCCGGCTCGCCGCGCCGCTACGTCCGCCTGCTCGGCCTCAACGCCTCGCGCTGGCCGCGGTGCAATGCCGAAGACGCACTGATTCCCGAGCACATCATCCCCGCCGCGGAGTTCAATCCTCGGCCCGTCAGCGCCGCGGATCGACTCGACTTCGAAACGATACTTTCGACTACAGCCGCACAGGTGGTGCTTTCGCACGCGCGCCGCGACGGCGAGGGCCGTCAGCTCGGACGCAGCCCCCTCCTCAACGCATACGGCACGCAGACGTTTCTCAGCCGCCATGGCGTTCCGGTCCACGCATTCAGCGAAACCGACCGGCTCATGAGCCGGCCATCGGAATTTCGCGCATTACCGCAAGCGCTCAGCGCTCAGGCGTGCTGGAACGACTGGCGCAGCACGGAAATTACGGCGCACGACGGTCTGGTGCGCGACGGCCATCCGCTCGTGCTCGCGATCCTCGAGCGCAAGCAGTCGGCCAGTTCGCTGCAGCGCCTTCTGCGCGATCCGCTGGGCTACCTGTGGACCTATGCATTGGGCTGGAGCGAGCAGAAGAGCGCCGCCGAATCACTGATACTCGACGCGCTCAGCATCGGCAACCTCGTTCACGCGGTACTCGATCTCGCGCTACGTGATCTCGAACGCACGCAAGGCGCGGCGAACGCCGACCCCGATGCCGTCGCGGCCGCCGTGGAGCGCGCCGCGAGCGTCGTGGCCGGCGAATGGGAAAGCGTGCAAGCGCTGCCGCCGGGCGTGATCTGGCGCCGCACGCTCGACGACGCGCGCGCAATGGCCCGCACCGCATTGAACTGGCGCGACGCGGCACTGCCGGCCGGACGCGCCTATGCCGAAGTCGCATTTGGCGGCGCGACGCCGAAATCAGAAGCCGATCTTCCGTGGAACGCGCAAGCGCGCGTCGAAATTCCCGATACGGGGTTTCATATTTCCGGCTACGTCGATCGTCTCGACATTGCGGACAATGGCAAACGCGCACACGTGCGCGACTACAAGACCGGCCGCACGCCGGATGAATCCATTCAGGTCAATGGCGGCAGTGAGCTGCAGCGTTGTCTCTACGCCTTCGCCGTGAAAGTGCTGCTTGGCGACGGTGTGACGGTCAGCGCGTCGCTGTTCTATCCGCGCGACTCCAGCAATTTCGTACTCGAAGACGCAGACGCCGTACTTGGCAAAATCGTGGGCTGGCTGAAGGAGGCGCGCACGAGCTTCGCCGCCGGCGCGGCGCTGCCCGGCCCCAACGCCGCCGCAAGCACCAACGCCCTCGCCTTCGCCCTGCCCGCGAACGCGAGCTTAACCTATTGCAAACGCAAGGCGCAAGCCGCCGCCGAGCGGCTCGGCAACTTCACTAAGATCTGGGAGGCACCATGACGCACGGGAAGACAAAAGCGCTCAACGATGACAACGCCCGCCGCATCGCGATTTGTGCCCACGACCAGTCGATCCTCGTCGAAGCCGGCGCGGGCTCCGGAAAAACGGCCGTCATGGCGGGTCGCATCGCGCTCTTGCTCGCGAACGGTGTCGCGCCGCGCTCGATCGCAGCGGTCACATTCACCGAACTCGCCGCGAGCGAACTCATTTCGCGCGTGCGCGAATTCGTCGCGGAACTCTCGGCAGCCCGCATCGGCCCCGAACTGAAGATCGCGCTGCCTGACGGCTTGTCGGCAGCCCAGCTCGCGAATCTTGCTGCGTCGTCCGCGGCCATCGACGAAATCACCTGTTCGACGATCCACGGGTTCTGCCAGCGCCTGATCAAGCCCTACCCCGTCGAAGCGGATCTGGATCCCGGTGCGCGCGTGATGGACCGCAACCAGGGCGACCTCGTATTCGGCGAAATCGTCGATGACTGGCTGCGCGAACGCCTCGCCGGCACGCAGACGAGCGTGCTCGCCGAGATGGTGCTGGAAAAACCCGCCGAGACGGTAGCGCTCGTCACCAGGATCGCTAACAACTTGCGGCGGCGGCGCACGCTGCGCGCGCCCGTGGCGCCGGCACTCGACGACCGCCTCGATGCTTTCGTGCGCGCGACGGCGGCCTTTGCCGACTTCGCGCGCGCCGCTGCGGTGATGGAACCCGAAACAGCGCAGATCGTGGACCACCTGAAGGAGCTTGCCGCAAGGCTCGCGGCGGGTTCTGCTCCGGCGACGCCCGCGGCCCTAGTACGCATTCTCGTCACGCAGCCCGACGAGAGCGTGTACACGAAGGCAGGAACATTCCGCGCCTACCAGAAGAAGGGCAAGTGGGCCGCAGCAGCAAGAGCGCACAGCCTGCGCCCTGCGGACGGCGCACAACTGAATGCTGCGGCGAGCGAATGCTACCAAGGCTGCGGCGCTGCCTGGGCCGCGCTCGTCGAAACGGCCGCGAGCCAGGCGCTAGCGGAGCTCGTCGATGACGCGAGACAGATCCTCGCGCGCTATCGCGAGTACAAACGCACGGCGGCACTGCTCGATTTCGACGATCTGATCTTCGCCGCGCGAGATCTGCTGCGGGACCACGACCCCGTGCGGCGCGCGCTCGGTGAACGCTACCGCCATGTGCTCGTCGACGAGTTCCAGGACACCGACCCGCTCCAGACGGAGATATTCTGGCGGTTGTGCGGCGATCCGGCGGGCACGGCCGGCGCGGACTGGACGCAATTCGCTATCCGACCCGGCGCCCTCTTTCTGGTTGGCGACCCGAAGCAGGCGATCTACCGCTTTCGCGGCGCCGACGTCGGTGCTTACGTGCAGGCGCGCGACGCGTTCCGCGCGCAAGACCCGAAGAGCCTGCTGTCGATTTCTACCAACTTCCGCTCGTGTGCGCCAATACTCGACTACGTGAACGCGTGCTTCGAAGCGGTGCTCTCGGACGACGGGCAGCCGGGCTTCACCACGCTCGACGCCTTCCATGGCGCCCGCGGCGACGAGCCGTGTGTGGCGGCACTCGACATCGCCATCGACAGCACTAGCGGCGAGGCTGATAGTGCACAGCAACGCGATGCGGAAGCCGAGGCCGTCGCGGATTTGTGCGCTCGCCTCGTGGGCGGCGAAACCGTTCTGGATCGCCGCACGGGCGAAGCACGTGCATGCCGGCCCGGAGATATCGCCTTGCTTGCGCCGACGGGCAGCGACCTCTGGCGCTACGAGGAAGCGCTGGAACGCCGCGGAATTCCGGTGGCGACGCAAGCGGGCAAGGGGCTCTTTCGCCGCCAGGAGATCCAGGATCTGATCGCAATCACACGTGTCCTTGCCGACCGCAAAGACACGCTGGCGCTCGGCGCGCTGTTGCGCGGGCCGCTGGTCGGTCTCACGGACGAGGCCTTGCTCGATATCGTGTGGGAGCTCCCGCGCGTCGGCGACACAGGCGAGCACGTCGCCCGCCTCGATCTCGGCGCGAACAGCGAAGACATCGCGCATCCGCTCGCACGGGAAGTCATCGGCAAGCTGCAAGCGCTCGCGCGCCGCAGCCATCATACGACGCCGCACGATTTGCTCTCGCAGGCGATCGACACACTGCGTGTGCGCCACATCCTGCACGAACGTCACGGCCGCGAGGCCGAACGTGCGCTCGCCAACGTGGACCTGTATCTCAGTCTGTCGACGTCCTACGCGGTGCGCGGCCTGCGCGCCTTCGCTGAAGCGATGACGCTCGCGTGGTCGGACGAAGAGAAAGCGGTCGAAGGTCAGATGGACGCGCAGGAAGAAGCCGTCGCGCTACTCACGATGCACGCGTCGAAGGGTCTCGAATGGCCTGTCGTCATTCCGGTCAACACGATGACAGGCGTGAAGGCCGCCGACGGCTCGATCACGGACCGCAAAACCGACATGTTCCGGTGCCCGATTCTCGGCATCGAGCCCATCAGCTACGCAGCCGCACGCGAGGACGAGAAGAACGAGCTTGCCCGTGAGCGCATCCGGCTCTGGTATGTCGCCGCCACACGTGCACGCGAGTTACTCGTGCTGCCGCGCCTCGGCACACAAGCACCTGCGAACGCCTGGATCGGGCTGCTCGATCTGGCGATCGATACCCTGCCCTCGCTCGACGTCGCGCGCCTGAGCGTAGCCGCCAGGGCGACCTCGACCGTGGCGGAGAATGTTCAGACGCGTGAATCGTTCGCCGCGGAGGCGCAAGCCATTGCCAACAAGACGCGCAAGCTGGCGTGGCTTGCGCCAAGCCGCAACGAAAGCACGTCTGGGCCCGTGCTCCAATCTGTGCAACCGGAAGCGTCCGCGGACATCGAAGCGGCGCTGGAAGCCGGCTTGAGCGCCACGAGTCAAGGTGGCCGCGAGCGCGGGCTCATCCTCCACAAGCTCATCGAGGAAGTGCTGACCGGCGAAACCGACGACGACGCGAGGGCGCTCAGAACGCGCGCGAACGAGTTGATCAGCATGTTCCCGCGCTTCGCGGCCAACAACGCAGCGAGTGCGATTTCCCCACAGGAGCTTGCCGATTGCGTCACGCGAACGTTGAGGCTGCCCGAGATCGCACCGTTGCGCGCGGCGCTCGTGGCGGAGTATCCGGTCTACCGTGCGCAGGAGGTCGACAACAAGGAGACCGCAACGGCTGGCATCGCCGACGCAGTGACGCTGCGGACCGACGGCCGCCCCGCTGTTGTCATCGACTGGAAAAGCGATGTGCGGCCAGATGCGAAGACCGTGGAGCACTATCGCGCGCAGGTGCGCGCCTACCTCGACGTGACAGGTGCGGAACGCGGGCTGATCGTGTTCGTGACGACGGGCGCCGTTGTCGCCGTCGAGCCAACGATGGCCAGCGTCGCAACCGCGTAATCGGTGCCCGACGTGCGGCGGCTCATGTCGCCTCGCGCCGGCATTTGCTCTGTCTGTCCCGCAGAGCGATCACGCGCCGACAAAGGACACCTAATCAAATTGCCAGCCCGGTCTGCTCCGCATCGATGTAAGCGGTGATGATCTGACGGACGGTTGAGATCTTCCCACGCATCATAAATTCTGCCGGAAGAGACGATGGCGTCCAGAACTTTTCGATTTGTGCCTTGACGGATCGAGTTTGTCGCTACAAGGCCCGCCCGAGAAGCCCTGCCGGCCTCGATCATCCCGCGTGACTTGGCGAACCAGTAGCAAACAAGATCCGCCCCGGGTGGTACCTGTCCTTCGTACGCGGAGCGAAGTGCCTCCGTGTACTCGTGACCGAGCTTCGCTCGCATCAGTTTGTCACCAATGAACGGTGGATTGCCGACAATCGCATCACAGGCAGGCCATTGGCGCATGAGATCAGACTTGTTGGCTGTGTTGTCCTCAGGGATGTCGAGTAGCGCGTCTTCACAGTGAACCTGGTTAAGGTTTTTCAACAATGGATTACGCGACGGTTGGAAGCCGTGATCGATCATCCACTGAATTTCGCCGATCCAGATTGCGACCCGTGCGAGTTGGGGTACTCGTCCTTTTGGTGCTAAAAATGGCGGTAGTAGAATGCCGAGCAGCCTGTAGCAAGGCGTTGTAATCGTCTGAGTCGCGACAGATCGAGCGATTTGCAAGCCATTGATAAGGCAGACCTTTTAGATTCTAACCGCCAGATTTCGCACCAAAAGGTCGATTACCCGAACCCGGTTAAGGCGTCCATTTCAACGTGAACGTAGGGGGCGCGGGACAGGCGGCCTGAAGTCATCGCCTCAGGGATCGGTGGCAGACCGGCGAGTCCAGTCCGGCACCACAGTCAAAGCTTTGCCTGGTCCTTAAAACCCGCCTTAATCAGTTCTGTCTGGCAACGCATCATCCCGCTCTTTCCTTCATGCAAGTACTCGTTGACTATTTCGACCCATGTAATCGGGCGACTACTTTCTCGAGTTTCGTGGTAGGTGGCTACTAACCTTTGCAAGTTTCTTATCTTGAACAGCGACAGCACGTGTGTCGGTACCGAGTGTGCCGGTTCTGAATCTACACTTATGCAAAGCTCGAATCCCTCGATTGAAACATCTGGGCGCAGCCCATGTAGCCCGTCGTTCCCAGCCCCCGGCTGGTCCTGCTCCGCTGAGAGCCGCTTGATGTGCCTGTTGCTTGACAGGTTGACGTTCCCTGTGACCCGGCCGGGCAAAGTCTGCCAAAACGATGATATGTTTGTATCGACGCAGACAAAGTCCCCGTGCACCTCCTCAATTCTGAGCGGGAAACGACCATTTTCAAATATTTCCCCGACTACCCACAGGTCTTGGTTAACAACCCATCCTCCGCGCTCTCCGCGCTCATACTTACTCACGCCCCACCGCTGGAACCACTGCTCGGCTGATAACGGCTCGCCGGTCGGCTCGTGTGAGCACGGAAGTTCGCGGACAAGGGAGACGGACGGTGGGCACCCCAACTCCAGTTCGCGCGGAATCGTGCTAACCCATTCTGCCTGGTCAAACCGCAACCCTCTCACTACTGAGGCATAGTTGTCGAGAAGCGCTGTGGACAGATACGCTCCCAGGCGTCGCGCGCTGAATTGCCTGCCCCGCGTGTCACTTGTCCATTTGTCTATCACCTTCCCGACGGCGTCCGTTACTCCGTTTCGGGCGGCCCACTCCATGGCACACGCAACCACATAGACATCTTCAAACCGCACAGCCCCCGCCGATTCGCTCTCTTTCTGGAATGGTAGATACAACCACCGCCCCAGAATCGCCTCACATGACATCGCATAGACATCAAACCGGTAATGCGCGGTACCGCAAACGGTCAGGAACTCGTCGGCCTTGTCCCGCGCCTCAGACTCGGAGCCAAAAGCGTCACGAAAAAGCGAAGCCACGTCGTCGCGGCCGCCGCTTATGATGAATATGCCCCAGTCGTCCTGAGGTTTCCTCCTGCGGTGTCGAATTGACCGATAGAAGTAATAGTTCGGCACGCTCCGGCACGCTGCGGTTCCCGCCGTACCCGCCACTGCGCTATCCGAACAATTTCCAGCGCCTTCATCTTCACGCACACCAGATCCTACGGCGCGTTCGTCCCAAACCGACGCAATCTCATCGTCAATTCGTTCACCGCCGTCAACCCGCTTCTTAACCGCTTCCCAATAGCGCTCAATCTTGCTCATTAAAGCAACTCTCCTCAACGCATGCTTCCAGCCCACTGCCCTCTACAGACTGGGGCGCGGGATTTGAATACATTTGGGCGACTTTCATCGCGTCGCTTCGAATTCGTTCGCGAAGATCAGGAGGCGCCAACACCTCGACCTTGTAGCCGAATTCCCGCAGCCACCACCGAAGCTTCCGGCAATTCGTAACAGTCGCCTTGACATAGATTGAACCGCCATCGCGAACTTCAGTTATCTGGTCGACACTTATCTTTCTATTCTGCAGATGCCTGAAGCTATCCTCTCTGAACAACAATTCAATAACGATATCCCCTGCGGGGGATAAGTCGAATGCTCTCTGTTTGACTATAAAATTTTCAAGAGAAAAATCCTTCGGGGCGTTTAGCCGTTCAGGAACTCGCGCTAACTCTCCTTCGTCTTTGCAAAGCGACACACGGTCCATCCGGAAGATTTCAGGCTCCGACGAACGTTTGTTTGACATCGCGACAAGATATATGCAACCGTCGCTTTCTACGAGACCAAGGGGAAGCACCGCCTCCCGCTGCGGCATTCCATCCGCTTCGTCTTTCCCTGTCCTTCCGCGATGAATGATGTCGATACATTCGTCTTGAAAGAGAGCTTCCGCTATAGCGTCGCAGACGACAGAGTCGACGTCCGGGAAACTGACCGAAAAGCCAGCGCTTACCACCTTAATTTTTTCGTCCCACGCCTTGTAACGAGGCGATATATGTGGATGGCGCTTGAGTGTTTCATCTGCGGCATTGAAGTGAGGAGTCAGCAAGTTACCTAGCAACGGTGGAAGCTTTTGGTTACAAAAGCGCTCCATCATCTTCAACGCCAGGGCGTGAGAGGGACCGCTCTTCCCAGTGATTTCGTCCATCCCTTCGGCTCTGCGCCAAAAGTCGGTCTTCCCTCTCCGTTCCCATTCCACCCACCGGAGCGCATCGAGAAGGTGGTTCAATCGTCGACTTACGTTTTTAACAAACGTGGCCGTCGGATTCGACTGCAGTTTCGCGCACAGTTCAGGCGTCGAAATGTAATCATCGCGGGACAACGCGTCCACTATTTGATAGTCAAACGTATCAAACTTATGCAGTTGCGGCTTCTCGTCTCTATTCACTTTCTGTTCACATATGCAAGTTTGAAGGGCTTGCTTTCGCAGAGCCAAAACGCGGTCGGGGAACATTACGCGCGACCAGTGCGCGATTCCAAAAACCAATTCCTAGTAGGGCGCTCCCCGTTCCCGCCGAAAGGAGAAGAGACAGGGACGACGCCATCTCCAACCGTTGTCGGCAAAGAAGTTGCGAAACTTTAGGTGGTGAAGTGCTCTAGCACGGCCGACTGGGTGTTCACCGCGCCTTGCCAGGTTGATCGTTAGGTCGGCCTGCATCTGTCTGCCCGGCGGTGTCTCGAACCGAACGACCCGCTCCGCTTTGTGGCGCTTGTACGACGCCAGGAATGCCTTGAGCTGGCTTATGCCCCCTTACGTAGACGACTTCCCTCAGTTCCCGATGCAGCTCCGTCGCCCGAATCCTGCGCTGTACGGCAGCCTTGATGGCCTCAATCAGGGGCGCGTCGTTTGGGTGATTTAGCACCTCCTCGAGTTTTTCGACTGGCACCAGATGCACAGCCTGAGATTCCCATCCCATGTCGCATGGCGTTCCACCAACGCGCTTGGCCGCGTAGTAGGGGAGCGGAACAAAGTGGGGGCTGGAAGGTATGGCCCTGAATTTTGGTAAGCTTGCGTAATCATGGACGAAGAACCAGGCGTCGGGATTTATCGGCTCCACGTATGGCTTCGCCAGATCAGTCCGATGATCTGGCGACGGCTTCTGGTGCGCAGCGACAGCACGATCACCGATCTGCACCACATCCTCCAGATCGCGTTTGGCTGGAACGGCACGTCCGTTTCAGATACGCAAGTTGATCACTCCACGGCCATGCGGAAATATCGTCGGGTAATCGGGTGCCAAACCGCCGATTGCCACCCGAGAGACAGAACAACGTTATCTGCGTAGGGCGCGACAGTTCGGCAATCACCTCAAGACGCGGTTCGAAGGCGCTTCTCGCCTCGTCTTCCTCACGTTTGCCCACAGCCCCACGCTCCCGCCGGATCAGAGCATCGCTTTGCGTCATCGCCTGCTTCAACAGATGTTCATCGACGGCAAACCGGCTGGATTGAAGCCTTTCCAGGAGCAGAGCATTCCCTTCTCCGTGAATGAGCCAGCAATCCAGTCGTTCGATCGCCTTCGAAAAGTTGGTGAATCCGAGTTCAGAAAAAAACGCCCTCGGGTCCAATCCTGACCCATCAATCACATCCAGGAGCAGTTTGCCAATGGGATAGCGGGATTGGCGTGCTTTCATTGTCCAGCCCTCCCTTCGCTTTGAAACCGTTCGTGCTCGACGTACGGAACAAGCGCGGCGAAGAAGCTGGCGATATGGGGGGGGTCGTAGGCGTACACAGGGAGCAAACCCTGCTTCATCCATTGTGCCGAACGGATTGCGCGAAATCCGCCAATGACGCCATTCGTGCAGCGTGCTGCAACGGCCTCCCGAACTCCTGCGCGCGGCCTTGCGAAGAGGAACGATCCGGTACGGACGGTAGCGGGTAGCCCGGCTAACAGTACGTGATTCTCGGGCGCATCGATCTGAAACTGGAAACTCTCAAACAGGCTGTCCAGCGAAGGCAGAATGCCCAGAAGAGGTTGTGTCATGCTTTTCTCCATCCCCGGTAGTACGGCGTTCACCGGCCTTCGGGGTAGAGAGGCGTGGCGACGCTTTAGCAGAATTTGTGAGTCGCGCTGCAAGTTGTGCTTTAAATCCGCGACATGAAACGACGAGAAACCGAACCCATCTAGCGAGCGCTAAAAGAGATTCAATGTGCTTTAGGTGCATCCGCAATGGTCTACAAACCGGGATCGGCCAAATCCCGCAAACAGCAAACAGCGATTCAACGCGACAAGACGAGCTGAGGCGTGGTGGCGTCCGCAGACCACAAAATCGCGTTCTGACGATATTGCGCACCGAGTGCCTTTGCCGCTTCAAGCGAAAGTCCGGGTACCAGGTAACTCGACTCGGCAGGCCATCTGTTTGACGGGTGCTTGCCGATACCTTCGATCGCAATCAGGTCAAGCCGCTTTATTTCGCAAGCGAGTGCTTCCTGGCTGGCGGCGTTGAATCCGTTACTGCAATTCTGGCTGAAAGGATTGCAGGCGGTAATGAACGCGCTGCAATTGACGCCATCAGCTTTGTGAAGGGCCGCCAGCTCCGGATTGGCGAGACCAATCCTTAACGTCGGACCCTCGTCGCCAGAAGCAATGTATTCAGTTTCCAGGTAAGCCTGGATCGTTTTACTAGGAATCCTTGAGCCTGAAAGCAAAAAACCCTCCGTAAAAGGAGGGTCGACGCGTAACCCGTTTGATTGCTCTCAAGAGAGCCACATTCGCTTTCGCGGTCCACCTTGCCCGGGAAGGCAGGTTGGCATGGGCGCCGACCCAATTCTTAATGCGGACAACATTAGATCACGACCCTCCCCCTTTTGTCAAGCAAATGTTAGGGCATCTTTGCGCAGGGGCAGTCGTGCGGCCACTTTGTACCCGTTGCTAGCGCGGGTGGGAATACGCTGGCCGCAGTGCCCGGCGCATGTCGAATCCCAGCGCAGACTGATTCGCTGACGACCGCACCTTGGCGGGTGAATCGATTTTCCCATCGACGCCCAGGACGGCTGGATCGCTGGATCCTCCTCGAGCGCAAATCGAATCCGGGCAAATCGTCGCGTGACGAGCAGCTACAGCGCGTCGTCTCACCTCTCCCACAGACAATCAGCACGGTAATATGCAGCCTGCGAACGTTTCATACCGAACGTCAAATCGACAAGAAAAAGGAAATCCATAGTGTCCGCCGTCAGTAACTTCATCGACAGCATTGTTTCGACATTCAAAACGGGCGTTGCCACCGAGCATTCTTATCGCTCGGCGATCGAGGACCTTTTCAATGATTATTCGGAAGGTATCCACGCGTTGAACGAGCCCAAACGCGTTGTGTGCGGGGCGCCCGATTTCATCATACAGCGGGGCGAGCTCGTCATAGGCCACATTGAAGCGAAGGACGTCGGTGTAGGGCTACGTGGAATGAAGGATGGCAACAAGCGTCAACAGGAACGCTATCGTCAGGCGCTACCCAACCTGATTTACACCAATTGCCTGGACTGGGATTTTTACCGGAACGGCAAGCTCGTTGCTTCCGTGACAATCGCTGGCTACCTCAAGGGTATCCAGCCCAATCCAAAAGAGTATGCAAAACTCGAATCGCTGCTCGCCGATTTCGTGTCACAACGCCCGCAAAGCATTACCAGTCCCCGTGTGCTTGCAGGGATCATGGCCGGCAAGGCCAGACTTATCAAGGACGTGCTTCATAATGCATTAAAAGCTGATGAAAACAATGAAACCGAATTCTGGAATCAGTACAGTGCATTCAAGGATCATCTGATCCACGATATCAGTATCGAAGACTTCGCTGATATCTACGCAGAGACGATTGCCTATGGCATGTTTGCTGCTCGCCTGCACGATACGACCGACAATACATTCTCGCGGCAAGAAGCATTGGGGCTGCTCCCCAAGTCCAATCCGTTCCTTCGAAATCTTTTTACCTACCTTGCCGGCTACGATCTTGACGATCGCATAGCATGGATCATCGATGATCTCGCGACCGTTTTCAGAGAGGCAAACATCGCACAGATCATGGAAGGCTTTGGCAAACTGTCAGGGCAAAACGATCCGTTCCTTCATTTTTACGAGACGTTTCTCGCAGCCTATAACCCAGCAAAGCGTAAGGCACGAGGCGTATGGTACACGCCTGAGCCTGTCGTTAACTTCATTGTCCGCGCCGTAGATACAGTGTTGCAAACAGAGTTTTCTCTTCCGGACGGACTGGCTGATACGTCCAGGATAACAATCGACTGGGAAACAGGGCAAACAGACAAGAAAGGCAACCGGACAAAGGTGAAGAAGGACGTTCATCGTGTCCAGGTTCTGGATCCAGCTACGGGAACGGGTACTTTTCTGGCCGAAGTAATCAAGCAGATCGCGCCCAAGGTAAAAGACAACGCGCCGAGCATGTGGTCTTCTTACATTGAGCAGGATCTGATCCCCCGCCTGCATGGCTTCGAGCTTCTGATGGCATCGTATGCGATGTGTCACATGAAGCTCGAATTGATTCTCACTGAACTTGGCTATAAACCGGCAGGCGCACCACCGCGCCTGTCGGTGTATCTCACAAACTCCCTTGAGGAAGGCGAACCGGCCAACCAGGTCCTTCCGTTTGCACAATGGCTCTCCAATGAGGTAAAGCAGGCCAACACCGTCAAGCGCGACATGCCAATCATGTGTCTGATTGGTAATCCGCCTTACCTTGGGGAAGGCGGCAAGTCAGAGGGTTGGCTGGGTACGCTCATGGATGACTATAAAAAGGAACCCGGCGGAAAAGCGAAGCTAACCGAGAAAACTTCCAAATGGTTGAATGACCTTTACGTCAAGTTCATCCGGCTCTCGTCGCACCTGATCGAGCGCAATGGCGAGGGCGTACTGGGCTTCGTCACGAATCATGGCTACCTCGACAATCCCACGTTTCGCGGGATGCGGTGGCATCTCCTGAAGTCTTTCGACACGATATGGATTCTCGATCTTCACGGGAGCACCAAGAAGAAGGAATCTCCACCAGCCGGACTCTCCGACAAGAATGTCTTCGACATCCAGCAAGGGGTGTCGATCATTATCGGCGTGAAAAAAAGACAGTCTTCCGACGAACTTGCCAAGGTGCTACACGCCGACCTGTGGGGTGATCGTGCGGAAAAGTACGCACGCCTTTCGACTCTTTCAATATCCGACGGAATATTCAAGCCGCTGGACTGCCGGGCACCGCAATTTAGCTTGACGCCAATAAGCATGGCAGGCCTGGATCGATACTCAACCGGCTTTCTGCTGGATGAATTCATGCCACTACATGGAAATGGCATTGTCACAAAGCGGGATGCGTTGAATATCCAGCGCACGGCAGCCGACGTGGTCAAAGTCGCGAAAGACCTGGTGAACCTAGAGGAACGGGATTTTAGAACCAGATACAGATTGCCTGCCGACGTTAGAGACTGGCGATACGAGTGGGCAAAAAAGGACGTCAAGGACCATCCTGGTTTGCCCGTTCAGGAAATCAACTATCGACTGTTTGACAGGCGGTTCGTTTTCTACTCCGGCAGAGCACGCGGGTTGATCGGTTGGCCTGTGGCCCAAATCATGACGCACTATGTCCGTGGGCCCAACATCGGACTGCTGACGTCAAAGGCTCATCGCGATTCGAGCTTCGCCCATGCGTTTGTGACCGATAAGCCGACCGAGGCCATATTCTTCTCTGCTACGACAGGTTCTAACGCAGTGAACTTTCCGCTCTGGATATACCCGGAGAGCGGCGCATTCGACGCTGCTCCGCACGCCAATTTCCAGCCGGAATTGTTGCAGCGTCTGAAGGGCCTTGCCACACATCCAGTGAAGGGAGAGCCCGATCCCGTCGCGGTATTCGACTATGTGTACGGAGTGCTGCACTCTCCATCCTATCGGGAAGACTACGCTGAATTTCTCAAGACTGACTTCCCTCGAATTCCATGGCCGGATAGCCCGGATGAATTCTGGAACATTTCGGAAAGCGGAGCCCGATTGCGCAAACTGCACCTGATGGATGCAACCGCGATAGGAGCGGCGCCGTATCCGTTCCTGGGGGAAGGCAATGGCACCGTCGAGAGGTATCAATTCGAGGAGGGCAAGATCTGGATCAATTCAACGCAATATTTCGACTCTGTCCCAGAGCATGCGTGGGTTCTCAAAGTCGGTGGCTACCAGCCTGCACAAAAATGGTTGAAAGACCTCAAGGGCCACGTCCTCGACTTCGAGCGCGTAAAAACTTATCAGCGAATTTTGAAGATACTTTCGGAAACGCACCGTATCGCGAGAGACATAAAAATGACAACGGGCGCAGTCGATCCGGACCCGTTGCAGTGACGACTACGACGTCTCATGGTCCTCAAGTGCAACCGGCTGCCAGCCGACGTCGTCATCGAATCACAGCCCAGATGAAGCCGAATTAGTATCGGGGCGGAACCGGCTGTAGATATAACGGGTTACTGGGTGGGGCGAACACCAGAAAATGACCGCCCGACCCGTCCTTATAGGCGCTTTGATCCCGAAATCCCATACCGATCAATGACTTGAACAATCGTGGTTTGCATGGCGATCCTGACACGCAGCGCCTTGCTGCAAGCGGCTCTGCGCGATGCTACCGCCAGATTTTGCACGGAAAGGACGAGTACCCGTAAGCACCTCGCGACGCCGTAGGTGACTTTCCCGTGCGCGTCAATGATGATGGTACGCCACCGGACGACGCGTACGCGCAACTGCGTGTCGCGACCGACCTTCCTGGGTCTGGCATTCAAGCTGATCGAGGAAGCCGAGAAAACGTGGCGCCGCATCAATGGTCCCGAACAGATCAAGCTGTTGCTGGAAGGCATTGCCTTCAAGGACGGTGAACCGGTGCAAGACGATCAACCCGGTCAGCAGAAACTCGCCGCCTGACGTCGCCGGCCATCAAGCTGCCCGTACACCACTCTTGACCTTATCTCTACCGAATACCCGAAGTCTTCCCGAGAGCGCGTTTCTTTCGTTCAGGATGCAACTCGTCGAGCCAGGCGACGAGCGTCCCGCGTCCCGGATATCCCAAGGCCTTTGTCGTTGCTGCCAGACACTGACCGTGGTTCATGTAGTGGTCCGTGGCCGCCTTTTTCTGTTCTGCCGAATAGCGTGGCCTCACGCAAATACGTTCCTTCGGCAAATCCAGGCATCGCTCGTATGTGTGATACCAACGTTCGAGGGATTTCGTTGTGGGATAGCCCAATCGACGAACGGTCGCGGCAAGGCGTTTTCCAAGCTTCAAGTAGAGCTTGACCGCTCGGATGCGGTCTTCATACGAATACATGGACTAGCTCCTAATAGTCCAAGAATTCCGCCGCACCCCCAAAGCGGACATTTCAAAATGGCTTTGACAATCTGTCTGTCGAGGCTTTTTTGAAATGTCTGGGTTGTGGCTAATTAGAAATGTCGGATTTCAGGGGTTGGTGTGGAGTCTGGCTATTTTTGCCCATCCCCCGAAAACTGAAAATCCTCCTCAAATCTTTTCCAGGCAAGGCATTCCGGGAATGCGCAGTAGGAAAATCGCCGACCAAACTATGTTGGAGACAGGGAGTCGAATTCCTGCAAGACATGCCGCAAAACCCTGCTGCGTTCGCTATTCGGATTGGGCGGCTCCTCCAGCAATCGATGGAGCAAGGCTTTCAGGTCAGAGACGTAGGCAGGTGCCCACGGCTGAGCGGATGCAATAGCCCGAATCAGGGCACGGTACTCTCCGTACTGTTCGGAGGCGATCGCCGCGACAACTTTCATGGTGAATTCCATCGGTTCGACGTCCGCGTCGACGCTTACCCTGACCAGATCGGAGCAGGCCTCGTCGAAAACGCAGCTGACTTCCCATCCCTCTTCGGTCGTACGCTCAAAGATTGTTCCGGCCAGCGTGAAGAGCTGCCACATCAGATCCGGCGCAAGATCGGGCGCCGCCGCGGAAACATTCGAGGCAATGGTGACCCGCATGGCGTCGAGCTCCTCGGCCAGTTCGCCCACCTGCTCCGCGTCGAGAAATGCCGTTTGTGCGCCGAACTCGCTGACCCACTGGCGAACGGCATCCGCAACGTTTTCGCCTTTTTGTGCGGACAGCTCGAATTGCAACCGACGACGCATGGCCGGGTTCGTCATAGCCGCCTCGGCCAGCAGCGTCGCCAAGCGTCCTGGTCCGACAGCCGCCAATGCTTTGGCATCGATCGGATTCTCCTCGTTCGACATTGCTCCTCCTGCAGAATGAAAGCCGCTGAGGCCACGGTTACGGTGAAATGGTGGATCGCTCGGTTGTGCTACGTTCGGCAACGCAACCCAAGGCCCGCCCGCAGCCAGCAAGCTGACGCTCAGGCAAAGCGAAACTCTGATTCCCACTTGCGCGCGTTCAAGAATATAAACTCATGTCCGCCTCGCACCGCCTCTCGATCCTCACACGTGCCGAAATCGACGAACTGTATGCGTTGCCGCGCTTTACCGACGAAGACCGGCACACGTACTTCGAGCTCGGCAACGCCGAACAGCAGCTCGTCCGGGCGCGCACACTTCCGGTCGCGGTCCACCTCATCCTGCAACTCGGGTACTTCAAGGCCAGATTCCAGTTCTTCCACTACGACCCGCCGGCCGTGGCAGATGATCTGCGCTACATCGTCGCGCGGCACTTCCCCGACGAAGCGCCTCCCGCCATAGCGATTCCTTCGGCACCGACGCGCCGCGCCCTACAGCACAGCATCCTTGATCTGTTCGGCTTTCGGCTATGCGAGGGTGCCAGGAAGGCCGACCTCGAAAAGCGGGCACGGCGCCTTGCGAGGCTTTCCACACAGCCCGCCTTCATCCTGCGCGAATGCCTGCAGTATCTGAAGCACGAACGTGTTGTCGCGCCTACCTACTCATTCCTGCAGGACATGGTTGGGCGTGCGGTCGCTGCGGAGCGCCAGCGCGTCTCGGCGCTGCTCGAACGTGCGCTCACCAGGTCAATCGCGCAGCAGCTCGATGCGATGCTCGAGGTCGACGACTCGATCTATCAGGTGACGCTCCTCAAGCGCGAACCAAAGGACTTCAGCTACAAGGAACTGCAGCAGGAATCCGAACGCAGAGCGTTCTTCGCACCGCTTTACGCATTCGCCCAGCGGTTTCTCGACGCCACCGGCATCTCCGCGGACAGCATCCGCTACTATGCCTCGCTCGTCACCTTCTACACCGTCTACAAGCTGCGTCGCATGGCCCCCGGCGTCGCGCGCCTGTACCTGCTGTGCTTCACCTGCCACCGCTTTCGCCAGGTAAACGACCGCCTGATCGAGGCCTTCATCTGTCTCGTCAACGACTACGAGCAGACTGCGCGGCAGGCTGCGGGCGAGGCGGCGCAAAACGCGCTCACCGAAGCGGGCACTCACCTGAAAGCCGCGGGTGAAGTCCTGCGCCTGTTCGTCGACGGCTCGATTCCATATAATGCCTCCTTTGCCAGCGTGCGCCAGAGAGCTTTCGCGTTGCTCGCGCCCGAACGCATCGAGACCGTTGCACAATACATGTGCAACGTCACCTTCGATAAGGCCAGCTTCGAGTGGTCACGCTATACGGCGCTCTCACACGCGTTCAAACGCAATCTGCGGCATCTGTTTGCCGAACTGGCCGTGGCCGGCCGCGTCGAAGATACGCCGTTGCTCGAAGCCGTCGACTTTCTGCAGGAGTGCCTGCGCGGCGGCACGCCACTTCGACAGTGCAATCCATCGTCCTTCCCCACGGCGTTCATCCCGAAGACACTCAAGCCCCATCTCTATCACCCCGGATCCGGCAAGGCGAAGCGGCTCGATGTGGATCGCTTCGAGTTTCTCGTCTACCGGCTGCTGCGCAACGCACTTGAGGCAGGCGACGTCTTCTGTCACGACAGCAACGAGTTTCGCCGTTTCGAAGACGACCTGATCAGTGACGCGCGCTGGCGGCACAAGGACGCCATTCTCAACGAGCTCAACCTGCAGGTCCTGCTCGCGCCCGTCGCGCAGACGCTTGCCGGTTTGCATGATGACATCGAGCGCCTCCTCGAACATGTCAACCATCACATCGACGGAGGCGACGATCCCTACCTCAGGGTTCGGCACCAGGGCGGCAGGCCTCGCCTGAACCTGGGCTATCCGGAGCCCGATGAGAACGTCAATCACGCCTTCTACGGCCAGATCCCCAGCATCGACATCTCGCGGCTGCTCTGGTTCGTTGCCGTTCGCACCGGCTTTCTCGAGGGATTCACGCATGTGCTCGACCGGTACGTCAAACACGAGGCCGATCCACGGGAGCTCCTCGCCTGTATCATCGCAATGGGCACCAATATGGGCTGCGCAAAATGGCCGAAGTCTCGGGCCTCAGTTACGCCGCGCTCGTGAGTTGCGCACGCAATTATCTTCGCGTTGAAACAGTGCACTCGGCCAATGATGCGATCAGCAATGCGACTGCGGAGCTGCCCGCCTTTCACCTCTTCAACATCGGCGACCAGATCCATTCAAGCAGTGATGGCCAGCGCTTCGAGACCCAGTTCGATACCTTCCAGGCTCGCCATTCGCCCAAATACTTCGGCCTCGACAAGGGTATCAGCGCAAACACCGCCGTCGCTAACCACGTGCCGTTCAACCTGACCGTCTTCGGCGCTAACGAACACGAGAGCCATTACGTGTTCGATCTGCTCTACAACAACACCTCCGACATCCGCCCACAACTGCATTCCACCGACACGCACGGCACCAACCAGGTGAACTACTGGATCCTGTATGCATTCGGCTATCAGTTCGCGCCGCGCTATCGCGACTTTCACAAGAAACTTGCCGGCCTCGTTGGCCGTCATGCACCGGGTCACTACGGCAAGTGGCTCATCAAACCCTCGCGCAAATCCAATGACGAAATGATCATCCGTGAATGGCCCGCCGTCCAGCGGATCATGGCCTCGCTCGGCCAGAAGCAGGTCTCGCAGGCCACCATCGTGCGCAAGCTCGCGAGCTACAAGCGCCAGAACCAGACGAAAAAGGCACTGTGGGAGCTCGACAACCTCTGCCGTACACGCCACATCCTGCAGTTCATCAACGATGTCGGCCTGCGTCAGTCAATACAGAAGGCCCTCAACCGGGGTGAAGCGTATCACCGGCTGCGCCGCGCCGTCGCCTTCGTCAACGGCGGCAAGCTGCGCGTGCACACCGAGGCCGAGCAGCAATTGTGGAACGAGTGCGCGCGCCTCATCGCCAACGCCATCATCCATTACAACACCACGCTGCTCTCGCGGGTTCACGAGCAGAAGCGTGCCACGGGCGACGAGGCCGCGATGGCGTTCATCGCCAGCATGTCGCCAGTCGCCTGGCGGCACGTCAACCTCTTTGGCGCCATGGATTTCGGCGCCGCGACCGCGCCAGTCGACATCGACGCGCTCGCCTCGTATTACGCCGACCCCGAGTACTGGGCCCGCATGCTGCAGGCGGCAGCCGACGAGGAGGATGAGGACGGCTGACACCCGACTTTCAGGACGCCAGTTCCGCCATTCATCTGGCCCGGGAAGCCTTGTCCGTGAGGGTCTAAAGGAGATTTTCAGTTTTCGGGGGTTGGGCGAAAATTGCCAACCACGCGGCGTACACCCTGCGCGCCGTCGCCCGCTTTGCCGGGATTGTGCCATATCTGGAGATATAAATATCCACATATCTATACCTCTGCTCGTCTATTCAACAACTTTCATTCTTAAACCGGTGCGTCGCAGGCTTTTCCGATCCAGTGCATTCCGAACACCATTGGCGTAGACACGTTTGCGACTAAAGGCGCAACAATCCGCAGGCGAAAGCTGGGTCGGAGCCATCGAGCGCGAATGGCATCAGTTGCGACGCCGCGCCGCCCCGACACTGGATGTCGAAAACTTCTCCCGCCACGTGCCGGGCAACGCGGACCGGTTTGGCGACTATATGGTCAAGTGGGGAAACCGCATGCTGGATGTAGCAGACGATGCAAGTATCCAAGGCCTTCTAAAAGATGCCTTGCATACCGTTTTCGATAAGCTCGACGTTTCGAAGTCTACGGGCGCAATACTCGACACGCTGACCAAAGACGGGCGACACCGAACTCGCCGGATTTCTGACCCGACACATTAGCGACACGGTGAAGAACTGGGATACGCGTGAGATGTCGCATCAAATTGAACTGGACATCGGGAAGGACTTGCAGTACATCCGGATCAATGGAACGATGGTCGGTGGATTCATCGGGATGCTGCTTTATATCGGCACCCATCTGGCCGAACTAGCCGCGATCAATGCCGTGTAACAAAACCGGCAAGAGACCCCAACTCAGCGACTAACCACCACGGTATCGGTCAGGGAATCGCGGCAGTTTGTCCGGAGGAACGCAGTGCCCTAACGGCTGCCGTGCAGAACGCCGCGTGCCATCAAGCCTTCTTCGACGAACTACCCCGCGTGCCCCACTCGCCGACGTCGAATGTGCATAGTGCCACGAGTGTAATCAGAAACGAATCGGCAATAAACCACATGCCGAGCGCACCAATGGTCAATGCGCTCACCTTCTGCTCGGGGTTGTGCCAGCGCACATACACGTTGTAAAGCAGCCCCACCACCACCCACACGCCGAAATAGAGTTGCATGTCCTGCAACAGATGCTCGACGAGCCAACCCGACGCCAGTCCGTAAATGCACATGGCTGGCCAAAGCACTTGCAACGCGCCCGGGATCAGCAGATTCACCACCGTCAACGGATGCAGCACCTTCAGGTTCGCGTCGAACGTGCGCAGTGTCCATAAAAGATCGCGCAAACCGCTGCGCCGCCAGCGAAGCTGCTGCATGAACAGTTGTCTGAAATTGTTCGGCGCTGCCGTCCAGCATTGCGCATCGATGTTAATGTAGGTTTTCAGGCCCTTCAGCAAAAGCAGATGCGTCATATAGCGATCCTCCCCATCACGCACGCCGACGCCGAACCAGTTGCGATGCTTCACCTGTTCCTCGATTGCTTCGAAATGCTCGCGCCGCACTGCAAACAGACACCCGGAAATACAGATCACATTCCGCGTCCAGTTCTGCAGCATCTTCATGATCTGAAAGCTGTAGTAGTAGACGACTGTCTGGCATTGGGTGAGCACGTTCTCGCGCGCATTGCTGATGCCGACGCGACCTCCCACTGCACCGATCGTCTCGTCAACGAAGCATGCCGTCAATTCTGCAATCGCGCGTTTGTCGAACAGGCAGTCGGAGTCGATGCACATAAGTATTTCGCCCGACGAGTGCGATAGTGCATGAGACAAAGTCTGGTGTTTGCCCGAGTTCACCGGGTTGCGAAATGCACGCACGTTGCTCCAGCGGCTCGCGGCGCGCGCGATCCACTCGTACGTATCGTCGGCGGAACAGTCGTCCACGGCAATCACCTCGACTTTCGCCATCGGATAGTCGCTCGCGAGAATACTTTCGATCGTGCGAAACACATGCTCGCCCTCATTGAAGCATGGCAGAAGCACACTCACGCGCGGCTGCAAAGCGTGATTTTTCGTGAGAAAGGTCGACTTCACGCCGAATCGCAACATCAGCGTGACGCCGAAATTCATCACCATGACCATCAGCGGCAGCGCGAAAATCAACTGAACAAACGTATCGATCACAACGTCCCCAAAGACTTGATCATGAATTCGACCTCCCGACCGTTGCGCGGCGCAGGCCGTTTGAATAGCCAAAGATTGACTATGAGCTTTTGCGGCTGATCGGCGATATCGCCTTGAAAGATCGCCGGCTGGCTGCCTTGCAACGGCGACAACCAGGCCACCATGTCGCGTTGCCATGTCAATCCAAAGCTGGACTGACAGGTGTCCGCAGGTACATCAAGCGCCGTGTGACGCTTGCCGGCCCGGCTGCGACTCCAAACCGTGTAATTGATCTGCGGCGCATTTGCATCGCCCCAGCGCGCGATCTCGATGTCGATCTCATTCGTGCCATCGGGTCCGACGTCGGCAGGCGGATACATGAACATGCCGAACACGACATCGGGATCGACCTCGCCGATCGGCCCGCGAATCTCGAATGCATACCGGCCAAACCCGAACCGCCTCCTCGACTCCAGTTCGACGCAGGCAAACTGGCCGTCCGCCATGCGAGCGAGCTTCAGATGCAGCCAGCCATCCACATCGACCCATGCGCCGTGCTCGTTCCAGCGGTTCGACGCGCACGGCTTGCCCGCGCCGGACCGGATGTTCCACCCAGTGCCAGCCCATTCGATTTCCGCCGCCGACGCTGTGCTCAACCACCACAGCGCGAGCGCTCCGCACAACAATGTCTTCATTGAACGTACCTTGCGGAAATCACGCCCGCACCAACGTCACGTTGTGCGGCTCTTCACCGCGCGTCAGTACGCCTTTCACGTCCGTGACGACCGCACCCTGGCGCGGATGAATGTGCTTGAGGATCATATTCCATCCACCCTCGACGAATTCGCTGTGTGCAACGGCCAACACGACCGCACGCGCCGGCTCGCGCCGCTCGTAGCTCGTGAGCCTGATGCCGTATTCCCGCTCGACCTCCTTCGGGTCGGCGTACGGATCGATGACCTGCACGTCGATGCCCCAGCTCATGAACTCGCGCACGAGCCCCACGGCCTTCGAGTTGCGAATGTCAGGTACGTTCTCCTTGAACGTAATTCCCAGCACCGTGATTTTCGAATCGAGCGGCAAGCCCCGATGGCGCATCGCCTTGAGCGTCTTTTCCGCGAGCAGGCCCGGCATCTTGTCGTTCACTTCCCGTGCCGCAAGAATCAGCGAGGGGATGTAGCCGACCTGCGCAGACCGGTGCGTCAGGTAGTACGGATCGACGGAAATGCAGTGCCCGCCAACAAAGCCCGGGACATAGCGGTGAAAATTCCACTTCGATGCGGCAGCATCGATTGCATCGTGCGTGTCGATATCGAGTCGCGAAAAGATCTGCGACAGCTCGTTCATCAGCGCGATGTTCACGTCGCGCTGCGTGTTCTCGATGACCTTGGCCGCCTCCGCGACCTTGATGCTCGCCGCACGGTAGGTCGTCGTGATCTTTGAGTACATGCTGTCTACCAGTTCGAGCGTCTCGGGCGTATCGCCGGACACGATCTTGGTGGTCGACGTGAGCGTATGAATTCGGTCGCCGGGATTGATGCGCTCCGGCGAATAGGCGACCCAGAAATCCGCGCCGTGCTGCAAGCGGCGCTCGCCCGTGCGGTCGTCGCGTTGTTCGAGCAGTGGTACGCAAATGTCTTCCGTCACGCCCGGATACACGGTGCTCTCGTAGATCACAGTCGCTCCTGCTTTCAGATGGCGTGCGATCGTTCTCGTCGCATCGATCACGGGCCCGAGGTCGGGCACGTTCGCGTCCGTGACTGGCGTCGGCACGGTTACAATGATGAGATCGGCGTTGTGCATCGCTGCGTGTGCGTCGCTCGTGAGCGACAAACCCGCGGATTGCAGTTCGGAGACGGCGAGTTCGCCCGTCCTGTCATGACCCGCGATCAATTCATCGATACGGCTCGCGTTGATATCGTAGCCCGTCACGCAGAAATGCTTCGCGAGTTCAAATGCGAGCGGGCATCCCACATAACCCAGTCCAACCACCAGAATCTTATTGATCTTGCGCATAGCTCTGAGAAAGTAACGTGATTTGCAAGCGTGCGAGATGCACCTTCATCGCGGCCATTGCGAGACTGACGCGTATCTGCGATTTCATTCGTAGCGCTTCCGGTGAATCCAGCGTGCGCAGCCTTTCGTACTCGCCGCTCAGACGGCTTTGCTCGTCGAGCAGTTGCGGAAGGCTTTCCTTCTGCACGTTCAAACGCTCGGCCATACTCTTTTGCAATCCGTCTACCTTCTGCGCGAGTTCGTCGTTCAGTTGACGCCGCATCGTCATCAGCGAACGGGTTGCGTTGTCGAGCTTGTGTCCGTACGACACCGCGTTGAAGTTGTAGGTGAACGTGACGGACACGAACGGCCGGTATCCCGTCGACGTATTCATGGCAGTACCCGAGATCGGCTTCTGCATGCCGCCGACCAGCGCGACATCCCAAGCTTGCAACTTCTGCTTGTGGTTCAGTTCATCCTGAAGATCCAGCGTCGTCTCGTCGATCTGGGCCAGCGCCTGCTTCAGATCGACTTGCGGCACGTCCGGTACCTGCGCGGATGTGCTTTCGATTTTTGCCGCGACATACTGCGTGCTCATCTGGTCGCGCTGTTGCCTGAGCGTCAGCAGATCGGACAGCGTGCCGTTACCCGTACGCAGCCGTTTGTCCGCCGCTGCGATCTCCTCGTCGAGAATGTCGAGCACGTCCTTCAGGTCGGCCGCCTGCCGGACGGCGATCTTCCGGTCGATGGACGGCATGCCATATTTGACGAAGCGCTCGACACTCAGCGCGCGGCCGTACAACTCGCATTCGAGCTGCGCGGCGCGTGAGGCCGAGATACCCTGCAAATGCCGCGACAAGCTCTTCGACAAGCCGACGACGACCTGCTTGAGTTCAGGGTTCGAGTCCGATTGCCCGAGACGGCCAAAGCCCTCGATTCCCGTGTCGAGCGCGCGTTCGGCATCGGCCTGATCCTGCACGTACTGGCAATACGCCTGCTTTTCAGCATCGGCCGACGTCTGCGCACCTGCTGTGCCCCACGCACAGAGAAGCAGAAAGACAAGCGTTCTTTTCAATTTGGTGGGCATCAATTCCGCTATGTTGTTATTCACGTTTTCCGATAGACGTTCTGGACTTTCCATGTCCCCGCCTAGAAAAGCAGCGGCTTATGCCCGATAAAGACAACGGGCGACTGCTCGGCGGATTTGACAGAAAACGACACGCGCGCAAATCGTCCCTTGATATCGGTCTTGAAGAGCGGTTGCCGTGCATACTCTTCCGCGTCGTAGACATGCTCGACCGTGCCGACCTTCCGGCATGCGATCACCTGCAGATAGCAGTCGAAAACGGGAGCACCCTGCGTTGCGTTGGCGAGGTTGTCGTATTGGACGAACACGACAGGAACGCTGTGCGACAACGCGAGGTAATAGGGTGAACGTTTCGCGACACTCAACACACGCTCGGCATTCGCGACAGTTGCACGCAATTGGTCGATCGATTGCCGCGCCGTTTCAGCATCGACCGTCGCCTGTGCGAGGGTCATGCGCAATTGCGCCTCGTTGGTCAGCGACTGCAATGCGGTCAGCGAAGCGGCCTGTCCGCCGCCGAGCGTGCGGCTTGCAGCCGCCGCGGCCCGAGCCTGTTCACGCAACGTGATCTCGCTGATGTGCGAATCGGTGATCGCGTTCATCGTCGACTGGATGTTGAGGCGCCGCGACATGGCCTGATCCTTGGTAATCAGCCCGGCTGCAAGATCGGTATCGACGGAAGCCAGCATTGGTTTCGCAGCGGATGCGGCCTTCTCCGTTTGCACGGAGTCGAGCCGCTTTCTGCCGAGCGCGGAACGGATATCTGCCTCCGTCACCGCGAGCGCATGCGACTCGCTATGCGCAGCCGTATCGAACCGTTCGATCAGCGCACGCGTATCGACCATTTGCTCATTGATGACGCGGAACTTTTCAGTCGCCGTAGCGAGATCGACGCGGTTCTTTAGCAACGCAGCTTCGAGCGCCGATACCTGCGGTTGATACGCCAGAACTTTCTCTTGCGTCGGAGAGAGCACGATCGGCGCGGACCAGTTGCGGTTGACGGCGTAAAAGCCCATCAGAAACAGGTACGACATCACGCCGACGACGATCAAGAGAAGAATCGCCGCCATCGTGATTCGATATGTGGAAACAATAGTGTTTTGAAAGCGCTTGAAGTTCATTGATCGATGCACCGGTTTATTCGCCTGCTGCTTTTAATTGTTCTCAAATGACCCAACGTACTGTAGGTGTCTGTCTGGACAGTTCATGTCCAGAGCTGTCTGTTGTGTAGTTGCATTCTGGGTCGCGCTTGGGACAAATCATGTCTCCATGGCCGACAAGTGCGAGACGGTTCGCTGCATGCGTTGGCGGATGCCAACGCGACGCATGCACAATTGGCGCGACAGTCAGTTGGCAGCGGAGGAATACAGATAGCCTTGCAGGCCCGTGGCGCCGCTTGCGCAAGCAATCTGCGCGTCGCGTCGGGTTTCGATTCCTTCAACGATGATCGAACTCGCGCAAACTTTCGCCAGTTCGATGAGTTGCGCGAAGCGCGCAACCGCCGGCCCGTCGTCGCGGCATGCGGCCACAAGCGCGCGGTCCAGCTTGACGATGTCCACGCCGAGTGTGATGAGGTTGCGCAGGCTGCCGAAATCATGACCTAAGTCATCGAGTGCCACCCGGCAACCCAGGGACCTGAGCGCAGCGACGAACTCGCGCGTCGCGTCCAGATGGGCAAGAGGAAATGTCTCGGTGATCTCGACAGTCAGCCGCGACGCGACATCGGGCTCGCAGGCGAGCGTCGCGAACACGAGCGCCCACCAGCCGTCGACGACTGCGCTGCGCGCCGATACATTGCAGCCAAGACGTGCGTCCGGATTCGACCTCAGTCTGTCGATGATCGCGCCCACGCCCCATCTGTCGAGGCGGCGCACCACGCCCAGACGTTCCAGCGCACGCACCTCCGAGCCGATCCGATGACGCTCGCGCAACGCATCGCCCTTCTTGCATAACAGCGCTTCGAGATAGAGTGTCGCCGCCGGTTCCCTGGCGTCGCAGATAGGCTCCAGGTCGAAATCGAGCAGGCCGTCATGCATCGCGCCGAACACTGACTCCGCGACGCGTGTGTCCATCGCAAACTGTGCTTGCGAGTCGCCTGCCGCTATGCCGACGGACAACGCGGAATTGACCGATGCGATGTCGAAGGGCTCGTCGTCGAATCGGCCGATGCTGGCTTGCATCAGAGGAAACGCGACAGCCGCGCCGAATCGCACGGGACGCTCGGACAGGCGCGTAAGAATGCTATCCAGCAGATGGGCGGGCAGCATGTCCATATCACTGCGAGCGCGGCACGCGTACGGGAGCGCATCGAACACGAACAGCATATGTTCGCCGCTCATAGCGACCGTGCCCGCATGCTCGCGGCACAAATCGCGCGCGCGTTCGCGCAGCACCTGACGCATGTTCAACATGAACCGTGCGCCGCATGCATGCTCGATCTGAGGAAGATTGACGATGCTGGCGACAATGCACAAAACCCGTTTGCCGCTGCGCGTAATCTGTCCGACACCGAAGCGTTTGAGCAACGTTTCGAGTTCGGGCTTCAATCCATGTAGCCTGCGATGACTCATTGCGCCGAACCCATCCCGCCGTTTCGCCGAAGGCCCTCGCAGCGAGGTACAAAAGGGTTCCCTTGTGTCACGATCCATCATAGTTCACCGCTTTAAAAAAACCAGAGAGAAAACATGAACCTGCTGTGTCCGTTGACACGGCTTTTCGCTGCGACAAAAGGGAACCTTTGTGTCAATACATGAAGAGCACTCGATTGCCGGGCATGCGCGGCAAGACAATGCGTTCAGGTGAGGCACGACAATGAAGATTGGTTACGCGCGCGTTTCGACTGAAGAACAGAACCTTGATCTGCAGGTATCTGCGTTGAGGACAGCCGGTTGTGAACGGCTCTTTCACGATCACGGCGTATCCGGTTTGACATTCCGCCGCCCCGGACTGGATGACACGCTGACGCAACTCGAGCCCGGCGATACACTCGTCGTGTGGCGTCTGGACCGGTTGGGACGCTCGCTGACGAAGCTCGTCGAGTTGATCGAAACACTGGAATCAAGGGGCATCCGCTTCCAGTCTCTGACAGAGTCGATCGATACGACTTCCGGCAGCGGCACGTTCATCTTTCACATGATGGCGGCATTGGCGCAGTTCGAAAGAACCTTGATCAGCGAACGCACGCGCAGCGGCATGAAGGCCGCACGAGAGCGAGGCAGACGAATCGGGCGGCATGCCTCGATGACAGAGGCGCAATGCGCCGAGGCGCTCGTGCTGTCGGAAACGATTTCAATCGTTGAGCTGGCTGCGAAGTTCAGCGTTCACCCGCGCACGATTCAACGTGTGCTGCGTAACGCCGTCACTCACGCGGACTCTGCTGGCCTCTGATACCACGAGGCGTGCTTCAAACCGTCCGCTGCGTCTCGATGCCGTATCGGCGCAAGCTGCGCAGCAAGGTGCGCGGATGCACGTCGAAACGTTGCGCGACGGCCTGCGACGATTGCAGCGCGAGCAACTGTTGTGCTTCGACGCACTCGCTTTGCGTCATCGCGCGTCGCCTGCCGACGTGCTGCCCGCGTGCTTTCGCGGCAACCATGCCGGCGCGGGTCCGTTCGCCGATCAGCGAGCGCTCGAACTGGGCCAGCGCGGCCATGATGTGAAAGAGAAACGTGCCGCCAGGCGATGTGGTGTCGATGCACTCGGTCAGCGAGACGAACTGAACGCCCCTCGCGCCGAGTGCATCGACGAGTTCGACGAGCTTCGTGAGCGAGCGTCCAAGCCGGTCCAGACGCCACACGACGAGGGTATCGCCCTTCGATAGCGCCGCCATCGTCTGTTCGAGGCCCGGACGGGAGAACCTTGCGCCCGATACGCCCTGATCGGTGAAGATGTCGTCGCAGTCCGCTTTCTTTAGCGCTGCCAGTTGCAGATCGAGGTTTTGATCATCGGTAGAAACTCTCGCGTATCCAATTCTCATTCTTGTCCGAGTCATATGGCCCGGCGGAACTATAGGAACTGAACGGGACAAGCTGTGTCCCGATACGCTTGCGCGTTGTCGCATCGCTCTGGACAAGGTTTGTCCCGAGGCCCTTTCACAATGACGGTCATGCAACCACTGGGAGTGCTCCTCACCTATGACAACGCCGACGAACACGACTCGCCCGAACGCCACGGACCTTCATCGCGCTGCACGCGAGAACGGACAGACGGTGCGCGTCGCATTGAGGCTCTGGGGATTCGATGAATCAGAAGTTCAGTCGTGGGCAAGCGAACTGCCCGATATGAATGGAGCGATTGTGTGGAAGATCTCGCGTGTCCGGCGTGAGACGGATGCCGATATCGTCGTGCATCTGGTCAAGCCCGCGCGCCGCGCGAACGACGCGTTCTGCTGGCACAGCATCCAGGCCAACCGCGCCGTGCTGGCGTCATTCGCTGCGGGCCGCACTGAAATGGTCCTGTTCACGGGGCGTGAAGAGGAATTGCCGAAGCGTCGCTCCGGTCATTGGGCGCTCGCGGGCGTGTTGTCGCCTCAGGTGGCCCTTGCGCGGCTCGGCCGGTTGATTGCGGCTTCGTCGACGCAAGGCGCGGTGCGGCGCGAGCTTCTGCGCATGATCGCGCAGCTGCTCGACGCCGAGTAAGGTGCACCGCGCGTTACGGCATTCTCTCGATCAGTTGCGCCGCCGCGCGATCCGACATGACGACGATCAGCTTCATCGTCGCGCGCGTCGCACCGACGAACAGACGCCGGAACACAGTGTCATCGAACTGTTCGAAGTCGACTCCCGTCAGGATCACGCAGGGCGCGCTCTGCCCTTTGAAACGATAGACCGTTTCCATGGTGATCTCGCCGTCGCGATAGCGCGGCGCGCCATGCTCGTCGTAGTCGCCCATGAAACCGCGCAACGCGTGATGCCCGATGTGGGCGAGCGTCGACAATGTCGATCTGTCGCGGCCATTGAACGTCAGCAACGCAATGTCGGGGTAGTCGTCCTTTTCGTGCAAAATCTGGCGGTAGCATCGCGCAGAGCCGCTTGCAGCAACGCGCCGCGTGTCGGCGCCCGCCAAGCAAACCATGACTGTTCAAGTCATTGATCAGTAAGGGCTTTCAGGATCAAAGCGCCTATAAGGACTTTCCCATTTTTGCAAGCTCGGGGTTTGTTCATCCATCCATGTAACTCCCATGTGGTCGGGAGGAGACAATCGGGCATTCAGCGGCGAGACAGACTGCGTACCTATAAGCGGCCTTGTTGAGCACTATCGTTGCGGTGCCCGGGCCCGGATAGTAACCGCGCAGCAGGACTCCATCCAGATTGCGGCGAATACACATCATGTAGCGCCTGGCGCTTTGTCGAGTTCGCCCGCTGCCGGTCTGACCTGTCGCTATCATGCCTGTTGAGTCCTCGTGTGTGGAGTTCCCCTATTGGGTTTTATGGCTGTACGCTTGGTTACTCATCTGTCCGGTCACGCGGTTGCGGTGCGAGGGCCGGCGGCACCTGGGCGGGTCGGAGCATACGAAGGATTGAAACGCTCGCCCCTGGCCAGAATTGCCCACAGGATTCTCGCGTGCTTGTTGGCGACCGCCACCAGCGTTCGATACCAGCCCACCCGTGCCTGAAGTTGAACGATCCAGCGCGACAGCTTTCGTCGATGGGCGCTCGCGACCGGGGAGCGCGCGCCCTGAAACGGCAGCGTGCGCAGATACGTGTTGCCCTGCTTCGTGATACGGCCCAGCCGCGTCTTGCCGCCGCTGCTCGCCTGTTTGGGCACCGTGCCGAGCCAGGCGGCAAATTGCCGTCCGTTCTTGAACAGGCGAGCGTCGCCGACGGTCGCCACGGCGGCCGATGCGGTGAGCGGTCCGATGCCGATAACCGCCATCGCGCGCTGCGCATTGTTGTCGTGCTTCACCTGCGCGGCGATCTGAGCGTCGCACCAGGTGATTTGCCGGTCAAGGGCCTGAATGTGGTTCCAGCCTTGCAGCAGCGCAGTGCGTGCGACACCGTTCAGTTCGTTGCTCCCGTTCTCCAGTGCCGTGACAAAATGGGCACGAAATGCGTCGATGCCTTGCGGCAGGAACACGCCGAACTCCACCAGTTCGCCGCGCACCCGGTTGATCAGCGCGGTGCGCTCCTCGACGAAACCGCTGCGCATCCGGTGCACCACCAGCACGTTTTGCTGGTCTGCCGTTTTGACGGGCACAAAGCGCATGTGCGGGCGGCCCGCGGCCTCGCAGATTGCCTCGGCATCGAGCCTGTCGTTTCGGCAGCCCAGCTCGCGAATCTTGCTGCGTCGTCCGCGGCCATCGACGAAATCACCTGTTCGACGATCCACGGGTTCTGCCAGCGCCTAATCAAGCCCTACCCCGTCGAAGCGAATTTGGATCCCGGTGCGCGCCTGATGGACCGCAACCAGGGCGACCTCGTATTCGGCGCCAATCCCACCGACCGTGCGCGACCAGGTCCAAAGCACCCCCTCATCACGCCCACGAAACCGGCGTCGTAGGCGATGAACTACCCACGCGGAAAGGATTATGCAAATTCGGATAGTCTTTGTTCGCGTACAGGTCGAATGCGACGCGCTCCCAGCTTCCACGCGCCACTCGTGGCTTCCTCAGGTCGAGTCAGTCTCAGAATTACATGAGCCTCTCCATCTCGGCGATACCCTGGAACGGCTCGCGAGCAATACGCACGAAGCGCAGGGCCATCTCCCGCTCGGGGCGTACAGTTCTGCACTGGTAACGGGCGACCTCGAGCCGTCATCGAGCCTCGAATTGGCATCTCAAGTCGGCGCGGCAAACGCCGATAACCGTAGATAGGAAACAAGGAAAGTCACTGCCGAGGAAGCTATCGCTGCCATCAGCCTGTGCAACAGTTCAATGCGAATGTGGTGTATCGGTTCGGCCGCCGATCCTCCGAGGCTGTCCTGAGCAAAGCGGGTATTTGGACCTGACGGCCCCGAAACGAACATGGAGGTGCGGTAGATGTCGGTAATTTTGGAAGCGGATATGGCAATCGGGGCGCTGCTGAAGCAATTCCAAGCAGCAAATTTGCCGTCAGAGCTTGTCGAAGAATTACCTGCGGTACCCGAGTGGAATCTGCCGGCTGACGCGCACGTTGATATCCACTTTAAGGCCGACGAGACCGATGCGGTCGTACAAGAAACCGATGAAGTCGTAATTGTATGGATCTCGCACAAGAATCGTATGGTGAAAATGAGGGTGGTCGTTTTCCGAAGCGAAGAGATCAAGGGACTGGGACTTACCGAAAAGGACTGGGCTGAGAAAGCCAAGACCCGTAACCAGATAGCGCACTTTGGTACGTTGTGTCTCATTAACCCACTAGGCGTTACTGTTGAGTACAGTCTTCCGTACCATGGCGGCGTCTTTGTTGAGGGCCTCATCTTTGCGGCTAAGGCGCTGGCCGCGAATGCTAGCTCGGTGCGCTCCCTGTGCACATCCATGTCGCGGCGCAGGTCGCGGGTCGCGTGAGATCCACTGCATTTTCCCGTCTTGCTTGTGCCTCAGGTAGGTCGGGAAAGGGCTGACTGACACGACGGCAAGCGATAAGGCAGCGTTTGCGGGATTCTGAAGCGCACAGGTGTCAGCCTGTCCACTTTGACGGGCCCCGCCCACGAGCCGCCGCGAATGCCTTGGTGACAAGATGCTCATGTTCGCAAAAGTCAGCGTTGTTTGAGTGAGACCAATGCCGTCGCACCCACCGACTGCCGTGAACACTTTGACGGGGTCCACGTAGCTCGAACGACTGAACCGCCCCGGATTCCCGAAGCGGTTCAGTCTGCGAAGCATATGCACCTTCAGAAATAGAGCCAACCGGCGTCTAAAGAATGCGGTTTGGATGCCGTTATTGAGATGGCACCTTAACCCATTTCATTACACACAACTCATTCGTCAAGTTCTCGTGCGTACCTGAGTCCGGCGGCGAAATCCATCACGCGCTGCAGACCTTGCCAGATGGTCTTGACTCCGGGTTCGCCATCGCCTTTGCGCGCCAGGAAGCCACCCAGCATGGCGACCAGACGCACGGCCTCATTCAGTCGCGGTGACGTCTTGGGTGGTTTCTTTTTGTTCAGAATGTATGCCGCGCGCCATTCATCGCGCTCGAACAGCAGTTGCGCGTCAAGGTCCGGGCAGGTTCGACCCAGTCGCATCAGCCGGGCGATACGCCACGCGACCACCATGTACAGCGCCAGGGCGCGCTCAAGCCGCGCCTTCGATGTGAGCTGCAACGCCTCGACCCGACAGCCGTTCTTGAGTACGTGAAAGAATAGTTCCACCTCCCAGCGCGCCCGGTACCAGTCAATCAGCTGCGCCGCCGCATCAAGGTCGTTCGCATCGCGGTTACTCAGCAGCCGCCATTCGAGCGGCTTGACGCCTGCCGGCGGGTCGAGTTCCCGGGCGACGATACACGTGACGTTCACCACGTCGCCTGCAGCATCAGGCAGCGCGACACGCTGCGCCCACACCTGCTGGCGGACCGTACGCGCCGGCTGAGCCTGACGGGCCGCCAGCGTAAAGTGAATTGTGCCCAAGGGCTTGGCCGCCGTAACCTTGTTCCACAGTTTGCCGCCTTCGGGCAGGGTGCGATTGTGTTGCGAGCGCAGCAGCCAGTCGGCCGGGTTGTCCAACTCGCGTGCCTTGAGCATCAACGCCATGATGTCCGACTCCCGGTCAGCCACATAGACGAGCCGCGTGGCAGGCAGTGCCGCAGCCTGTTCGGCAACCCGCTCATATCCTTCGACCCAGCGAATGCTTTCCTTGAGGCCCGCACGCACACCATCCGCGCCTTTGGGTTCGCGTGCCCACATGAAGGCGTCAAGCACGCCCAGCGGCTCGCGCGATGGCGTGACCGCGTAAGTCGGGTGCAGATACATCCCGCGCTGGGCCTCATACGACAGCGGCCCCAGACCCGTAATCGTCTGGCCGTTAAAGTCCAGCTCCGTTGTGTCCTGGATGCATAGCACCACTTCGCAAGCTCGCATCCGCTCGACCGAGCTTTGCCAGTGGGGCGCCAGAATATCGCGCCAGTCCAGTTCATCCTGGGCCAGAAACCGGTACGCCCCGGCCGTCTCCGCCCAGCCGCCGCATGCGTTAGGTATGCTTGCCGTCGGCTTCTGCGCGAGCCGCTCCGCCAGCAGCACGGCGCGCGCGTTCAGACGCTGATCACCCAGGTCGATGTCCTTGAATTCTGCCGCTGCCCAGCTCGCTGCCTCTTGCTTCATGCGCCGCCCAAAATGCGACAGTAAACGACACTCCGAAGCAGTTTACAACCCACCCCGCTATGTCATTGACCGTAAACGACTTTCTCGGCGCCTACAGACTTATGTGTAATGGGATGACCTTAACCATCCGTTGTGCATTATCTCATGCCTGATTGTGAGACAACGTGCATCCCGCCCGACGCCGCGCAGAGCGACAGTCATCAATGCGCCTGCGCAATAGTGCTGCGCGGATGGATCGAAGGCCGACTGGAAAAAAGCGCAAGAAACTCGCCTAACGGGAATGCGATGAGTAAGTCTCTACAAAGTATGGTTAAAGTGGCTGTTGCGATCGCCGGTGCAACTGTCGGTGTAGCTGCCGTTGGCATGGGAGGTTATGCAGTCAAGCGACATTTTGACAACAAGGACAAGGCGGACGAGCGCGCACACGAATTGCGAAAACGACCGTACGACTTGCTCGAGCAAGGTGTCGTCGACCACGTCACGCAGGAGACCTCTGACGAATCAGCGCTCACAGCAAAGACCGCAGTTGCGGGTAAGCCGCTCGAGGTAAGCTCAAAGAGCACACGGCGTGCGAAAACGCAGACGGGGCGCAACGCGGGTCGAGCCGGACGTGCACCGGCGATTGACGTCGAGGCGAGAGACGTCACCCCCAAACTGCCACGGCCGCGCAAAAAGTCCGTGACGGTGTAAAGGATTTTGGCCGCAGTTCGGCCTCGTTACTGCTGCGCTTAAACTCCGGCATAGCCAGCAATAGCATCTACGACCGCGTATCCCACCCGCGCTTCGAGGCGCGTGACGAACATCCGCAGAAAGACGCCTGGGGAGTTGACGATCGCGATCAAGATGAAAGGCTTCATATCAACCATAGCGGATGACCGTGACTGTGAAGGCAGGAAGTTGACCGGGAGCCGTCCGTTCTGACGTACTCTTGATCCGTTCCGTATGCTATGGCGACTTGCGCAAACCCTGTGAACGCCACATTCGCGGTTGCGCAGATCAGAATGGCAGAAAAGCGGCCTGAAGCTGCCTCGCATACGGCGACACGTGAACGTCGGCTCCGGCCGACAAGCAGGCAGCGACAGTTGCGCGCAAAACGACTCAGGTTCGGCCGTCCCTGACGTTGGCCGCTGATCCGGTAAGCGGTCGTTATGCGTTGCATAGCCGTCACTGACTTGCGGTTCTGGGCGAATGCAGCTGTGACCGCCCCGCAAGGGCAATGGACTTCAACCCGCATCAGCCGGTCGGCGGGCGAGACATCAACGACTTCGGGTCTGACCGGCCGTCACGTCTCAAGAATCTCGATTCCGTTTTCGGCACACCATCGCCTCAGCGCGCCTTCGACAGCGTCGGCTTCAAAAGCATACCAGCGCTCGAGAGCACCTTTACGCGCCAGCAAATCCTTGAAACGCGCGTAAGCCCCCTGTCGTCGGAAAAATCCTTCGACCTGGTCGTAACACGCAGGCAACTCGTGTGCGACAAAGTGCAAGACGAGACTTCTTCCAAGATCGAGTTCGTTTTTGTGCGGTATTGCAAGGTAACGATCCGAGGTTTCAAGGTCGTCAGGAATTTCCTCATCGAACGCGTCGTTGAAATCGGAAGTCCAGTAGACGTTACCGGTATCGAGCGAGACATAGGCGTTGTGCTCCATCGGCGCCGCGCAGCTAACAAAGTCGAAGGCCATAGAGAGATCGTCATGCTTGACTGCGACCATGGCTCTACTCCCATAGGTTGCAACGTTTGGGATGGACAGACCGGCAACATTCGAAGACGCCCAAAAACGTCTTGAGGACGGAGGGTCCGATGTGGCGCAAGCGCGCCAGGATTTTGATTCTCAAGGAACATCCGTTGATGGTAGCGCAGGATTGGCGTGCACAATGAACGAGCCGGCTCGGGCCAGCGCACCGGGGATCGACGACTCGTGGGGCGGATCGAGCACACGTAAAAGCGTCCAGACACTGATTCATCAACCTGGCTTTGGAATGATCACGTGAGCCGCGCCACATGAGCGGGATGTGAGCGACAATGCCGGTCGTCCATCTGGCTGCCTAGACAGCGTTCATCGCACTGCCGCGTTCGATCACGACCGCCCATGCCGCGGCCTACCATCGACCGGATCGGGATTTGGGAAGACGCGATAGCATCCGGCACGGTTCATTCGCTTCATGTCGTTTTTGGAAACACTCATCGTGAACAAACCGAAGGCTGCTGCATTGGAGATTATGGTTCCGCTGGCAGATGCGGAGATTGACGAACTCGAGCAATTTTTGATGTCCGACTCCACGTCGGACGAGACCTTGATGCTGGACGGCCTCGACGGCTACCTCACCGCCATTGCAGTCGGACCCACGACACTGCGTCCGAGGGAATGGTTGCCCGGCATCTGGGGTTCAACGCCGGACGATGCCCCCGCTTTCGAGACAGCGGAACAGGCGCAGCGCATTTTTGAGCTGATCATGCGGCACTACAACGGCATCATCTGGAGCCTGCAAGACAGTCCCGATGAATTTCGACCGTTAATCGGTACGATGACCTACGCGGGAGACGCCCACGAGTATCCAGACGCCGAGGGGTGGGCAATGGGCTTCATGCAGGGAGTTGCACTAGCGCACCCACACTGGGAGCCGCTGTTCGATGATGCACAAGGGAAGCATTGGCTTCGCCCCCTGCATCTTCTCGGGGCTGAGGAAGTGAGTGCTGACGATGAAGCGCTCATCAGATTGCCCGCCCAGCGGGAAACGCTTGCCGCCCAGATTCCTTCAAGTATTGCGGCTATTTACCGTTTCTGGTTACCTTATCGCGATGCAGTTCACGAGCGTCAACTGGCGACAACGATCAGGAGGAACTCCCCAAAAATCGGCCGCAACGATCCATGTCCCTGTGGTAGCGGGAAAAAATTCAAGAAGTGTTGCGGCGCTGCGAGCATTCTGCATTAAAAGTGCAGCCCATCTGATCCAGGCAAGAGACCGTTGTTTTGTGGGAGCCTGACGTTCGGCCGCCGCCTAGGCGGCGGCGTGCACGAGCGACCGTTCCTGGCCATTTGTTCGCGCTCAGCCGCCTTCGCCATAAGCCGTGCGCCAACAGCGGCTTTGTAGTCTATCGCTCAGCCGGTAGACCAACAAAGTGGAGGTAGCGTGGTGTCACCCTTGCGTAATAGGCTGGACGACCAGTTTTGTGGACGTTTGACACCTTTCGTCACGCAAATTTCACTATCGCGATCTGAACCGGGCGCGCATTTGACGCGCGACGCAAAACGAAAAGAGCCACAGCACTCGCGCTCGCATAAGGCAGCGTTGAAACCAATCCAGCCGCGAACACCTTGACGAGGTAAGTCTACGACCGGCTACCAGATTCAGGACCGGTCGCTCAATGCGAAAAAACCCTGCCGCAGCAGGGTTCTGAGACTTCACGCCGAGGCCGTGGATGATTACGCCGCCTTCTTGTGCGTCGCGTGGTGACTCACCTTGTGCACGTGCTTCGTCGTCTTGTGTGCAGGCGCCGGCGTCGTAGCCGGAGCGGTGGCTGCCGGTGCGGTCGCCGCAGGTGCGGAAGCCTGGGCGAACGCGACAGTGGCAAACAGCGATGTGATCAAAGCGGCAGCAAGCGTCTTCATTGAGAGCAATTCAACCCCGTGCCGGGGCCGGCGTGTGCGGAGAAACGGGACGACGCAAGAGACGCGGTATAAAGGCGGACGGCGGCGCCGCGATGACCGACAGACCAATGGTGCGCACTGGCGGCCTGCCCGCCGCGAAGTGAGCCCGCTTGAGAGCATGGTCCGGGATTCGTCGGCGACAGTGGTGAGCAGCGCGAGCTGCATCCCGTTCACGAGATCGAGTCAATTTCGACGCATCCCAGGGCGCTGCCGTCCACCCACGATCATGAGGTCAGCGATGGCGATGCGCAAGCGCGAAGACAGCCCTGAGGTGTTTCCGAACGCGGCGGGGATCGATATTGGCGGCTCGAGTCACTGGGTCGCGGTGCCCAAAGGGGCGGCTGAAGAGCCGGTACGCGAGTTTGGCACGATGACCGACGATCTGCACGAGATGGCGGACTGGCTGCTGGCATGCGGAGTTGACACGGTCGCCCTCGAATCGACCGGCGTATTCTGGATACCCGTGTATGAAGTGCTGGAGCAGCGCGGGTTGACGGTCTGGCTGGTCGACGCGCGGCAGATGAAGTATGTGCCGGGGCGCAAGAGCGATGTGCAGGATTGCCAGTGGTTGCAGAAATGGTATGGACGCCTCCCAACGCGACGAATAGCGGAGGTGGTCGCAATGAGGAGAGTTAAGGAAGGTGCTATCACGTGGCCAAGTCGGAAACGAACGATGGCATGGGACGTCGCGGTCTTGACGACGGCATCAGACGACGACATCAGGGAGCTGGTTTCGCATGGTCGCAAGCGCCTGCCCGGCGCTTGCGACCGGAGCACAGCATGGCGAACCGCTCCCCGCGTCAAGGGACGCTGCACTCCCGGGCTGACGCCCGGGCCCTTGACCCGTCAGATCTCCCCTGGACGGGGGCAAAGTGCTCAAGTTGGAAGATCATGGAGATCTTCACAGGAGGGCGTCATGAAGCTGACTCCAGTTGGTATCGACATTGCAAAAAACGTCTTTCAGGTGCATCACATCGACGAGGAGACCGGTGAAATCGTGAACAAGCCGATCAAGCGGGCGAAGTTTCTCGAGTACTTCGTCAACCGTGCACCGTGCCTGATCGGCATGGAAGCGTGTGGCGGTGCGCATCACTGGGCAAGGCAGCTCACCAGGATGGGCCATCAGGTAAAACTGATGCCCGGGGAATACGTGAAGGCGTTTAACATCCGCAACAAGAAGGATCCCGCCGACGCCCGGGCGATCTGGCTGGCGGTACAGCAGCCGAGCAAGCCCGTCGCGATCAAGACCGAGATGCAGCAGGCGATGCTGGCGCTGCACCGTACACGCGAGCAGCTCGTGAAGTTCCGCACGATGCAGATCAACGCGCTGCGCGGACTGCTTACGGAGTACGGCGAAGTCATGGCCAAGGGCCGAGCGCCGCTGGACAGGGCAATGCCCGACGTGCTGGCCCGGGTTGCCGATCGCTTGCCAGCGGCACTGATCGACACGCTGCGCGAGCAGTGGAACGGATTGACCGGCCTGGACGAGCAGATCGCCACGATCGAGCGACGGATGCGCGAATGGAAAAAGGAAGACCAGGAGGTCAAGGCGATCAGCGAGATTCCTGGCGTCGGGCTGCTGACGGCGACAGCCGCAGTCGCGACGATAGGCGACGCAAAAGCGTTCCGCTCCGGCCGCGAGTTTGCCGCCTGCATCGGGCTCGTACCGAAACAAACAGGTTCGGGTGGCAAGGTGAAGCTGCATGGGATCAGCAAGCGCGGCGACACCTATTTGCGCACGCTGCTCATTCACGGTGCACGCAGTGTTATCACGAACGCGAAACAGCCTGATCCCTGGATCGAGCAGATGAAGAAGCGACGGCCACCGAATGTGGTGGTCGTTGCGCTGGCCAACAAGATGGCACGGACCATCTGGGCGGTATTGGCCCACGACCGGCCTTATCAGAGGGGATACGTGAGCACCAAGCCTGCATGAGCGAGTAGCGTTGCGTATGAACCGATGGAACGTCAAATGGTTGCGCTGGGAATCGGGAGTGATGGCAAAACAGGTCGGACCGGGGACTCGCCAAACCTGAATGAGCTGTAAGAGCTTCGAGCTCGTTGCAGAAATGAGGTGCGAGTCAGCGGATTCCATAGGGGCCCGCAGCGGGAAATGCCAGCTGCAACAAGGCCGCATATAAAGCTGCAGCCGTTCCTGTCACGTCAGATCGCTCGAAACCCTTTGCAAACGGGAGGCGTCCATATAAAGCTCATGAGCCTGGGGCTGCTGCGAGCGGCCTGGCGCCCTGGCGACGAGGTCTGCGTGGTGCGCGCGGTGGCGCGCCACCGCGAGGTGCTGCTCACCGAGCAGGCCAGCTGGGTGCTGCGCATGCAGAAGGCGCTGGTGCAGATGAATCTCCAGCTCACCGAGGTGCTCACGGATGTGATGGGCATGACCGGGCAGGCGATCGTGCGCGCGATTGTCGCCGGCGAGCGCGATCCGAAAGTACTGGCCAGTCATCGCCACGGCCGCGTCAAGGCCAGTGCGGCCGAAATCGAACGGGCGCTGACCGGCAACTGGCGTGACGAGCACCTGTTCGTGCTGCAGCAGGCGCTTGCGATGTACGACAGTCTGGCTCAACGCGTCGTCGAATGCGATGAGAAGATCGAGGCGCTGCTCAGGCCACTTGGGGTTCACGAAGTCAAACTGTCAGGTCCCGGCAAGCGCTGCGGCAAGAACACGCCGCAGTTTGATGCACGGACGGCGCTTGCGCGCTGGGCGGGCGTCGACCTCACACGTATCAACGGGCTGTCCGTGACAACGGTGATGACGATCCTCTCCGAGATTGGTCCGGACCTGAGCCGCTTTGCCAGCGTGAAACACTTCTGCTCGTGGCTGGGTCTGTGTCCGGGCACGAAGATCAGCGGCGGCAAGGTCCTGAGCGCGCGCACGCGCCGCTCGGCGAACCGGGTGCGTCAGGCGCTGAAGCTCGCCGCCATGAGCCTGTCGCGCAACGACTCGGCGATTGGTGCATTCTACCGGCGGTTGTGCGCGCGTATGGACAAGCCGCGCGCCAACACGGCGGTCGCCCACAAGCTCGCCCGCATGGTGTACTTCATGCTCACGCGTGGCGAGGCCTTCGTTGACCAAGGGCAGCAGCGCTATGAGGAGCAGCAGCGCCAGCGCAGCATCGAGGCACTCAGGCGCCGCGCCACGGCGCTTGGCTTCCAGATTACCCCAACCGCGCAAACCCTCTGAAAACCAGCGCGACTTTAATGTTTCTCACGAGTCTCCAGTGGCGAGTAAGGCGACGATTCATTGCGTCGTCCACTGGCATAACGCATCGGATCGGGTTTCGTTGACGTCAGGCAACAGGCTTCGCGAGCCTGTCCCTCCCGGTACGACCGCGCCTTCAACCTCATCGTTCGCCCGACACGCCTGACTCCCCCGATACGACGACGTCCGCCTCGACCTGCTGCCGCGATCGTCATGCATCATCGAAGCTGCACTTTCCGTGTCGCCATATAGGTATCAAACAGGCCTTCATGCAGCCGGCTTAACGCCTGACGCAGGCCCACCAGTTCGTGCTGGTTGCCTTCATGCTCCCGGCGCAGGATCTCGCCCAGCAGCGCACACGCACGCGACGCCGAATGGTCGCGCTGCACGCGCGCCTCACGCAGTTTGCCTGCGAGCGCCGGCTTGACCACCAGCAGCCAGGCCGTATGCGCAAGCCAAGAACGATTCCATGATACTCGCAGGCTGTGTTAAAGAGGCCGCCCACTCGAACACAGCATGAGGATCTGGGCGATGACAGCAAGACGAACCACCATCCGGCAACTGCCGTTGACCGAGGTTGTTGACCGCGACACACCCGGCGCGACGCCGGTCAGCATCACCACGCCCGAGGGCGGCGCCATCTACCACACGGTCCTGCTCGCAGACCCGGACACCAGCAGGAGGCGCGACTCCCGTCCGCAGTCGATCGCAGGTACCTTCCCACTTTTCCCTGTTGTCCGACTCGCGGACGGCACGCCGTGGGCTGAGGCGAACATCTGGCTCATCGATATGATGGAGTCGAAGTCGTCGCCCAACATGCTGACCTTCGCCAGCATCGCAGACGATCTGGTGGCGTTCCGTCGTTATCTGGATGACGAGGGCATCGACTGGCTGGTGTTCCCCGTGAACAAGCGGCAACGTCCGACCTACCGCTATAGCGCCTCGATCAAGCTGGCCGTGCAGGCAGGCGAACTGTCTCCGAGCGTCGCCAGGCGTCGTATGGGCACTATCGTGCGCTTCTATCGCTGGCTAATGACCGAAGCAGGCTTCAAGCCCGTGAACGCGCCGTGGGTCGAATCTGACCGGTTCATCGAGTTCAAGGACCAGAAGGGCTTCAGCAGCGTGATCGAGGTCAAGACCACCGACCTGTCGATCAGTGGTCGGCGCGCAGAAGACCCGTGGGACGACCGCATTCAGGACGGCGCTCGCCTGCGCCCGCTCCCCTCTTCCGAGCAGTCGGTACTGCTTGAATCGTTAGCCGCTCTCGGCAACACCGAGATGACGCTCGTTCATCTGTTCGCACTGTTGACGGGCGCTCGGATCCAGACGGTACTGACCATGCGCGCGAAACACGTGATGCGCAAGCCGGGCGAGTTTCACGGCGACGACATCCGTCTCGCCTGCGGACCGGGTACGGGCATCGACACGAAGGGCGGTGTCAAGGGCGTGTTGCATCTGCCGCGCGGTTTCTACGAGCGGCTGTACATCTATATGCACAGCGATCGTGCGCGCAAGCGTCGCCAACTGGCAGACGGCGGCGATCACTTCGACCAGCCGCTCTTTCTGAGCCATCGCGGTGCGCCGCTCTACGAGGACCGCGCGTCGCGCGCCCCGGTCAGCACTGGCCCGCACGTACGCCGTCACCTCAAGACGGGGCAGGCCGTACGCCAGTTCATCAGGGACGAACTGTTGCCCATGATGCGCGTACAGCTCGGCAACCCCAGGTACGAGTTCAGCTTCCACGACCTGCGCGCGACCTACGGGCTGAACATGGTCGACACGATGACAGCGAATGAGACTAAGTACACCCGGGCACTCGATCAGTTGCGGCAGTTGATGTGGCACGCCCGGCCGTCCACGACCGAGATTTACCTCGGCTACCGCGAGAACCGCAAGCTCTTCGACGCTGTGCAGGACGGCTGGGGCACGCACCTGTCGGCACTGGTCACGCGCGCCCTCGACACTGCGGTGGCAGCATGAGCCGCCTTTATGAGGAAGTGTGCATGCCGCTCGCGGAGGGCACAACGCTGCTGCACCCCGAACGCGCGTTGCTCAAGTGGGAAGGCCTTGCCAGCAGGTCCGATATCGGGCGGATCTGCTACCTGACGCGTGATACGTCGAGCCGGCAGCGCACGCGACGCACTTTCGACCAAACAAGCTTCAGCAGCGAACGGGCCAAGGTCGTACGCCTGCTGGTGGCGCAGCTTTCCGGGCGTATGACCCTTGGCGCGATGCGTCCGAAGACGGTCTACGGTGCTCTGCGCGTCATGCTTGACTTCGTCAACTGGGCCGACATGCAGGGCCTGCATCAGGTGCTCTGTGACGAGAAGGCTACCGCGGACGCGGTTCATCGCTACTTCCGTGAGAAGCGCGAACAGGTCTCATTGGGCAGCCTGCACCGCAATTCCGTCGCCCGCTATCAGCGCAATCTGCTGTCGATGCTACGTGAGCTCTTCAGAGACGACGACTTCTGTACCGATGCGAGGGTGCTGCGCAGCCAAGAGGCTGCTTCTGTGCCAACGGCTGTGCCAGATGCCGAAGCACAAGCCTCCCTGCTCGCATGGGCTGACGCACTCTTCAACAGCATCACCACGCTCGTACTCGATTTCAAGCCGTACCCGATGCACGTGACCACGGCACGAGGCGAGCATCTTTGCCTTGTTCCGCACCCATTTGGCCGTAATAAAGGCGACGACTCGCGCGGCCTGCTTGGCTGGAATCTGGAGACGGGAGAGCCGCGCACTCGCGAAGAACTCACGACGCGCATGGCTGGGGCAGGAGCTAAAAATCCTCGAACGAGTTCGTGGAGCATCGCCAGGCTAACGGCTAAAAATCTTGCGGCGGCGAACGCGGACGCGCAGTCTCCGATCCGCCGCTCGCACGCTTCGATAGCGGTCTCCTGTTTCGCCGCGCTGTTTCTCGCCGAAACAGGCATCAATCTCGCGCAACTGCTGGCCATGAAGTGGAGCCCGGGGCTCGCCGCGAGCCTGCAGGATGCGTCAGTTGCACGTCAGAAGTTTCGCGAGGTCAAGTACCGTGCAGCCGGGAAGGACGTAACGTTTACCGTCTCGTTGGGTTTCATGCCGAAGCTCAAGACGTATCTGGCGCTGCGCGAGTATCTGGTGCAGGACGCAGACTGCGACGGGTTATTCATCGTAGTCGGGAATCAGGTACAGCTACGACGGCCAATCGGTCTCCCAACCGAATTTCTGACTCTGCTTTACGCGCGGCTCAACAAGCTCGGGATCGTGCTGCCGCGAATTAGCGCACGTCAGTGGCGCGCGGCGAAGCAGGATTGGGCGGTGAGCAACCACGGCCCCATCGTCGCAGCGAAGCTGATGGGGCACTCGCTGGCCACGGCACTGCGTTCATACTCGAACGGCACGGACGCCGCACACAAGGCAGAGATGGGCGCGTTCCTCGCTTTGGTGGAGAAGACCGTGCTCAAGCCCGTCAACGACCCGGCGGGCAGCATCAGGAGTGCGGTGGGTGTCTGCATCGAGTTCAACAAGCCTGCGCCAATCGCGGCATCGGTCACCGTACAGCCTGATTGCCGCTCGACCGAAGGGTGTCTCTTCTGCGACCAGTACCGCGTACACGCTGACGTCGCCGACATCCGCAAGCTGCTGAGCTGTCGTCACTGCGTCAGGCTCGTGAGCGGACGTGCCGACTCGATTGAGCAGTACGACAGTTCGTTCGGTGCCGTGCTGCGGCGCGTTGACTTCCTGCTGGATGAACTGCGCAAGCGCGACGCCGCGTTGGTCCATCAGATTGAGCAGGACGTTGACATCGAAGGGAATCTGGACACTTTCTGGTTGGCCAAGCTCAACCAGCTTTTCGAATTGGGAGTGGCATGAACAACACGCTGATTGCGCCGATCGCTGAGCGTCCCGACTGGTATCGGGTAGAGGACGATACGGTCGTCACGCACGATACGGCTGGGAACACTGTTTCGCTGTTTGGTGACGACGCCTGGGACATCCGTGCATACATGGTTGGGCCACGCAGCACCCATCTCTATTTCAGGGGTCACTCGCCTGACGGCGTGAGCCGCGCGCTTTCAGAAGCGACTACGCGTCAATGGAAGCAGGTCATGTACTTTCTGATGCACGAAGCGACCGATACGGTACCGGCGTCCGGCACGCTTCAGGCTCGTTCAATGTACCTGAGGGAGTTCATGTTCTTTGCCGCCGCACTTCAGCTTACGCTCTACGAGGGCCTGTCCAACATCGCCGTTGTTCTGGACTATGCGGCGCAAGCCGGGATGGAGGCGAAGGCCCAACGCCTTCATTCGATTCTGGTGAAGCTTCACCGTCTGGGGGTCGAGACCACAGGGCTGCGCGTACCGCTGGCCCAACTGCATAGGCCTCTGCTTGAACGCTGGGCGCAACACGCTGGATACTCGCAATACCCTGTCATCCCGACGCGGATCTACCAGCACTTCCTGTCGACCTGTCAGCATGACCTCGGCATCGCTGAGGGCGTCGCTGACGTTCTGTCGGACTACCTCGCACGCGGGTACGCTGGCGAGAGTCCTGGCGTCTCTGCGGCACTGGTAAGGGCTGCCGCGCACTTCCGGTGCAAGGACCGCCGTTACGTCGTGTCGTCGCTTGTCGCGTCAATTAGCGCGCTATGTCAGCTTGTCATCGTGTCGTTCACCGGCATGCGCGCGGCGGAAGCGGAGAACCTGCCGTACGACTGCCTGAGCGAGACCCGTCTCGATGGCGTGACGCACTACACCATCGAGGGTGTCACGACCAAGCTGTCGGGCGGGCGTCCCAGGCGCGCATGCTGGGTGACCGGTCCGCTCGCTGCTCGCGCCGTCAGGCTCGCGCAACGGCTGTCGGGCGAGGCGCACCGGGCACACGGCGCGCAAGGCTACGCCGAATCGACGGACGGTTCGCACCTGCTGTTCTGCCGGATGGGTCTGAATCTGAGTTATGGGTACGTGGCAAACCGGGCGGCGAGTAACGTACATGACGATATCGAAGCCTTTCGTGAGCGTGTCTTCCCGACGATCACGGTCGAGGACATCGCTGAGCTGAAGCGTGTCGACATGCACCGCGCCTGGGAAGACGAGCCGAAGTACGCGGCCGGGCAACAGTGGCCGTTCACGCGCCATCAGCTTCGCCGCACGCTCGCGCTGTACGCGCACCGCAGCGGTCTCGTAACGCTGCCGACGCTCAAGCGTCAGTTGCAGCACATCACGCAGGAGATGAGCATGTACTACGCTCGTGGCTCGGCATTCGCGAAAGGCTTCATCGACACCGACAAGACCCACTTCGCGAAGGAATGGGCCGAGGCACAGGGCCTGTCCGAGTACCTTGCGTACGCCGAGCAGGTGCTGTTCTCTGACGGGCGGCTATTCGGCGGGCATGCAGCGTGGACGCAGAGCCGTGCCGTGCAGGCCTCGCCTGTGTCGGTCTACTCGCGCGAGCAGACGATCAGGATGTTCGAGAAGGGCGAGCTGGCGTACCGCGAGACAGTGCTAGGCGGCTGTGCCAGCGTCGAACAGTGCAAGTCGACGCCGCTCGACTGGATGCGTCTGGATTGCCTTGAATCGGACTGCCGTAACCTCGTGGTTGTGCCGTCAAAGCTTCAGCGCGTGATCAAGGCGCAGCAGGCTACGGTCGAGAAGCTGCGCGCTGTCGATGAGGCTAGCGTCGAATACCGTATCGAAGCACAGACGCTGCAACGACTGCTTGTCGCGCAAGAGAACCTGATCAACCCGGAGACAGCATGAGCGGCGCCATGACCGACTACTACGCCGCCCTTGAACGGCTGAAAAAGCGCAAGAATGCGCGTATCAACAACGACACCGTAGCGATCGAGGCGGGCCGCAAGAAGGGCAGCATCAAGAAGTCGCGCCCGCAGTTCGCTGAACTGATCGAAGCGATCGACGCGGCCAACGCAGTAGCCGAGCGCCCGAAGCGCGAACTGACCGACCGTCTGAACCGCGCGAAGGGCGACGCGAAGGATCTGCAGGCACAGCTTGACGAGTCGCTGGCTCGTGAACTCGCACTGCTGCGGCAGGTGTTCGGCCTGCGCAAAGAACTGGCCGCGCTGCGTGGCGGTAGCGTCCTGCCCTTGCAGCCGCGCTAGATCGAGGCGGACGTCTTCGCTCGAAACGGGCGCTTGGGCTGTTTCGCTTGCGTCGATTTGATGTTCGGGAAGATTCCCGGTACGGCTCACCCCGCGTAATGACGCATCAAATTCGATCGTGGTTCTGTGAGACCGCTGAACGGGTCAAGGGCGGGCGAAGCCCGGCGAAGTGAACCCTTGATGCGCGGTGGTTTGACACCCTCTAGCATGGTTGGACGCCCGGCTTTATCGGGCTTCCAACCATGCGGAACTTGCTGCGAAAGATGGACACTCCGACGGTCGTGCTGTCCACTTTTTCGGCTGATCTGATGGACACCTCGCAGACAGCTGATCCCAGTATTTTCAAGGCTCCGGGCGATGTCCATTGTTTTTCTCTTGCGCGTAACGCGGGGAACCACGCGGAATCTTCGACTTCGCCGCTGCCGGGAAACCCCGCATCGAAGCGCAGCCGTAACGCGTCAAGCGACGCGTCGCCCAGTGCGGACAGCACCGTCGCGAACCGGCGAGGTGCCAGCCATGCGAGTTCGGCAACCAACGGCCATGCGGCATCCAGTCCGCCCGTCCCGTAGCGCCTCGGTCATCCAGGCCAGCGGTGCCGGAATGCGCCACCACGACTCGATGCCCTCGACGGCCTTGCTTGCAGCCACCCACTCGCCCGCGTGCAGCCACAACGGTACCGCGTGTATTTCAGCCTGAGTCCCGGAATGACTGTTGGCTTGATGATCGGCGCTGCGAAACGGCAGGGCTGCGGCCCGCTGCGCCAGCAACGACCAGCACGGCGCCAGCCATGCGCCAACGGTCTGCGCCGGGAGCACCCGCCGCGCGGCGGGTGCGACTTCCTCCTCGAGGTGACGGCGGGCAACGGCCAGTGACGCATGATCTGCAAACGGCGTTGTGGAACCACCTTCGAGTTCACGGACAAGCACCGTCATCGCGGACAGCGCGTGATCGTCCGGAGATTCCGTGGCCAGCTGATCCAGCGCCGCTCGCGCGGCCGCTCCATTGCGGCGCTGTAACTGGTCGAAGACGCCGTTGCGCAACACCACGTCGCGGCTGTCGGCAAAGATATCGAGCTGCTGTGCGGTCGGCTGCATCGTCATCGCGCTCAGAAGAGTTGATCGTGAAGAGTGCTGAGGCTAAGCCATTTCACCGTACTGCGAAAGGCGCGGCCGTCCGCATTGACGGACTCGATGATCACGCGCTGGCCGCTCGCCTCGGCGATCACCCGCACGATCCGTTGACCATGGCGCATCAGCGCGCCAATCGGCCGCCAGGCCGGTGCCGCCTGACGCCCAACCCGCCCGGTGCGCCCGGTGCGCAATTTGGGGCCTTTGCTCTCGCCGGGTCTGGGTGCCATCACGCCTGGCCCCGCTTCTTTCGCCGCACGGCGGTCTTGCCTGCCGTCATCGGCGCGGCCGCTGACTTGCGTGCCGGACGGCTCGCCGGCGGGCGCGTCGCAGTGGAACGTGGGGGGACGGCTTTCGCACGGACCGGATGGGCCTCGCGGAAGGCCGCCTCGTGCACCCCGGCCCGACGCTCCGCCTGACACAGGGCCGCCAGTTGCTCCTGCAGCGTCACGTTCGCGGCCTGCACCGCATCGAGCCGGCCCTGCAGCACCCCTGCCTGATGGCGCGCATCACCGAGCTGCGCCTGCAGCGCCTCGACCGCGCGGCGCTGCTCGGCTTCGCGCCGGTCGGCCCGCTTCGTGGCCTCGTCGATTTCCTTCTGCAGCTTCGCGACGGCGCCACGCTCGCGATCGATCTCGAGCAGTGCGCGCTTTTCCGTGGCGCGCAGGCGTTCCTCCGCCCGCTCCGCCGTTTCGCGCAGTTTCTCCAGATCGCGCGAGAAGCCTTCGCGCACCTTCTCCAGTTCGCGGTCGCGCGCCGCAGCCTCGCTTTTCAGCCGGACGAGCTCGGCCTCGAGCGCCTGGCGCGCCGCGTGGCCCTCGGCCTGCGATTTTTCGAGTTCGCGGACCTCGACCTGGGCGGCGAGCAGCGCCGCGGTCCGCTGCTCCAGGGCCGTCTCCGTGCGGCCCAGTTCGTCCCGCGTGGCCGCGACCCGCTGCTCGGCTTCCGTGCGCTGGCCCTCCACTTCCGCCCGGAGCGCGTCGAGTTCCGCCTGTGCCGACGCGGTCGCGCGCGTCCACAGCGTCGCGACGAGTTCCCCGGCCGCCGCACCGAGATCGGCCGGCAGGTCCGGGTGCGCGATCCGCACCCGGCTCTTGTCGCGCAACTCCGCCCAGAACTCCCCGAGCACCGCCGCGGGCGTGCCCATGCTGCCGCGCTTCACCAGCTGGTAGAGCCGGTTCACGGTCGGCGCCTGGCCGTAGCGGAAAAACAGCAGCGCGCAGACCTCGCGGTACAGCGCGCGCGTGTTCGGGAATTCCGCCTTCAGCCGCTCGATGTCGGCCGCGAGGCGGGCGTCATCGGACGGCATATCGGGTGGAACGGCGGACGGCACAGCGGACAGGTCACCGGACATGGGGCTGGAAGGACGCTTCGATCTGTCAATAATACAACGTAAAACGCACCATATCCAATTACAACAGCCGACTAATTTGACATTAACCCCATAATGTCCAAAAATAAAGGGCTAATCGTGCCGCGGCCTGCTGCACGATTGATACAGGGACAGATTGACTTCAGACCCGTTCCTGCAAACGCTCACCTTTCCCGGAAAAGCTCACCGTCATGTCCACGCCATCGTCAGCCCACCTGGTGCTGGTGCACCCCGCCCCGCTGGAAAGGCTCGTGATCCCGGCGGCACTCGACGGCCACGCCGGGACCAACCGCGCCACCGGCGGCATCGCGCAGATCGCCGCCGCGAACGATCTCGAGGCGATCCGCGCGTGGCTCGCGCGCTTCGCCGACAAACGGACCACCTTCGACAGCTACCGCAAGGAAGCCGAACGGCTGCTGCTGTGGTCGCTCGTGCAGCTGGGCAAGCCGCTCTCGTCCCTCACCCACGAGGACTGCCTGCGCTACCAGCGCTTCGTCGCCGATCCGCAGCCGGCCGCCACCTGGATCGCCAACGCCGGCGCGGGCGGCGGCCGCAAGCATGCGCGTGGCGACGCCCGCTGGCGGCCGTTTCACGGCCCGCTGTCGCCCGCCAGCATCCGCCAGGCGATGGTGATCCTGAATGTGCTGTTTTCGTGGCTGGTGCAGGCCGGGTATCTCGCCGGCAACCCGCTCGCGCTCTCGCGCCAGCGCACGCCGAAGGCCGCCCCGCGCATCACCCGCTATCTCGAACCGGGCCTGTGGCAGGAGGTCAAGGACTTCATCGCGTCGATGCCGCAGCAGACCGCCCGGGACCGCGCGCACTATCACCGCGTGCGCTGGCTCTTCACGCTGCTGTATCTGGGCGGCCTGCGCATCGCCGAGGCCGGCGGCAACACGATGGGCCAGTTCTTCGTGCGGCGCGACGCCGGCGGGACGATGCGCTGGTGGCTGACCGTACACGGCAAGGGCGACAGGGAAAGGCTGGTGCCGGCGACGCGTGAACTGATGACCGAGCTCTCGCGCTACCGGCAGTCCCTGGGCATGACAGCTCTTCCCTCACCTAATGAGGCGACGCCACTCGTCATGCCGATAGGAAGCACTGCGGGTAGCACTGTAGGTAGCACAGCGGATGGGACTGCCGCAAAGACGGCAGGACGCACAAACAGTTCGACGCGGGACACAACGCAGCCCCCCTCAACCCGGCCGCTCACGCGCGCCGCCGTGCACACGATCGTCAAGGATGTGTTCGCCCGCGCGGCTGAACGGCTACGCAAACAGGGAGATGAACATGCGGTGCGCGCCGACCTGCTGCAAAAGGCGTCGGCCCACTGGCTACGGCACAGCGCCGGTTCGCATATGGCCGACCATCAGGTGGACCTGCGACACGTGCGGGACAACTTCGGGCATGCGTCGCTGACCACGACCAGTATCTACCTGCACGTGGACGAGGATCGCCGGCATCAGGAAACCGACGAGAAACACCGGATTGACTGGTGACTTCAGTACCGGCTGCCAGGGAGATGGACGGCGGGACAACGGGACAGCGTTGAGGCCACTGCTTCAAGCAGATCTTCAAATGTTAGTCATACCGGTTTGGAGTTGCGCTCAGATCACCGATGCGACGCTGGCGAAAACCGCAGCGTCAGCCATCGCACATGGCGACGGCGCGATTTTGGCAAAATTTGGCAAAACTGCTATGCTGGTCGTATGACGACGATGAACATTTCCTTACCGGACGCGCTGAAAAGCTTCGTCGACGAACAGGTCAGCGAACGGGGCTACGGCACCAGCAGCGAATATGTCCGCGAACTGATCCGCCGCGACCAGCAGCGGCAGCATTTGCGTGCTCTTCTCGTGGAAGGCGCAGCGTCGGGCCCGACAGTGCCTGTTGATGCGCCGTATTTCGAATCACTGCGCGCTCGCGTGCGTCGCGCGCGTAAATGAAGTCGAAACCCGTCGTCCCTACCCGGCAGGCGCAGCAGGATCTGGAAACCGGGATTGACTATTACCTGTCCGAGGAAGGTTCGGAGGCCGCTGCACTGGGGTTCATCACTGCTGTCGAAGAGGCGTTCCAGCGCCTGGGGAAAAATCCCGCGATGGGATCGCCACGCCATGCCCACGAACTCGACCTGCCCGGGCTCCGGTCATGGCCACTTAACCGTTATCCACACCTGGTCCTTTATGTGGATCGCGGTGATTACGTCGAGGTCTGGCGTGTGATTGACGGCGTGCGGGATATTCCGGCGTGGCTGCACAACGAAAATGGGTAAATGCGCACCATGCGGACGTTCGGCGCCCGCCCCCTTACCCTGACCGCATCGGAACCGTTCAGATGCCAAGGCAGCGCGCCAGTCCGCGGCAGCCATGCCGCACACAGGTGAGTTCATTTACACGCTTCACCTGAAACTGTAGAACCTCAATAATCAGGCCGCATCGCCTGTGCAACAATCGATCACGCACTTTCTCGTATCGCTCGCAGACTGACATGGATACCCTTGAATTCGAACCTCAGGTGCTTGCCGGCCGCGGCGTATCGTTCAGCCTTCCCTGTCCCCAGGGGCCAGTCGAATGCATGGTCACGATCAAGGCACTGCAGGACTGCTTCTGGCTTGAACCCAACGCCGATGACATCCGGATCCTGCGTGCCTTCCGCAATGGCTATGGCCGTATCCGGGCGATCGCCGAGCGCAAGGTACTCGCTCATCCAGCCACGCACCTTGAACTGACCACCGCCGATTTTGCGCGCCGGTGAGCGTGTCGCCATGACTATTGTCTTCGACGATGAAGCACGGGCAGAAATGCTGTGTTACCTCGTGGTCGGTGAACTTGTCGCCATGGCACGCACCGGCGACTGGCTCAGGACGGATCACCTGGTCGAACTGTCTCTCGTCTGGATGGGCGCTAACGGCGCGCATCCGGAATGGCGGGACCGAATCAGCATCGTCCGCATGGCGGTCGACCTGGCACCCGACGTCCTCGTGACGTTCGGACTCAGGACCGAGGAAGCCGTGGCGTCACTCTTTACGGATGGCGGGCGGCTCGATTATCGCGTGACACTCGTCAGCCAGATCCATGACCGCTGTGCTGCGAGGCTGCTGCGCGTATAGACATGCTTCGCAACCCGCTTCCGTTACAGGCGTCGCCTGAAAAATTCTCGCCACAAAAAAATACCCCCCGCCGGATATGGCCGGTGGGCTTCAACACGCACCCAAAGTCAGGGATAACCTGCATCTTTTCGGATGCGCCGACATTTCATGGAGTCCGGCAACGGAGCAGGCGGTACGACTGAAAACGATCAGGCGATCTGCCTTCTCGCGCGTCAGCCGTCCAGTCCGTCACATCCCGCCGATGTCACCCGGCATTGACGGCGTCCCTGAACGCCGTTCCTGCGGTGAACCTGACGGTCTTCGCCGCCGGAATGGCGATTGTCTCGCCGGTAGAAGGATTCCGCCCCGCGCGCTCGGCGCGCGCCCCCGTCGAAAACGAGCCGAATCCGATCAGCTGGACTGTCTCGCCGCGGATGACGGCCGCCGTCACGGCCTCGAGAATGACATCAATGGCTTCGGCCGTGCTGGTCTTGCTCCCGCCTGTGGTAGCCGCAACGGCATCAATCAGTTCGTGTCTGTTCATCTGTGAGTCTCCCTTTGAGCCATAACACCCCCGTGCTGGCGGACCGGACGCCACCCTACCGCACGTGAGGCGGTCCAGCAACCCGCGAGTTGTCCTGGAAAGCGCCACTGTGTCCCGATGCCCCCTTTCCTGTCGACAGGTTGTCTGGCGAAGCCGGATCGTATGCTGGCACGCCAGACAGTTAGTTGCGCATGTCCGTATGCAAGGGTTGAGTTTGCAGAGGAAGTAGCGATATGCTTCGCGACTGATTTTTGAACCGCGATGATCAGACAGACACCCACTCGGACTTCACACATGCAACAGCGACGCATCACTGCACGACGCTCGTCGGTGCATGGCAAGGGACTCTTCGCGCTGCGGCCCATCGCGGCCGGCGAGCGGCTTATTGAGTACACGGGTGAACGGACCACCTGGCGGCGCGCCGCCGCGCGCCAGCGCGCCGACGCTGGCCACACTTTCGTCTTCGGGCTCTCGGACGGGCGGGTGATTGATGGCAGTCGCGGGGGCAACAGTGCCCGCTTCCTGAATCACGCATGCACACCGAACTGCGAAGCGATTGAGTCGGGCGATCGTGTCTTCATCCACGCGCTCGCCGACATCGCGCCCGGCTGCGAACTGTTTATTGACTATGCGCTGGTCATCGACGGCGAACCCACCGATGAGATCAGGCAACAGTATGCATGCCGGTGTAACTCGCCCGGGTGCCGGCGGACCATGCTCGGCGCGTCAGATGGTTGACGTCGGCCGATGCGAATGACTGTTGCCGGCGCTGCTGGATGCCTCTTTGCGACCCGATTGAGTCACTCAGTCAGCATAGGCGCCGGTCAGCTCTCGCGCCGATATGAGACATTCGCACGCAGCGCTGCAGTCACTGGCACCAGTGTCCCCGCTGAACTGGTACCGGCCGAGATTGCGAACGGCGGCGGCGCGATTACGCTGCTGGAGTTCTGCGACCGCTACAAGCTGTCCCGCTCAACGTTTTACGAAATGCGCAAGCGCGGACTCGGGCCGGGCGAACTCCATATTGGCCGATGTGTGCTTATCGCGTGGCGCGCCATCCGGGAGTGGGAAGTAACGATGGTCCGACCGCTGGAGCGCAGAGCAGCTTTTGGCTGACGAGCGCAGGCGTTCCGGAATGCGAAAAGCCTGCTAAATAAGCTTTTACTCGCGCTACACATCGCTTCTCCGAAGGCGGACGGCAGCACTGCGCGGCGCGTGCATAATGCCGGTGTGCCTTCACCTTTAGGCAGCCCTCGCCAAGCAGTTACGAACAAAACTGAAACCAATCCGGGGATCCATGTGGCCGAAAAATTCGATCCAGATAAGCTGAAATCAAACGCTTTGACTTCCATCCGACTGGGCGTCGAAGACTACACCCGCAGTCAGCAAGCAGACGGCGGCGATCCCGATCGCGCGCTGTCAGCGCTGCGCAACTACTTTGCAGGGATTCTTCTCCTGTTTAAGTATCGAATTGCTCTGGAAGCTCCGACTCCCGAGGACGGCTACAAGCTGATTTTCAAGACGGGAGAAATACTTCCGAAACCTGACGGTAGTGGTGGCTTTGAGTGGCAACCGCTCAAGTTCAACAACAACACGATCGATCTGGCGGACATTAAAAAGCGATTCGATGCTTTCGGAATATCGACAGATTGGACGGTGGTCAAGGCCTTGCAAAATGAGCGTAACAACGTTGAGCACCTCCATCCTCAGAATGCGGCCGCTGTCATCGGCAAATTTCTATCCGACACGTTCCCACTCCTGAGCGAATTGATCGAAAAGGAGTTGGGGGACGCGCCTGCGACGCTTCTAGGTGAGACATGGAAAACCATGCTAGAGCAGCATGACTTTTATAAAGGTCAGGTTGCTGTATGCGAAGACGGTTGGGCGGCCCTCAACGTGCCCGATGGCCTCTTGCCGGTAATCCCAGCAATGCAGTGCGAAGATTGTAGATCTTCGCTGTTAAAACCCGACACGACTGACAGTAGCGATCTGGAGAGCGAGAAGGTCAAGTATGCGTGCGTTAGCTGCGGTTTTTCCTCACACGTCATCCCATTGCTAGAAGAAACACTCGTTGATGTTCAGGGCGGGTACGATCCATATGCGGGAGACGAAGAACCGGTCGCCGAATGTCCGGAATGCCAGCATGCGACGTTCGTACATGCCAAGGGCGAATGTCTTTGGTGCGGGATGGAACTTGATCGGGAAGGATGTGCACGTTGCGGCGAAAATTTGACACTGGATGACTACGACAATAACGGATTGTGCGGATACTGTCAGTACCAAGCCGACAAGGCCCAAGATGACTGATGCGACGATGGCCTACGGTACATCACTCTGTGCACCAAAAAAATTTAGAAGCCGTACTAGCCTACCAACAACATGTCCTTGAATAATTCATTACCGGTTGAAGCTTGTATCTACTGCGGCAGCAATGGACCTTTCTCTGCGGAACACGTGATCCCCGCTGGTTTAGGGGGCGATGACAAGCGATTTATCTTGCGCGGAATTGTTTGCAAGAAATGCAACACGGATGTTTTCTCACCGCTAGAGCTCGAATTTCTGCGGAAATCGCCTGCGGCTCTGGGGCGAATTTTTCTTCAGTCTGAAGGGCGACGGCGTGGCAAAGGCGCAAACCCGCCCAAGCTGGAAGCAAGCGCGAAGGAAATGATTACTCCCGCTGGATATGCGGTCGAGATAGAGCTTGGCGCGCGGGGACGGCCTACGATACTTCCTCAACTCGTATTGGTCGGGGATCGTGAAGGCGTTAGTACTGGATCAGAAGCGACGCCATTGCGTGAATATATTGATCGAACGCAAACTCTGCTCGGAGCAAGCGTGGTCTGTGTTTCCAAAGATCCAAGTGAAAAAGCTCCCGCGTTGTATGCGACCACCTATACATGGAACGGCGATCAATATGTTCAAGGTGAAGTGCGATTGGTCTTGGCACCGCCGACTCCGAGCGTGTGGAGCACGCCGCTCAAGCCGAACGCGGATGGAAGCGAACCGAAGTCTTGCGCACGTATGTTCCTACGCGGCAATGGTCAAATTGTGCTTAAGAGCACTGAAAAATTGGGCATCGCGCGAGCACTCACATTTTTCAGGAAATTGATCAATCAGACGACGTTTGAGCAGATGACGGAGCAAGACGTTGAAAATCGGCTCGTAGGAATCTCAATGTCGTTCGATATCGCTGTCACCGGAAGGGTGCTGGCAAAAATTGGCGTGAATCTGCTGGCGTATATAGCTGGCGCTGACTACGTCAGACACCCACAGTTTCAGCGCGTAAAGCGGTCCATAGCGACTGGTGTCCCAGCCTTCCCCTTGCACTCGACGGAACAGAAACTTCCGATCGCGAACATCTTTTCTGGCTTGCCGCACACTCTGCATGGATTCATGATCGCGGGCATTCCCACGCCCGGCGGGACATGTGCCCTGATGCTCCACGCGCGGCTTTACGGCTCGCAGATCGAATCGGTTCTATTAGGAGAAGGGCTGCCTTATCTAAACTTCTCCAACAACACTTTTTTCACAGTGGATTACGAGGCACATCGTATCGAACGATACGAGATGATGGATTTCGTTCGTGCATTCCCTTTCAATTTTCCTCGTCCCTCGGCGGCACCCGTTGGCCAATTGATCCCATGACGACATTCGATTTATACGCCGGACTCAGCAGTCTACAGTTGCCGCCTGATCAGGACGAGTACGACTTGGGCCACGGGCTAGCCCTGCGTCGCACATACGCACGCCTAATGGGTTCGTACACGATCGCGGTCAATCGGCCCGAAGCGCCAAGCAAGCACCACCGCGAACCTTGGAACGCGTCGACGCTGCACAACGAGTTCGACGTTCACACGGAGTTGGTCATCCGCAGCGGCTACAAACCGCCGGGCGATCTGACGCCGTATGATGTGGCACGGACGATTACGAGCCTGTTGCGGCTGTGCTGCGATCCGACGATCCGGTTTCTCATGCAATCGAGCCATTCCTTCTCCGAGATCGCTGCGATTCCGCATCCCGAACTCCGGCTTACACCGGTTGAATCGAGCCCGCAGTACATCCAACTAGCCCTGGCGAAGCCTAAGCCGATGATCGGATTGCTCGACTGGGTCCGCGACCACTGGCCGAACGCTGTCGGCCTTATGGCATCGCACGCCGCCTTCCGGCTCGCAATGGAGGCGTTCGAACTCTCCACATTCGTGCCGCACCACGCACTTACGCTCGTGTCGCTTTGGGGCGCGCTCGAAGCGTTATTTTCGCCATCGACGTCCGAATTGAGGTTCCGCGTGTCGGTCCTGATTGCCTCGTATGCTTATCCGCCCGGCGAAGAACGGCTTGCCCTTCAGCGGGAAATATTTGAACTGTACGATAAACGTTCGGCTGCGGCGCACGGCAAACCGAAGCACAACGACACTCATTTGGTGCAGACGTTCAACATACTCCAGCGCGTGCTGGTTCGGATGATCGAAGACAATGAAGTCCCGAGCAAGGCGGCGCTCAACAACATGCTGCTTGGCGCGTCGTAAAGCCTTTCTGCGAGCGCGCAGTTTCGACTCTCGATGATGTGGAGCCGACATCGGGCGGTTGCTTCTGGCCGATCACCGTCCGACTGTGGTGTGTTCCCCTGCGCGCGCAACTTCATCTATCTGGCATGTTTGAGCTACCCGACAAAAAATGGGGCAAATGACCGAAACGCGTCGAGGTGCCGCCATATATCGCCGTCGAGCGAGCGTCGCTTTGTGGCCGATAGTTGCCAATTCATATGCAATCGGCGAGAGCGTTACGCGAATGGCAGCGCACGACCCATTGTTGCCGGTCGAGCTCCCGGAGTCGCAAGGGCTGGTATCAGAGGCGAGCGGTCGCTCGGTACACCCACTGTGGGCAAGTAATCGACCCTGCACTCATTCACGGCGAGTTAAATGTCTGTCTTCGTTTGACGTGATTTCCTGACCTCGTCAGGTGTTAGCCTTCGAATCGCAATATTGATGCGTTACGTCGTGTAACCACCGCACGATGATCCCGGCGATCTGCTGGTTCCTACCAAGATACGAGTGGTTGACCCGCTCGTATCCCGGGTAGTCGCTGGCGTGGGATCTATGCGGGCCGGAACCGATAGCCTTGCTTACATTGGCGCTTGACTCAGGGACGAGTCCGTCGTTTGGTCGCTCACCGATGAGCCGTTGCAGAACCAGATTTCGCAGCGTTCCAGCGAACCCTCCATTACTGCCGCTCCCAAACTCAAGAAAAGGCAATCCGCCAGAAATCGAGAGAATTGGAATGCGCCTTTCGTCAGCGGCCGCGTCCTGATTTAGGCGCCCAATGAGACCCGAAGGGCTGGCGTCGGTGAGTTGCACCGCGGACGGACAAGCGGGCGAGCGTGAGAAGGGATTGGGCATAGTGACGGAATCTGCCCAATCAAGAAAGTGGCCAAGATGCCTCTTCGAGAGTGTTCCACAGTGGGGCGTTCCAAGGGTTGCGATTCCGCGTACCTGGAATTTGGAGCGCTCGGTACCATACTGAACAAAATATCTGACAACGAGGCCGCCCATACTATGGCCTACAAGAAAGAGTCCCTCTCTACGAATCTCGTCTCCGATATCGCTGAGCAGCATCTCCAGGTCTAGCGCGGCTTGATCGATGCCTCGATACGAATCGTAGTTAAATAGCGTCGGGGAAAAACCGTGTGCGCCTACGTACTCCGCCAGTCGGGCCAGATACCTGCCGTGTGCGGTAAAGCCGTGTACGAATACGACAACAGGACCATGTACGTCGGACGCAAGAAACCATTTACCGTTTTCTGGATGCGTAAGTTCCGGGCCGGTTCGTATAACATCGTGGTATTCAATGGTCATGTCCTGGCTCCTCCAGAATCACCATGTCGAAGCGGCACTCGATTGCCCTTGACTCCGAAGTCGGAATGAGGTGACCTGGGTCCAACACTGCGAGAGGCTCCAGAAGCCTCAGGATATATCGGTCATCAAGCATGGCGAGATCTGCAGACAGCCCACGAACTATCTTCGAAGGATATGTTGCGAGAAACGCCAGCTGGAAGCTATTCAATTTGGTTCCCATCACACAATGTGTGATGTCGATCTCAAGTTGAGATTCCTCATCTGCAGCGAAATCGATCAATTGGTCGATGGGGAGGTCTGCGGCTACAAGCGCGTGGACGCAAAGAGGTCCTAGGACGATGCGCTGCAAAATCCACGCGCGTTCACTTAACACTTGAGTGAGGGTGCTAACAACCTGTATGGGTTCCCTGCTAGGCTCTATTGCATAGAGCTGAAACGGTGCGATTGCATGCTGGCTATTGCTATGACCGGGAGCTATCTGAGAGTTTAGATGCTCACCCCGGACCCGCCTTGGCTCCGCAATGGAGAGCCGTGCCACCGCGACCTGGCGGGCTGCGGGCCTATCGAAAGCGTTCTCAAGCCGGACGGCGATTTTAACGGGCCCGACATCCCCAACAAAGAGATAGCCAAGCCAAAGCTCCACAACGGCCTCTGCGCAATAGTCACCCGGATCTCGTTGGTGTACGCGCACCATCGCACTTCGTAGAGGTCTATCAACTGTCGGTGCAGTATCTGGCGTCGCTACGTACCCATCAAACCAAAGCTGCAGGCTGAGTTCTAAGGATTCGTACGGCCGAGTCTCTGTGTCGCTCTTGACGTCAGGCAAGCGCCCCGAGGCCGTGTTCCAAACGATAGGGATGTAATGTGCAAAGCGAGACGCGCACAAGACCGCCCGGAGGTCGCGATCGGGCGAATCGTCATGAAATCGAGCCGCCGTATCAGGCGGCGGCCGGGCGCCCAAAAACGCTGTCCGGCTAATAGCTTCTCGCCTAAAAGGGTTATGCACAGCATTGAGGACCACATCGGAAAAACCCTTTCTCTGCAACAGCGTCGTAAACCCTAACTGCGTCAGCTCTCGTTCACGAGCATATGAAACAGGTGTATCCGTCGGGCCAATTACTTCAGTTCCGCCGTCATCTGCAGGAACCTCCACTACGGGCAAGTTCCGCACTACCCCAGGCGCTTCGCTACCGCATAGAGCGGCGAACCACCCGTCTTGACCGAATGACCTTGCGATCGAATCACCTATCGCCCATCCCGGATTGCCCCAAAGCATGTCGGAGCTGCGGGAAGCTTCTTCCTCGAAACTGAATTCGGTGGCGACGATCTTACCTTGCCCATAAGTGCCGCGCATCAAGATGTGTGGCAGCGCAATACAAAGATAGCGTGCACGTTCATCGTTACACAACGATCTCCAATATGCACTTCCCGGCCCCAACGGGTGAATTTGAAGTTTCCGGGGAGCGTGTATTTCAGTGAAGCTTGTCAATCCGAACATCGCTGGATCAGCACTAACAATGAACGCAGTATGTGCCGTCGAGCCGACCAGTGCCAAATGGTGCAAGATATAAACATCAGTTCCGCTCGTGTCAAACTGGAAGTCAACAATAATTGCGCCAAACGGCTCACCACCAAAAGTCGCAAAACTCTGGGTATATACTTGATCATAAAGCGTGCTTTCGCGCCCGCTTCTCGAAATGCGATACAACTCGCTCTTCGACATATTAAAGAACTTGAGCTTTGCGTCTTCAATAGATTTGATCTGCGAACACACATACCAGAGCCCCCGCCAAGTCGCTTCCAGGCGCTTAAATTCTTGCTGGTGCATGATTACGTTGACTTGTTCGGATAGCTTATTGTCTATTTGAGCGATGAGCGCTTCCAGCGTCCGAACAGCATCACCTTGAATAGATAAGATATTAGCAAGTGCTAGCGATGCAAGGGTGCGCAACGAATCTTGATAATCCTCACGGTCGCGCTCCGACCGTATCCCAACCTCTTTTTCAAATAGAGCGAAAACCTCTGTCGCTGTCAGGTCTTGAGGTTGTGCCCTCCTTTCGCTGCTTGGATGCATGTCCACTCCTCCAAATGCAACGACTTTGTAGAGCCGTTCAAGTAGGCTTTCAGGCAATTTCGGCGGCCGGGCTTACGGACAACCGATCATCCAGCATCACTAAAGAACGTGCGCCACGTCTGCGAATCTCCAGGCGGCTGAAGTGGCACGGCTTGCGCCACCTTCTGGCGTGCTCGCCCTATGAGCGACAATACGGTTCTCAGCGATGCGGGTCGATCTCGCATCCCAGCATCTGAAATGCATACTATTCATTAGGCTAGGCGATAGGGAGCCCTTGGTCAAAAGCAGTTTGAAGTTTGACCAATATCCTCATTCTTGATTAAGGCAAGGGGGATAAGTCAAAAAATTGTCGGCGGAAACTGCAACGTCTCTTCCATGGCCGAGTTCTGGCAATCACCGTCGAATCGATGCTCACCCTACTGCCAAACGCAGCACCGGGAGTGAACCCGCCGTTGGAATGACGGCTTTGTTTGTTTCGCGAACGTCAACTATTGGCCGGCTCTTGCCAATCGCCGTTCGATCCCGCTCAGAGTAGGATGACTCAGGGTTGGTCCTAGACAGCATCCCGTTGTATACGAACTATGCTGAATTTCGTTCGTTAACCTGCCGCGGTAAAAAAAGAATTGATGTGCGGCACGCCCTAATGCATCACATTAGATGCGGCGACGTCAACAAAAGAATCCCAATCGGCGGACGCCCCCGTCCGCTGGGCCGAATAAATGTCGTCCAGTGCCGTGAGTTCAAGAGACCCTGTGGGCCGCACAATGCGAGTAGATAGGTGCGGCTGAGTTTTCTAAACCGAGGAAGACAAAAATGGCTATTTACGTCGGGGTTTTGCGCGACACAGTAAACGTCTACGACGATAAAGCCGTTGGAGATGCTGTGCCTGTCCGCAGCATTCACGGCCCCAGCACTGGGTTTGACGGCGTCGTGGACGTTGTGCTCGATTCTCTGGGAAATCTCTATGTGGGCAATGCCGCTCCTAGCACCATTACGGTCTACACCTCCACCGCCGACGGCGACGCCGCACCGATCCGCATCATCCGCGGCGGCAACACTGGCCTTGCGATTCCCGGAAGTCTGGCCATCGATAGCGCGGACAACCTCTATGTCCTCAACACAGGGGGAGTTCCCTCACATAGAAAGATTACTGTATACGGGCCAGGCGCCAGCGGCGACGTCGCGCCTATCCGCACCCTTACTGGGATCCAGGTTGGTGATATCGGCAACCTGAATGGGATAGCTATCGATAATTTCGACAATTTATACCTCTCCCAAGACGATATGCCACGGATCATCAGCGTCTACCCTCCCGGAGCCAACGGTTCGGTCGCGCCGATTCGTACCATCAGCGGTGGCAGCACTGGCCTTGCCATTCCCTCTCAGATGGCCTTCGACAGCTTCAACAATCTCTATGTGAGCGATGGGATAGACATTCTCGTCTTCGACCCCGGAGCCTCGGGTGATGCCGCGCCCATCCGAAAGATTTCGGGACCTAGTACCGGAATCGTCGATGACTTCGATCTGGCAGTTGATGCAGCCGGCTTGGTCTACGTGGGAAACTTCCCAACGGATCTCTCGGCTGGCAGCGTTACTGTCTATAGCGCGGGTGCTAGTGGTGACGCCGCGCCGATCCGCACCATCAGTGGTATTGACACCGGAATTGGGGTACCGAGCGGCGGCATCGCCATAAGTAAGGAACCAGCCGTAACCACACAGGACAACTGGCGGTGGTGTAACAAGTGCGAGGGCCTGTTCTTCGCTGCCGACACCACCTCGGGCGCATGCGCCGCCGGCGGCGGTCACAACTATGCGGAAAGCGGCAACTACGTGCTGGCCATTGCCCCAGCGGCTGGCCAGGACAACTGGCGCTGGTGCCATAAATGTGAGGGTCTGTTCTTCGCTGGCGATACCACTACCGGCGCATGCACTGCCGGGGGCGGTCATGATTATCGGGGCAGTGGCGACTATGTTCTGCGTGCCGCCCCAGAAACCGGCCAGGACAACTGGCGCTGGTGCCATAAATGTGAGGGTCTATTCTTCGCTGGCGATACCACTACCGGCGCGTGCCCTGCCGGGGGCGGGCACGATTATAAAGGCAGCGGCAACTACGTGCTTGCAAGTCATTAGAGCAAAGCCCCCTATTGATGCTTATCAATGACATGCTGCACCTGAATGCGCAACGCTTCGGTAAATTTCTCGGCCGCAAGGGTGATGGCGAACTGAGCGTAAAGCCCTTCTGGCGTGGCCGGCTGGAGGGCATGACCGCCGTTGAAATGGAAGCTTCGCCTTGAACAGCCGTGACTTGTATAAGCTAAAGGCGTTACTCGCCCAGCACGCACGGAAGCCGTTTCGGGTCGTTCTCGAAAGCCGAGTTCGGATTCTTCGGATGGCAGCGGACGTTTTCAAAGCCGGCCGAATGCGCCGATGAAGGGGCGCCTCTGGGCGACGGCGTCGAGCGTCGATTCCTGGCCCAGAGCGTGTCCCGAACCTTGCCCGTCGACCCGCATGCGTGAGCCTCAGGCGCTCGCGTCGCGCGTCAGACTGTAGCCGACCCCTTCCAGTCGTTAGGGCAGTTTCGGTGAATGTCGCTGCGGTGCTCAAAAGCGGCCATAGCAGGCGTGCATGCCCCGCGATGCGCCGCCGGTGGCGTTCGCTCATTCGATGGCGAGCGTTCGATCAGTGATCAGCTACGATTGGGGCAAGCCAGAAGGGCGCAGATGATGGTCTAGCGGTGGCTCGACCGCGCGAGCGGGCTTCCGGCGAAAGGATCGTTTTTCCAGTCCGCATCGCTCTGCGTGGACGGTTGTGCGAGCGCTCCCCACGGAAGTTCAAAGTGCCCGATGGACTGTCCGGCGCTAAGGGCCTGTTTAAGCCATTGAGGCGTCTCGCCTTCACCGTTCCAGGTATCACCGCCCGCGCTGCGCTAGCGACCCGTCTCCGGCGCCGCAGGCCTGGTCGCAAGGAAGGAAGCGAGGTCATCCGGACTGATGCCGAACTCATCCATGCGGTGGCGGAGATACGCAATCATGCTGTCCCGTTTCCGTTCGTCCATCAGGCATTCCTTTAAGGTATTTTGCCGGTGCTTCTATCAACCCATCACCGACGGCGAGGTGCTGTGTGAAAACCGCGCCTGTTGCGGCCATGTACCGCATGTCGAGCTACCTTGCGGACCGGGAATGAGGTCGATTGACGCCTGTCCCGCAATCTCCGCAACAAGGTAAGCCCACCGACGTGAATACGGGCCTTCGCGAACCCTGATCAGTGTTCCAAAAGCGGCTGTTCCTGCATCCCGGTTCGCCCCGGCAATTCGGAGTCACGGCTCGAGCATGTCTTTCGATGTGGGTCGCGGTTCAACGTAGAGCTCGAGCCCGCGATAGCTCACGGTTCTTTGCACGCGCCAATCCCCTATCCCTGCGCAGCCGCGCGCCGAATAACACTTTACAGACGCTGGACAGCCGTCGCGTAGGACTTCGCCGCTTCCTTCAGTTGCCCGGCCGCAGCCTGTACGGGCGTCGGCAGCTCATTCAGCGCGAGCAGGGTGTCCGCACCGTCCAGCCGTCTGCGAAGCTCAATCACGAGATCCATGACGCTGGCGTCACCCACCCGCCGGCGATTGCTTTGTCGGGAACTCACCATGGAGCAGTCGACGAGGCGGTCAATCTTGCGAAAGTAGGCCTGGGAAGCTACGCGATGCCTCGCATACAGCGAGGCAACATTTGATTTTGAAAGACAGTCTTTAACCACCTCGGGATTCATGCCGAAATGAACCTGCAGCGCGTCGGCGGCGTCTGCCCGGTGGAAACATGCCACCTCATCGAACAGCGTCTCGCCGTCCCTGTCGATGAGATCGATCCAGACTTCACCGTCTTCGAGGATCTGGCCGGCGCGATGAATCACCCGCTCGTCCTCATTTGCGCAGGCGAGCATCCGGTGTCCGTCGACATCATCAACCGGCATTTCAAACACCTCCACCAGTTCTCCGCTCACTGCGACCTGCATGACCAGCAAAGCCATCTCTGCTCCTCGTGTGGGAAATATGGAAAACTGGGAGCGCGACGCATGGCCGCGCGTGTGCAGCAGGCCATGCCGACTAACCCCGGCTGTCGACCCAGCCGCGCGCCCATGCGGTAGCGTGCCTAAGAGCCTGCGTTTCGCTGTCGAAATAGTCGAGCGCATCAAACTGGTAAGAGACCGGCTCAGCGTTGAGGGCGTCACCTCTCGTGAGCAGCAGGTTGGCGGCAAACCAGCCGTCCGGTAACCGGTGCGCCGATGGTGACACTGAATAGCCGTTGTAATGGTGAATGTGTTTATTATTTTGCATAAGCGATAACCGGCCGCACGACATGATGTCGAGCTATATAAATCGAAAAAAGGGGCGAGACGGATCGTGTCGAAAGACAAATGATGCGCACGTTGAAACGCGGCGATCAGATCGGGAGCGCAGGCTCCGCGAGGATGCTAGTCAGGCTAACAAAGCAAAGGGCCGAAAGACCGGCCCTTGCAATGCGTTACTGCGGCGAGATGTTCGCGGCCTGCATACCCTTCGGGCCGCGCTTTGTCTCGTAGCTCACCTTCTGGTTTTCTGCGAGCGTCTTGAAGCCATCGCCGCGAATTTCCGAGAAATGCGCGAAGAGATCGTCGCCACCCGCGTCCGGAGTAATGAAGCCAAAACCCTTGCTATCGTTGAACCACTTGACAGTACCGGTATCCATAAGAATTCCTGAAATAAAAATAACAGCTCCGGTGCGGAGCGACAAAAACTTTCAAGGAAGAAGAGAGGACAGCGAGTACCGCGCAGACAAGGCGGAAAATGATGATCAGCAATCGAGCTTCTTGAATATTTCGAGATTCACAATATAGTGCGGACTTGGGTCTGTCAATGCTTTTCGTAATCGACTCCTCCCACGTCAGATGATCTGTCGGCGCCGATACTTCGACCTGGTCGAAGCTGACGTCGTTACATGCATGCCCGTTGTCTGTCCGTACGCGCCGGACACTCCCGGACAGGCAGAAATCACTGGGCCTGGAAATCGACAAGCCGGCGCCAGAATTCATCCTGTCGCCCTTCGGGACTGCCTTCCTGCTGCCAGAGAACATAGGCCCGCTCGCGAAGATGCTGGTCAAGCGCACGGTGCCAGTACTCTTCCGTGCGTCCATCCGGGCGCCCGTCTTGCTCCCATAGCAGGTAAGCGCGTTCCCGAACGGCCTGGTCCAGGCCGACTTTCGTTTCCGAAGTTTTCTCCAGGTCATCGCCATAGGGGGCCATCTGACCACCCCGGGCCGTGTGCATCCTGGCCGTCAGGGTGCCAAGTTTATCGTCCGGCACAAGCCGGCCCTGCGCTGCCGCTTCCAGTGCCTTCGCCAAGTATCGGGACTCGTCGGCATTGCCCGCCTCGCCCAGCGTGATCGGGTAGGTATGCAGGACATTGCCGCTGCCATTCATTACGTCAACCAGTCGCTCGGTCATGATGTCTTCCTGATGTTGTCCATAGGGGGTGGCCCGCTTGCCGGCTGGAAAGCCAGTACTGGCCGCACGATCTGCGTATGATGCCGATGCACTGGCACGGCGCTTGCTCTTAAGTAGACCGCGTTACGCATTTACAGCGCAGTGTGACGAACCGCTAACAGGGCGCTGCCCGCAAAAGACCATGACAGATCGCAAACCGCCTCCGGGGGAAATTCCCGGAGAAGCGTCTTTCCAGCTTCTCGTGGCAGGCGTCAGGGACTACGCAATATTCATGCTTGATCCGGACGGCATTATCAAAACCTGGAATGCCGGCGCCGAACGCTTCAAGGGCTATGCGGCCAGCGAAATCATCGGTCAGCACTTTTCCGTTTTTTACCCGCAAAGTGAACAGATTGCCGGTCGGCCGGCGCTTGCCCTGCGAACCGCCCTTGACGAAGGGAAGTTCGAGGACGAGGGCTGGCGGGTGCGAAAGGACGGCAGCCAGTTCTGGGCGAGCGTGGTCATTAATCCGCTGCGCGACGATTCCGGCAAGCTTGTCGGGTTTGCCAAGATTACACGCGACATCACGGAGCGAAAGGTCGCCCAGGATGCGTTACGGGAAAGCGAGCAGCGCTTCAGCCTGCTGGTCCAGGGGGTCACCGACTACGCGATCTTCATGCTGTCGCCCGCTGGCGAGGTGACCAACTGGAATGTCGGCGCCGAGCGCATCAAAGGTTATTCGCGCGACGAAATTCTCGGCAAGCATTTCTCCTGCTTCTATACCGAAGAAGACCGCGCCGGCGGTCTGCCAGCGCAGACGCTGGCCATCGCCCGCACGGAAGGCCGCTTCGAGCGCGAAGGCTGGCGGGTGCGCAAGGACGGCACCCGCTTCTGGGCACATGTCGTGGTCGATGCCATCCGCGATGAAGCGGGCGAGCTCGTCGGTTACGCGAAAGTGATACGCGACGTGACCGAGCGCAAGCAGGCCGCGGAGGCACTGGAGCGCGCCAACGCGGCGCTGTTCCAGGCACAGAAGATGGAATCGCTGGGTCAGCTGACGGGCGGGGTCGCCCACGACTTCAACAACCTGCTGGCCGTGATGTCGAACGGACTCGATGTGCTTTCGCTGCGCGGACAGGACAACGCCGACCTCAGGATGCTGGAGACGATGCAGCGCGCGGTCGCCCGCGGCGCGAGGCTGACCCAGCAGCTACTGTCATTCGCACGCCAGCAGCCACTGAAGGTCGAAAGATGTAACGTGACCGCGGTGATCCGCGGCTTCGAGGCGGTGCTCCGGCGGGCCGCCGAGGGCGCGATCGGGCTCGAGGTCAGGCCGGAATCCCGGCCCCGGCCGGTCCTGCTCGACGCAGCCCGGTTTGAGGCGGCACTGCTTAACCTGGTCGTCAACGCGCGCGACGCCATGCCCGGCGGCGGAACAATTGTCCTCGGCGTGGAGAACGTCGAACTCGGCGAAGGGACGGTGGGGATGCTCGCGGCTGGCCCATATGCCAGGGTGTCCGTCGCGGACACTGGCTCAGGGATGTTGCCCGAAGTTGCGGCGCGTGCGTTTGACCCGTTCTTCACCACCAAGGAGGTGGGCAAGGGCACCGGCCTGGGCCTGAGCCAGGTATATGGCTTCATTGCCCAGTCGGGCGGCGACGTGCTGATCCACAGCGAACCCGGCGAGGGCACGACCGTCAGTCTCTATCTGCCGGTAGCTGGAGATACCTCCGGCGACGCTGACACGTTGCCCGGTCCGGCGCTGGATACCGTGCTGCTCGTCGAGGATGAGCCGGATCTGCTGGACGCGACGGCCCAGCTGCTTCAAAGCCTGGGTTATGAAGTACTGACCGCGAGCAACGGGTCTGAGGCGATGGATGTGTTGAGTCGGCGCGACAACATCGGCGTCCTGTTTACCGACGTTGTCATGCCTGACGGAATCGATGGCATTCAGCTTGCGCGTTCGACGCGCAGCCTTCATCCTGCTATCAGGATCGTGCTCGCGTCGGGATATCCCCTTCCCGCCCTGAAGGCGCAGCACGGCAATCTCAGCGACTTCGCATTTATTCACAAACCGTACCGGCTGGCCGATCTCGTACGGGCACTGGGCATGGCGACGTAGCCGCGACCGCATGATGGATTCCCTGAGGTGGCGGGTGCTGTGGCCGGTGGTGGTGACTGCACCCGACGACGGAAGAAACTGCATAGCAGATGCGATGTTCTGCAGCGCGACGGGTGGGCTACGTGTCGATGGTGAGGTCGACCTGCATTGATAGAAATAACGTCTTCGGGGCGGATAAGCCGGGACACATAAGGCCGCGATCGCCGTTCCAGCCGGTCGTTACGCCACCGACAGAGCCGTTGCAGATCCGCGACGATGACCCGCAGCCGGAAGGCTCAAAGGGGATTTTTCGCTTTCTCAAGGAATGACATGCGACTGTCTGAGTTCATCCTGCGCGATATGGAGCGCATCCTCGTGCAATGGGAGGCGTTCGCCGTGACCTTGCTGCCTGCGGCGGCGCGCATGGATTCGCTGGCGTTGCGTGATCATGCACGGCCGCTGCTTGAAGCGATGGTGGCCGACCTGTCGACCGGGCAGAGCGCGGACGCGCGGTCGCAGAAAGCATGGGGGCGGGCCCCGCAGCTGGCCGATGCGCCGCACACGGCGGCACACACGCACGCCCTTCTGCGCGCGCAAAGCGGTTTCGACATCAACCAGCTGGCCGCCGAGTACCGCGCGCTGCGCGCCAGCGTGCTTGAATTGTGGATGGACGATTGTCAGCCTGAAGCACGCTATCTCGATGACATCATCCGTTTCAATGAAGCGGTGGACCAGGCGATTGCCGAATCGGTCCGTTCTTTCAGCGCTGAAGTCGAGCGGGCACGCAACCTGTTCCTCGGGATGCTGGGCCATGACATGCGCAGCCCGCTGCAGACCATCCACGCGACGGCGTCCTATCTCACGAGGATGAATGCCGGTGAAGGAGTATCGTCTGCCGCAGACCGTCTGATCCGGACTGGGGCCCGGATGCAGGCGCTGCTCGACGATCTGTGCGATTTTAATCGGACCGAGCTGGGTCTGGGCATCGGCATCGTGCCAGCCGAGGTGGACCTTGTTGCGGTTTTTGCCGATGAGACTGACCAGTTGCGTGCGGCTCATCCAGAGCGCCAGATCGTGCTGGAGGCGCCTGCGACCCTGCGGGGCGTCTGGGACGGTCTGCGCCTGCAGCAGTTGCTGGGTAACCTGGTCGTGAATGCGATCCGGTATGGCACGCATGACGTGCCAGTGCGGGTGGCGTTGACAGGCGACGACACGGAAGTCCGGTTCGAGGTGAGAAACGCGGGTGCAGCCATCGATCCTGCGCTGCTGCCAAGAATATTCGACCCACTCCAGCGCGGCCCCGATGCCGGATCCCGGAAGGGCGCCAATCTCGGGCTCGGACTGTATATCGCTCGCGAGATCGCCGTGGCGCACGGCGGCAAGATCGACGTGCGCTCGGACGGACAGGAGACCGCCTTTACAGTGAGCCTGCCCCGGCAGGTAGTGGCCCGGGGAACGCTGTGATGGCAGGGTATCTCGTGACGCTCGCCGCATTTTCCGGGCACTGCTGCGGCTGCAACGTTCCGGAGACGTAGGGCAAAAAGCCCGTCAGGCGGTCACCTGACAGGCTTCGTATGCTGGTTGCGGGGACAGGATTTGAACCTGTGACCTTCGGGTTATGAGCCCGACGAGCTGCCAGACTGCTCCACCCCGCGGCGCGGAGTGTACGGGGGTTGCGGGTTCCGGTCAACAGGACTCGGAACCTGCCAGCGCCGCAGGTGATTGGGGGTGGCGATATCCACCAGATAAAATCGCGATCAAGGTACTCGCCAGGACGACATGAGTACTGTCTTGGCTCGATGTAGACGACCAGATTCATCTTCCGCCACCAGCCATCGATTCGGAGCCGTTCCACGCAGTACGGAAAAAAGAGCTGGCTCGTTTGTCGGATCTTCGATCGCATTGCTTTGCAGAACGGCGGCTCATCACTCGTCAGCGGACGTCTGCCTGCAGAGCACCAAGGGCCGTTTATGGCCCAGACTGTGTCAAAACGCTTAGCCACTGGGAATTGAGGAAATCTGTGCCGGTGCGGATTGCCGCTTGTCGACTGCGACGAGCCGAAGGTCAAATCACAGCCGAACATATCGCAAAGGCTCAACAACTCCGCACGGGCGTCACGCCCGCATCGCCTTCATAACCGCTTCGGAACCGAGTAGTTTGATCACCCGCTTCATGTTGTACGCCAGCACGTGCAGGCTCATCTCCGTGCTCACTTTCTCGATGGTCCGTGTCAGGAAATGAGTGGCGCCCATCCATGCCTTGATCGTGCCGAAGGGGTGCTCGACAGTCTGTCGCCGGATGCGCATCATCTCAGGCGCATGATCAAGTCGCGCCTGCATCTCATCAAGAACAGCCTCGTGCTCCCAGCGTGTCACGCGACGTTGAGGACCCGGCGTGCAGTCCCCTTTTAGCGAACATTGCTGGCAATTAGAACTCCAGTACTTACTGATCGTCAGGCCGCGCTCAACGGTTGAGAATCGCCAGATGAGCCGCTCGCCTGCTGGGCACCGATATTCGTTCGTCCTCGCGTTATAGATGAAGTCATCCTTGCCGAATCGGCCATGAGCCGTTGCGCTCGATGTCACGGTCTTAGGAACGAACACATTTATTCCAGCCTCGTGACATGCGAGTATCTCCTCGCTCTTGTAGTAGCCGCGATCCGCAATTGCAGTGAGCCTGTCGACGCCCATTTCATCACGCGCCAGCTTCGCCATCGACGTCAGCTGATCTCGATCAATGCCATCATTAGTAACCACGTGCGCGACGATCAGATGGTGCTTCGTATCAACCGCCGTCTGGACGTTGTAGCCGACGACTCCGGTTCCCCGCGTCTTCATCGAACGAGCATCTGGGTCCGTGAGCGATACCTGTTTGTCGGGTGCTGCGTTGAGTTGGACCTCGATCTCCTTGAGGCTTCGCATCTGTTCCTTCAAGGCTGCAATCTTGTCCTGTAATCGTTCTGTTCTGACCTTCGCGATTGCAGGCTCCTGACGATCCGCTGTATCCATCGCATCGAGATAGCGAGCGATACTTGACTCGATGTCGCGCATGCGTCGTTCAAGCTTGGCGCTTGTGAAGTTGCGGTCGCGGTGGTTCACCGCCTTGAACTTGCTGCCGTCGATTGCAACGAACGCTTCGGCGAAGAGGTCCAGACGCTGGCATAGCATGACGAACTGACGACAGACGCCGCGGATTGCTTTGCCGTTGTCTTTACGAAACCGCGCAATGGTCTTGAAGTCCGGGGCCAGGCGGCCCGTGAGCCACATCAGTTCGATATTGCGCTGGGCCTCGCGTTCAAGGCGGCGGCTGGATTGAATACGGTTCAGGTAACCGTAGATATAGATCTTGAGCATCACCTCCGGATGATATGAAGGCCGCCCCGTCAGAGCTGGCTCAACACCTTCAAATCCGAGCTTCTGAAGATCAAGCTCATCTACAAAAACATCGACTACGCGCACGGGATTGGTGTCCGTCACGTAGTCGTCAAGTGCTTCGGGGAGGAGAAAGCTTTGTGTACGATTGTCGCCTTGAACGAACCGCTTCATCTCGCTCATCCTCCGCTATCGGATGAACTATTTTACCGCGCCAAAATGGTGTTTTGACACAGTCTGGGCCGAAAACGGAAGAGCGCTCGCTTGACGCCAAGGCTACACACAACGCGACGGGATCGCTGACATTGAACCCTAGTCACGTCGTGCTGCGCTGGGCGCGGGGCGGCCGATCGACGCATGGGCGATATCGGCGGCACGCTCGGCGCAGTCGGCAAAGCTGCGCGTCTGCGTCGACTTTCTCAAACAGAAACTCGCGCATGGGAGTGCGCGTTGTGGAAAACCTGGAGTCTGGTCACCGCAAACTGCTGAATAGCTGAACCACCAGATCGCGCAGCCAGCGATTTCCCGCTTCGTGGTGATAGCGGGCGTGCCAGTGCTGCCGCACGGCAAACCCCTCCACCGGCATCGGACACGGATGAACCGACAGGTCATTCACCTTCGCCAGCGTCTCGCCGATATGCCGCGGCAGCGTGGCAATCAGGTCGGTGCTCTTGATGATGGCCCCGAGCCCGAGAAAACCCGGCAGCTCGAGTACCACGTCCCGCTCGACGTTCTCGCGCACCAGCGCCTGCTCCAGCAGTTGCGCCCCCGTCCCTGCCGCGATGGCGACATGGCCTTCCGCGCGGTACTGCTTGAGCCCGAGCTTTCCGCGCACGCGCGGATGATGCCTGTTCATCAGACACACCCAGTCCTGCGTGTACAACTGCTGCTGGTAAATGCCGCCGCCGAGCCAGGGCACGTGACCGATCGCAAGGTCTGCCTCACCTGACTCCAGCGCGCGTTCGGTATTGCCGTCGATCCTGGCCGCTTCGAGACGGATCCCGGGCGCCTGCGCGCGCACGTGCGCCAGCATTCGAGGAAGCAGCGTGATGTGGCTCGCGTCGGTCATGCAGATGCGAAACCGCCGCTTGGCGGTGGTGGGATCGAATGCAATCTCCCACGCAGCGAAACTCCGCAGTGATTCGAGAATCTCCCGGCACGGACCGATCAGCGCATCGGCTTGCGGCGTCGGTGCCATGCCGCCAGGCGTACGGATGAACAGCGGGTCTTGCAGATGCTCACGCAAACGCCCGAGCCAGATGCTGACGGTCGGCTGACTCTGTCCGAGTTGCTCCGCGACACGCGTGACATTGCGGACGTCGTAGAGAAGATCGAAAAGCTGCAGCAGTTTCAGATCGGGGAGTTCTGCCGGGTTCATACCATTATTGTCTGGTGCAATGACGTCATTGTATCCATTGCATTGCCGACATGAGCATCGAATCGTATCTTGATCTCCAGATTAAGGAGACGGCAGTGAAGATTGTGATTCTGGGTGCGGGTGCTCTGGGCTGTGCCATCGGCGCGGCGCTGATGGAAGGCGGCAACGAGGTGTGGTTGCTGAACCGCTCGGTGGCGCATGTGGAGGCCATGCGGCGCGACGGTCTGCGCGTAGACGATGCGAATGGCACGCGTCGTGTGGAAGTAAAGGCCACGACGCGTGCCGCCGAAGTGGGCGCCGTCGATCTGGTGGTCGTGCTGGTCAAGTCATTTCATACCGATGCAGCGATGCGTGGCGCCCTGGCGCTCGTCGGACCCGACACGCTTGTCCTGTCGTTGCAGAACGGCCTCGGGCACGAAGATGTGCTGGCGGACATCGTGGGTCGTGGGCGCGTGCTGGCCGGCAAGACCTATGTCGGCGGCGTGATGCGCAATCCGGGGCACATCGAGTCCGGCGTCGCTGGCAAGGCGACTTATATCGGCGAACTCGACGGCGGGATCACTTCCCGCGTGATGGCGATCGCTGAAACCTTCAACGCCGCCGGGCTGGCTACCACCGTCAGCGACAACATAGTCGGCACGATGTGGGACAAGTTGCTCGTCAATGTCGCAACCGGCGCGCTGACGGGCACGACTGGCCTCACCTACGGCCAACTCTACGACGAGCCGCTTCTGAAGACGGCTGCGCTCGCGGCAGTCGCTGAAGCAATCGCAGTCGCTCACGCCGCTGGCGTAACGCTTTCCACCACTGATCCTGAACGCCCGTGGATCCTCGCTGGCGAAGGCCTTTCTTCCGCCTTCAAGACCTCGATGCTGCAAAGCCTCGAAAAAGGCTCCATCACTGAAATCGACTTTATCAACGGCGCGGTCGTGCGATGGGGACAACGGCACGGCGTGCCGACGCCCGTCAACGCGACGCTGGTCGCCTGCATCAAGGGCATCGAGCGCGCCATGGCCGACCGACAACGCAGGGAGACAAATGCATGAACGGCAGCAAGGCTTATCTGGAGCATGTCGCCATCTGGGTGAAGGACATTCACTGGCACATCCGCTTTTTCGAAGACGTTTTCGGCATGACGATGCGCGAGGTCGACGGCACCGTCGAAGAACCACGGCAGTACTGGACGCTCGGCGGGCTGCAATTCATTCATAACCCGCAGCATGACGCGCCCGAAGGCCGCCTTGGTCACCTGGGCGTGATGTGCGAAGACATGGAAGCGGCGCTCGCCGCCGCGCAACAGTATGACGTCAGCGAAATGCCGCAGGGACGCAACTGGTTGCGCCTGCCGGACGGCCTCGCCGTCGAACTGATTCAGGCCAAGCCCGCTTCATGCGTGGCGCGGGCGCTGGACATCAACCCGCGTGCGGAGGTTTGAGATGACGATCATCGATAAGTACTGGGACGACGCCAACGAGGGCGACGTGTGCATGAGCCCGACCTACACGGTGACAAAGGAACGCATTCTGGCCTACGCCGACCTCACCGGCGATCACACGCCGGTTCACGTGGACGAGGAATATGCGAACGCGAGCCACTTCGGTTCGATCGTCGCGCATGGTCTGTTCGGCCTGTCTATCGCCGATGGGCTCAAGACCCAGAGCGAATACCGCTTCCTGCCCGGCATGTCGCTCGGCTGGACGTGGGACTTCAACCTTCCGATCAAGGTCAATGACGTGCTGCACGTGAAGTTCCGCGTGGGCACGATGCGCGCGAGCAAGAGCCGTCCGGGCTGGGGCATCGTCGTACTGCCGTCCGAACTGATCAATCAGGACGGCCTGGTCGTCCAGCATGGCGAGCATCGCTTGATGGTGCCGCGCCGACCGGGAGCATTCTGATGCAAGCACGTCCTCTCGAAGGTATCCGCGTCGTCGATTACAGCCATTTTCTGGCCGGTCCGTATGTCGGACGTTGTCTCGCGGCGCTCGGTGCCGAAGTCATCAAGGTCGAGCGTCCAGGCAGCGGCGACGCCGGACGTCAGCACGCAACCGTGCTCGACGACGAGCAGAGCGGCTATTTCCTGCAACTGAACATGGGCAAGCGCGGCGTCAGCGTCAACATGCGCGACGCGCGCGGCAAGGCGTTCATGCAGCGGCTGTGTGACTCGGCGGACGTGTTCGTCGAGAACTACCGGCCGGGTGCATTGAACAAACTCGGGCTGGGCTATGACGAACTGTCCGCGCGCAATCCGGGCCTCGTCTACTGCTCGATCTCGGCCTACGGCCACACGGGACCGGACGCGCACCGCGCAGGTTTCGGCCTGATTGCCGAAGCGAAGAGCGGGATCATGCAGATGATCGGCACGCCCGGTGAACCGCCGCCATTGATGCGCATCTCGCTGGGCGACATGTATACGGGCATTCACGCCGTAGCGGCGATCAATGCCGCACTGCTCGGCCGCGTGAAGAGCGGGCGCGGCCAACACATCGACATGGCGCTGTACGACACGCTGGTGTCGATGCACGAATACGCGGTGCAGTGTTACACGATGCAAGGCATCCTGCCGGAGCAGACGGGCCACGATATGCCCACGTCGACGCTCTATGGCGTGTTCCGTGCCGCCGACGGCGACCTCGTGATCGCGGCGCAGGTGGACGACGCCTGGAAGCGCTTCGCAGCTCTGATCGAGGCGCATGGCGGACCGGACGGTTTTGGCACCGACACACGCTTTCACACCCTCGCGGGACGCAACGCGAACCGGTTGGACATTCTGTCCGTCGTGAAGCCCTGGGTGGCAAACCGACCGGTTGCGCAGGTGCTTGCACTGCTCGACGGCATCGATGTGCCGTGTGCGAAGGTGCAGCGTATCGATGAGGTACTTGCCGATCCGCAGATCGTCGCGCGCGGCATGGTAGTCGAGCAGGAGCACCCTCGCTACGGGACATTCCGTCTGCCGAATCTGCCCTTCCGCTTCTCGGACTGCGATACGACGATCCGCGACGTCGCGCCCGATCTCGGTCAGCACAACGCGGAAGTGGCGCAATCGCTGGGTTTCGGCGCTGCCGAAATCGACGCGATGCAGACCGAAGGTGTGTTGTGTTCAAAGGTGAGGCCATGATGACTGACCAGTACGCGGTGATCGGCAATCCGATCGGCCATACGAAGTCCCCGCTGATCCACGGTCAATTTGCAGAAGAGACCCAGCAGGACATGTCCTATACGGCGATCGAAGGTCCGCTGGAGCCGCAGGACGCGTTCGCTGCGACCGTGCGCGGATTCATCGCAGTGGGCGGCAAAGGCATGAACGTGACCGCGCCGTTCAAGTTGAAAGCGTTCGCGATGGCTGACGAGCGCAGCGAGCGCGCGGCGCTGGCTGGCGCCGCTAACGCGCTGAGCTTTAAGGACGGCCGGATCATCGCTGAGAACTTCGATGGCCTCGGCCTGCTGCGCGACATCGAGGTCAATCTTAACCTGCCGATGGCCGGCAAACGCGTGCTAGTCCTCGGCGCGGGCGGCGCAGTGCGTGGCGCATTGCTGCCCTTCCTTGCCGCGCGACCCGCGGAACTCGTCGTCGCCAATCGGGACATCGCAAAGGTTCGGGCGCTGGTCGACCAGGTCAGCACGAGCGGGCCGCTTGCCGCTTGCGGCTACGCCAATCTCGAGGCGATGGGACAGTTCGACCTCGTGGTCAACGCGACGTCGGCTAGCTTGACGGGCGAACTCCCACCCGTTCCACCGAGCGTTTTCAGCCCGACCGGCGCGGCCTATGAACTGGCCTATGGCAAGCGGCTAGCGCCGTTCCTGAGACTCGCTCGAAACGCAGGCGTACAAGGTGTCGCAGACGGTGTCGGCATGCTGGTGGAGCAGGCAGCCGAAGCGTTCGCATGGTGGCGCGGCGTGCGGCCCCAGACCCGGGCCGTGATCGATCGGCTTACTGTGCCGCTCGACTGAGAATGCAATGGAGTGACGAGTGAAAACGATCCTGATGCTTCACGGTATCAACCACAATATGTTTGGCAAACGCGACCCGGTGCAGTACGGAACAATCACGCTGGCCGAAATCGATGCCAGGCTGCAGGCTCTCGGCGTCGAGCTTGGCGTGCAAGTGGAATCGTTCCAGACGAATAGTGAAGGGGCAATGTGCGAGCGCATTCATCGCGCCTTCGAGGAGCACTGTGACGCCGTGCTGATCAACGCCGGGGCGTGGACACACTACAGCTACGGGATACGCGATGCGCTGGCTATTCTCACCTGCCCCGTCGTGGAATTGCATATGTCCAACATCCACGCCCGGGAATCGTTCCGACATCACTCGGTATTCGCCGAGATCGTCGACGGGCAAATCTGCGGCTTCGGGGTTGAAAGTTATCTGCTCGCCTTGCGAGCCGCAGTCTCCCAGAACCGACGCACGTGAGGGAATCGCAAATCTCGCATCAGCACGGACTGGAACCGATGCGGACTTCGCGGACGCTGCTTTTCAGCTCACATGCGTCAAGACTGCGGCGCAGCGGCCGAATGACCACGTGCAGAATCTCGAGCGGCCGCTCAATCGTCAAAGGTCGATGGGCGATTACCCGCGAATTATCAGAGCTGGCCGGCGCACTCGGAGTTCGCGTTAGAAAGATGATCACGTACGACGCCTCATGCACGAACTGCCATATTCGACCCCTATGCTCAGGTCGAGCCGTATTGATTCAATGGTGGGTATCGAAGTGGAGCAGTCACTTCGTGCATAAGATTGCGGACAGTTCGCCCAGAGTCGGCGGCGGTGCACGGCGGCAAGGCATCGATTACCGGACGTAGATCGGGACTCAGCAGGAGCGTCGGCACACCAGACCTGATCGGAGAAGTCGACATAGAAGTCCGCTCCAACAGATTTTTTACTTCGCTATGTCACGCGGAGAGTGAGCGGAACCAGGTTGCGAGCATGACAATCTTTATGTGCTATCGACCGGCACCGGGCAACGAGACGAATATGGATTCGCAGCAAAGCTCATGCGTCAACCGGAGTTAAGATGCATCGACAGCGTGCGCGTTATCATCACGTGCTGGTCAAAGCGGCTACATGCGTGAACAATGGCGCCGGGGACAGCCACCAGCCGACCCGCAAGCGCGAGCGCCAGATGTGTGGCGCGATGCGATGCGCCGCGCACGCGCAGGCGTTTCTCTCATGTTTCGGCCCGATCCGCCAGCACTTGGCGTTGCCCAGACATCAGATGACCGTGGTACGTCACCGCACCATACTCAAGGAACGCTTCGCAAATGGCACGATTGGACCATCGCCAGCGCTGTCGATGAGGTTGTCTGTTAACGATGACTACTCTTACGTCGAACCGGTAGTCGACGCTCATTAACCTGGAAGAACCCTCACCAGCTTAGCGCAGGAAACTAGGTCCTCCGCCGGATCGTCATCGTCGCCGCAAGCCCTGGAGCGTTGTCGGCAAATTCAAGCGAGCCCTGATGCAGCGTCGCGACCGCCTTGACCAGCGCGAGTCCAAGGCCGACGCCCGGCGTTCCTCTGCTATGGTCGCCGCGGTAGAACCGCTCTGTGACCTTGGTCCGTTCGGCGGCGGGAATACCTGGGCCATCGTCGGTAACGGTGATTTCGACATGATCTTCATGCTCGCACAGCGAAACCCCAACCTCGCCATCTTCCCGCGCATACTTGAGCGCGTTGTCGATCAGATTGCCGATCGCCTGCGCGAGCAGCAGCGGATCGACGACGGCCAGCACTTCGCTTTCCGAGCACAGAAGCAACGAAAGCGAAATGCCGCGCAACTCCGCAACAGGCTGATAGAACTCGACGGCATCGGACAGAATCGTCACCACGTCGCTTTCTGCAAAGCCCGAACGCCGTACGCCCGCATCGATCTCAGCTAGACGCAACAGCGCATTGAAAATGCCGATCACCCGATCGACGTCCGCCATTGCGCCTTCGAGCTGCCCCAAGGTGTCTTCATCGCCCTTCTTGCGCAAGCCCAGCAGCAGCACTTCGAGCCGCGAGCGCAATTCGGTCAGCGGCGTACGCAGATCGTGCGCAATCGCGTTCGATACGTTGCGCACGCCGTTCAAGACTTCGATCAGCGCGTCCTGCGCCTGGATGCGCGTCTTGATCTCTTCTTCAAGTCGGGCATTCTGTTCCTGTTGCAGCCGTTGCAACGCGCGCAGCTTGAGGTGCGTCTGCACGCGAACGGCGACTTCCTCCATTTGCAGCGGCTTGGTCACGAAGTCCATCGCACCGACGCGAAAGCCCATGATCTTATCTTCCGTCTGCGTCAGCGAGGTCATGAAGATCACGGGAATATCGCGCGTGACAGGGTTGTCCTTCAGCGCGCGACAGGTCTGAAAGCCATCCAGTCCCGGCATCATCACGTCGAGCAGGATCAGATCGGGCTTGACCAGCTCGGCGCGGCGCAACGCTTCGTGGCCATCGCGCGCCACCGCGGCGCGCAGCCCCTCGGCTTCCAGCGTATCGACGACGAGGCCCAGATTCGCCGCCGTGTCGTCGACAACCAGCACCACGGGAGCGTCATGGTTTTTCGGCTCTCCCATTGTCAATTCCCTTCGTTATTCAGATGGTGTTCGATCAATGAAAGCAGAGCCTGCGATTCGTAGGTCATGGTCAGTTGCCGCAAGCGCGCGGCGAATGGTTCGTACTTCTCATGCAGCGTTACGAGCCGGTCCGCGTGCCGGTTGATGTCGCGCATCGATCCGAGCAATGCGCAGCGGTGCAGCGCGATCATTTCTTCGCGTGGCGGGATAACCACTGGCTGCCCGGCCTCGCAAGACGATGACGCAACCGGCCGCGTTGGCATGCCGAGCAGTTCGGCGGCCGAGCGCAGCAGCCGGTCGAGATCGAGCGGCTTGGCGAGGAAGACATCTGCGCCCGCATCGATATTGGCGCGCGCGTTGCGTTCGGACGCGTCGGCGGAAACGACGATCACAGGCGTCTTCGCAAGGGTTTGCGAACCGCGCAGATGCGTCAGCATTTCGATGCCGCCCATCAGGGGCATCACCGTGTCGAGAATGATCAGCTCGGGGGCGTGAGCGGCGGCCTTGGCGAGCGCGTCGTGCCCGTCGCCGCTTTCAATCACGTGGAAACCGGCCCGTCCCAGCACCTCCGCCAGTAGCGCCCGGTTGGCGGACACGTCGTCGACCACGAGAATCGTTCGGCCCGCGCCCTCCAGGCTGCC